>CAIQQL010000119.1 GCA_903873955.1 uncultured archaeon | reverse complement strand
TGGCCAAGATTACCAAAGAACATTTCATCAAGGATTATTAACTTATCCAACACGAATTGTGTTAGAAATTGACTCACAATGCAATTTCCGCTGTAAATATTGTTCTGAAGGAAAGAATCCGCCTAAATTTAGTATACCCAAAAAAAAGGTATTTGATTTAATTGATGAGATTGAGGATATGAGAGTTCATGAACTAACTTTACGAGGAGGAGAAGCAACCATGCATCCTGATTTCGAGGAGATATGGAAATATGCTGTGCAAAAAGAGAGATTAAGTACCAATGTGATAACAAATGGTTTCTTATTTAATACTAAAAAGATAGAAAGAATGTTAGAGAATCCGCAATCGAAAATCGTTGTAAGTCTAGATGGTTTTCCTGAAATTAACTCATTATATCGTAATCCAGCGCAGTTTAAGACAGTTTTAGACTGGTTAGAACCAACGTTGAAAGATAGAGCGAATCAGATTGTATTACTCTCAGTGATATACCGTCAGAATTATGCTCAGATTCCAGATTTTGGAAGGGCGCTTGCGGGATTAGGTTTAAGATTTTATCATCTCTCCCCTTTGAAGAGACTAGGAAGATCAGAAATTAGTGAAGAGAACTTTGTTTCATTTGAGGAGATAAACACTTTACAGAATAATCTAGAAGAGATAACCTTACAATATCCAAGGTTTAGACCATCAATAAGTTGTATTGCCTTAAGAAGATATGAAAAGAACAAAACGTGTCATATACCTGTACCATTTTTTAACGAGATGCACTATGGGACTGGAGTCAAGATTACACCAATGGGCAAGGTTATGGTAAACCGAGGAATAATGTTTACCCAAAGATTCAAAGACCAGTTTATTGAAAAGGCATGTCTAGAGTCGCTAGGGTCAATTTATAGAGCTAAAAGCTTGAAGGAAATCTGGAAAGATAGCTTGGACCTTAGGGTCGAACAAAGCAAGATAGCAGACAGACATTATGGTTATTATCTCGGATGGTTAAAAAAACTTGATTCACCGGAAGGTGCAAAGAAATTAGACTAACTGATGATAAATACAGCATAGTCAAGAACAATTTATTTCTAAAGCAGATATTTTTATACAGCAGATGATCCAAGAGACTTAATATACTGATGTTTATAAGTCTCGACTCGTTCTGTTAACTTCACTAAGATATCATCTGCATTTTGTCGAAAGTCCGCATGTATCTGCGTATAGTTACGTCTAGCTTTTTTAAGAATGCTTCTTTCTGCATTCATTAAGCCAGCTAAACGTTGCTCCGTATTCCCTTTGAGTTTTGATACTTTTGATGAAAAAGAAGCGTAGAGATCTTCAGCTCGTTGACGGTATTGGACGACCGCGGATTCTCCCTCAATCATGACTTTAAAATGATGCAGCTTCACTCCACGAGTAACCGCCTCAGGAAGACGAGTGGGACGCGTAAGGGCGACTTCTGCAAGATACCTGAAGAATTCCTTGTCTGGTCTTTTGAGAAGATTCGTGTAAACAATTCTTGCTAAAGCTTTCAAACCGCTTTTGTCGACTGAACGCTCCTTTAAATGAGGACCTTGCCGTTCATCAAGGACCCTACAGCGATCATAGTAATTTTTAGAGGTAAACAATCGCCTCATGAAGTCACGATAACCATTAATCAAGAACTGTTCATCTAGTTCAGGTTTAAAATTAAAGCCCAACATACTGGTGTTATTTCCTGAAGATTCATTACGTAATCGCCCTTCCAGTTCCAGACGCTCATAAAGGGGAGTGCCCTTTAATGCAGTCAAAAGTCCAGCCATGGGAACAACAATTCCAGAAGACTGAATAAAATCATAGATATTATCAAAGACGTTAGGGCTCTCACCATCGTTTCCAAGGATAAATCCGCCAGTGACTTCTAATCCCGCTTCTTGAATAATTCTTACCTTTTCAGCAAGGTTTATCGAACCAAGATTTTGCTGCTTATGCATCTTCTTTAATACTGTTGGATCATTTGACTCCAAACCATTAAACACCATGGTGAAGCCAGACGCCACCATCCCATCAAGTACATCTCGATTTGCAGGCAAAGCAAGATCAACACTGGTCTCCGTAAAAAAGGTATAGGGGAAGTTGTGCCTTTTTTGCCAGTCAAGCAAGACTGGAATAAATTTCCTCACTTCTTTCTTGTTCCCAATAAAATTATCATCAACAATAAAAATCGAGCCTCTCCAGCCAGTAGTATAAATGGCATTTAACTCTCTGATCATCTGTTCAGGGTCTTTTGTTCTTGACTCTCTACCAAAAAGTTTAGTGATATCACAAAAGTCACAATTAAATGGACATCCTCGGGAATATTGAATCGCAAGAGAAGAGTATGCACTAAGATCAACAAGATCCCATCTTGGAATAGGGGTCTGGGTTAGCAAGGGTTTTCCTAAAGGCGTAAGGAGGAGATTATGGGGAAGTTTTAAGACGGTTTCCGCATCATATACTGGTTTGGCAGTGCCAGCAAGCAGGTCTTTAATAAAGAAAGGTAAGGTTACTTCCGCCTCATCCAAAACCAAGTAATCTGCACGTAAATCGCGATATGAAGTAGGATAGGGACCACCGGCAACTACTTTCTTTCCAAAAAAATGAGCACGATCAATGATCTCTTCTAAAGAATTTCTTTGAACAATCATTGAAGAGGTAAAAAGAATATCTGCATCTTTTATTTGTTGATCACTCAAAGGACGGATATTGAGGTCAGCAATTGGCATAATCTGAAACCTGTCGGTAGGAAGCATGGCAGCCACCGTGGCAAGACCGGTTGGAGTGATAGATACTTTTTTGTCTACAAACTCTAATGCATACTGAAAACCCCAGAAAGAGGAAGGACAACGTGGATACACGGGTAAGACTTTCATGTTCTCTGCTAATAATTACTATTTAATAAAAGCTACTGGTGAAGAATTAAAATCCGCAAGAGTATTTTTTAAGTTTACTCCACAAGAAGCGTATTTTTAGAATCTCTCCTAGGGCTCTACAAAAAGATACAATCTATTTAAGCTTATAAAGGCTTCGAAAATGCTTGCTAAAGACTTAAAAAGAAAATTAAGGGTAAGAAAGGATGGGTGCGATGAGTTTTTGTGAAAAATGCGGGAAGATACTCTCCTTAAGCAAAGAAGATGACAAAATCATAGGAATCTGTTTTTGCGGATATAGGAAAGAGATGATTGAAGGACTCTCACTCATTGACAAAGGATCAAAAAAAATAGAGATTGGGGAAGGTGTCCTCAGAAGAATTGAAACACCTGGTTTCCCTCATGACTGTAAGAAATGTGGACATGATCAATGCGATGTAGTTGACCTGGGAGCACAATATGCAGACGAGTCAAACATCTATTTATACACTTGTAAGAAATGCGGCCATGTAGACCGGCAAGCAGATGGTACGGGAAACCGATAAAGCTCAGTGAATAGACAGAGAGGTTAATGCCGAGATTAAAGATTGGTTCATAGGATCGCAATAGCCATGGATGCAATGAGGCATGACATAGAGATTCTTTGGATCCTTTGCTTTGCTAAAGGTAAGTTGTGCTGCTGCAAGAGGAACGACTGTGTCATTGGCCCCATGAAACATATAAAGTGGTCGAGGACTGATTTTATCAACATAATGGTCAGGATCTATAGAAAGTAAGAAATTACTTGCAGGATTTGTGGCATCTGGTTGAACATCAAAACCTCCCCCGCTTATTGCAATAACCCCTTTGATACTGGAATCGATTGCTGCCGCAATCATGGCATACCGCGCGCCCATACTTTCTCCACCAAGAGCTACATTTTTCTTGTCAATATTGGGAATTTGTCTAAGGACATCGACTGCTTTTAAGGCGTCATAGACACTTAGATGCTGGACTGGCTCTTTTCCCTGTGAAAATACTGAATAGTCATCCTGAATGCTTAGATAATAACCTCCAGTTTCACCTACTCCCCTCTGGTCAATGGTTAGAACGGCATAACCTGCCTTCATCATCACAGCAGCTACATATCCTCCTTGTTCTTTTGTCTCTCCGCCACCAGGAAGAAAGACAATTCCAGGAACGTTATGAGGATTTGATACATTCTTTGGTAGGAATAGCAAAGCATACACTAAAGTAGGATAAGTTAGAAAGTCCTTGCTCTTAAATCGAATAGAATAGACGTCAAAGGTGTCGTTACTTGATTTTAAAGCGATAGAATATTGAGGAACACCTCGATCAGAGGTGTAATATAAGGTTCCATCTTTTACTTCATATTCTTTTTTAGGGGGTGAAGTATGGAAAAAATAGAAATATGCCCCTATAACAAGAAGTAAAATGATCAAAACCCAAGCTATTTTTTTAAGATTCATGGTAGGATAATACAGAACGCCTCTTTTCTTT
>CAIQQL010000118.1 GCA_903873955.1 uncultured archaeon | reverse complement strand
TTCTGCCGCTTTTTCTACATCCTCAAGTTTCATGAGCTTGCCTTCCTTAGACTCTAATTGAGAGAGCAATTCCTTGACGACAATGATCTTGCTTCTTTTTGAAGCCGTAATTCCTGTGGTCATCTTGTCAATATCGAACGTTTTTGTTTCTTCGTCATAACCGACTTGAGTAAGAGAGGTCTTGAGCAACTCAATGGCCTTTCTTGCATCTTCCCTGTTCACCTCGTTGCTTAACCTCAGTTTAGCGTGAGCCTCGGAAAGTCGTACGATTCCTTCCAACTGCCTTGCTGTTATCGGAATTGGCCTTTGAGCAGAGTCACTATTCACCGACTGGTTTCTCAGGTGAACATAGAATGTTTTTATCTCATCTATCGCTTCGTCCGTCAGTTTTGGTTTACATTTTTTTCTTGAATATGAAATGTACTTCCTAAGGAACTGGGGATCTAGAACATCTCGAATAACCTCTTGTTTATGTTCCTCTAATACATGGGTCGCAATTGCCTCATCTTGGACCTTGTTAGGAATATCTTTGATAATGAAAATAATGTCGAACCTGCTGAGCAGTGCAGGAGTAATGTCTATCTGTTGTGTAATCGGTGTAAATGAGTCAAATCTTCCCAACTTAGGGTTTCCTGCGGCAAGTACTGTTGTCTCTGAGCGCAGTGTAGCGTGAATATTTGCCTTGGAAATACTTACGGTCTGCTGCTCCATAGCCTCATGCATAGCCGATCTATCCTGTTCAGACATCTTTTCAATTTCATCAATACAGATAACTCCTTTGTTTGAAAGCACCATCGCTCCTGCCTCAAGTGACCATCCTTTCAAAAACTCGTCTTTAACCACTGCCGCCGTAAGGCCTGCCGCGCTTGCCGCACGACCTGATACAAACCTTCCCTTAGGAGCTATTCCTGCAGTGAACTTCAACATTACTGATTTTGCAACTCCAGGATCACCAACTAAAAGGACGTGAATATCGCCTCTTGTTGCCCCCTTGTCTGACTTGACCTTCTTTATGCCCCCAAAAAGCTGAAGCAGCACCGCTTCTTTCACCTGATCAAATCCATATATGCTAGGAGCGATACTTGTAGCAAGTCTTTTGAAAAGTGTTGGGCTTGCCGCAAGTTCTAGAATCTGTGATTCCTCCTCTTCACTCACTGTCAAATCATCAAACGTTTCCTCCATCGGTATGACATTATTCGCCTCCACAGCAATATCATATCTTGTAGAAATTGATCCTGTCTGTAGCGGAACAGGGACTTCTTTTAGAATACCCAGGACTTTTACCTTGCTACCTGGAGTTGTTCGTTCTTCCATTCTTGAGTCTACCAGATCTTCTTGCAAGAACACATTGATCCTTCTAGGCTGTTCCCCGCCTTCCAACATGTCGGGCGATTCTTCTATGACCAATCGCTGGGTGTCCACCATCTCCTTGGAGATCAACTTGAACGTGCTTTTCCATCCGCAAGTACATCTGGATGGTTCTCTGAACTTCTTATCTATCTGTAACACCGAGAGTATCGCCCCGCAATTAGGACATTCAAACTTAGCATTCGTCACTTGAGGCCGAACATCTGAAGCCTGTCTGACGATGCCCTCAATTTCTATGATCTGATTCAGGTTTTTTGCCCTTATCTGCCTAATTCTTACTCTGCAATCTTTAGGAAGATTACTAAATCGAATCCTTGGGCTTTTCACGGGCAGCCCAGACTCAGCGAGGGCATCTTCCATGATCGCGATAGTCTGCTCAGGCAGTTCTGTGATGCTTTGAGAGAGGACTGGTGAAAACTCGGAAACCTGATTGAAGGAGATAATCGCTACATCTCTTCCTACCTGTAAACTTTGCCCAATTTCTTTTTTATACGAATCAAAGAAGTTTTTTGCCTCAAGTGCGAGCTCTTCGTTTTTTTTCTTAGTTTCCATGTTTTAGAAGAGACTATTGGGGTTTTTATTGTTTTCTTAAAGAATTATAACTCTTTTTGTATTATGTTACTCTTTTAAGTACTGATCAAAACATTCTGGGCAACAACTATGTGTGAGCGCGGTATATTTTTCTAATTGTTGATTTAGCTTAGGATTGTTTATTCTTATCCATTGGTTGCTCGCCCCTAATGCATATTTTCCCTTTTTTTCTTGTGATCCTGGCCCATGTGTCTCTTTTAGTCCTTTACAAGCTCGGATAAGAATCCGATGTTCATCAAATATCTTTAATGATCTCTCCAACGCTCCTTCGTCTACTTGCATCGAACCGGAAGCATTCGTTAATCCCATCATCTGGATAATAAACAAGTTTGGGAAGA
>CAIQQL010000117.1 GCA_903873955.1 uncultured archaeon | reverse complement strand
GGATTTCTGCAGACCATAAAGCTTGCCAAAATAGATACTGTTCTCAAGTATGCTCAGTTCATCGATAAGAAGGTTATCCTGACTTGCGAAACCCGTATTTTTTCGCAGATAAGTTAGTTTATGGGAGATATCTTTACCATCAAAGTAAATGCTTCCAAAATCGGCATGGCTCATCCCGATGAGAATTTTAAGAAGCGTGCTCTTACCGCAGCCACTTCTTCCTACAAGACCATAAATCTCCCCCGAGTTGACACTGAAGGAGACTCCTCGCAAGACCAGCACCTGTTTATACCTCTTTTCAATCCCACTAAACTCCAGTAAGGGCATGAGCACGAGACGTAAATGAAATTTAAAAACATATCATCTGATAAAAAAAGGGAAAACAATCATGAGGATACTGAGGATCTCCTCAAGAAAGGTTGAAGAAAAAAGCAGCCATAACACTAGAAAAAGAGACCACTTACACATCTGTGCCAGATATACGGACAAATTCTAAAAAAAGAGGGTCAGGGTCATCAGGCCTTGAAGTAAACTCAGGATGAAACTGGGTGGCCATGAAGAAAGGATGGCCAGGTAATTCAAGAATCTGCATAATCTTTTTTTCCGAATCAAACCCTGAAAAGACAATTCCTCCATTTTCTAATGAAGGGATATATTCAGGATTGCATTCATATCGATGCCTGAAACGTCTACGGATTTTATTTGCCCCATGGATCCGCTCAGCGTCGCTTCCGAATTTGATATGCACATCATGCCCACCAAGACGCATAGTTCCTCCTTTGGTCCACACTTTTTTTTGTTCGGGAAGGATGTCAATAACCGGATAAGGGGTTGTCGCATCGATTTCAGTGGTGTGGGCCCGATTTAATGCACAGACATGCCTGGCAAATTCTACAAGGGCTAGTTGAAAACCATAACAAAGACCCAAGAAGGGGATGTTATGTTCTCTACAATACTGGATGCAGAGGATTTTTCCTTCCACACCCCTACTACCAAAACCTCCTGGAACGATAAGCCCTTGAATACCATGGAATACTTCTTCTACAGAAGCGTCTTCCTTTTCAAGAACGGTGGTGTCAATCCATTTCACAAAGATATTTCTTTTTAATGCAAAGCCGCAATGTTCTAGAGCTTTGATAATGGACATGTAGGTGTCACTTGCACCAAGATATTTGCCAGCTATACCAATGGTTATTTCAGGAGCATCACTATCTACACTCATACGCTTACTCCACTCATGCAGATCGCTGTTATCTTTCTTTGGAAATCGCTCTTGGAGATGAAGTACTTGGCAGATTGCTTCATCAAACTTTTCATCACGGAGCACAGAAGGAAGCGAGTAGATATTTCCAACATCATGCGCTCCAAATACGCGAGAAGGGGAAAGGTTGGCATAGAGACTCAGTTTACTTTTTATGGAATCACGCATCTTTGACTCTGATCTGCACACCAAGATATCAGGTTGAACGCCCATTTCCATGAGGGCCTTTACTCCCAATTGGGCGGCTTTTGATTTTTGCTCGCCCAAGGAACCAGGCTCAAGAATATAGGTCACATTGAGAAAACATACATTTTCCTTACCTTCCTCATAACTAAGCTCTCGTAATGCCTCGATTGCAAACATGTTCTCATAATCTCCGACAGTACCTCCGATTTCTATGAGAATGACATCTGCCTGGCTTTTGACAGCCAAAGAACGTACAGCTAGCTTGATTTCTCCAGTCACATGAGGGATAAACTGTACATCTCTTCCAAGATACTTCCCCTCGCGTTCCTTTTGAATGATACGCTGATAAACTTTTCCAGAGGTGATGAAATTCTCCCCGGTAAGGTTCTTTCCCAAAAGACGCTCATAACTTCCAAGATCAAGGTCGGTCTCTGTACCGTCATCGAGAACAAAAACCTCCCCGTGCCGATAAGGATTAAGTGTTCCGGAGTCGACATTCAAATAAGCTTCAAGTTTCATCGGCTCAACATGGAGACCTCGGTCATGGAGCAGTTTGCAGAGAGTGCTTGAAATCGTCCCCTTTCCGATACCGGAGATGACAGAACCGATGATGACGACATATTTGGTCTTGCCAATAACATATCCTTCTGGTTGAGGTGAATAGAACTCGTCGGAAGAAAGCTTGAAATCAGTTGTTGCAAGCGTTTCATCCTCCATTTTTACCTCAGCCAGTCATATTTAGATTAAGTTTGAGAGAGATTAAAAAGATTTCCAATATATAGAATATAGATACAGGCCCAGGAGGAATCGAACCCCCGTCACCAGGTCCGAAGCCTGGTATTCTATCCACTAAACTATGGGCCCTTGCCACTTATATCAAAACTATTAAATAACTGCCTTTTTTAATACTTCTGTAAAAAAATGGGGAAGACAGTTCTTGCAACAACAGAGATAGTATGTACAATCATCGGAGCAGGATTTCTTGCAATACCTTATGTCATGATGCAGGCAGGATACCTTCTGGGCTTGGCACATCTATTGATACTGGCTGTGCTGATGGCAGTGACCATGCTCTACTTTGGAGAGATAGTGATTCGCACAAAAGAGAACCATCAGCTTCCAGGTTATGCGGGAAAATATCTTGGTAAAATAGGGAAAAAAGCCATGTTTTTTGCTGTGGCCTTCGGGATTTACACAGCCCTGCTTGCTTATCTCCTTGCAGAGGGTGAGTCCGTAAGTTATTTTCTGTTTGGAAGTTCAGCATACGCCCTGCCAATAAGTGTCTTGTTTTGGATGGTATTTTCAGCCATTGTTTATTTTGGAATTCAGGCATTAGAAAAAGCAGAAGTGATAAGTATCGTGTTTGTAGGCGTGATCATCACAGCCATGATAATCTTCTTCTCTAATAAGATATCCCCTGGGAATCTTATGGAGATAAATCTAGGTAATGCGCTTTTTCCATTCGGAGTCATCCTTTTTGCCTATCTGGGGTTCACGGCGATACCTGAAGTCAAGTTGATCCTTCAAAATGACCTGAGGAAAATGAAAAGGTCAATTATTTATGCATATATCATAAGTTTTGTAGTATATGTCCTGTTTACGTTAGTTGTCGTAGGGTCTCAAGGAAAGGATACTCCTGAGATCGCCACCCTGATTCTTGGGAGACCATTCATCTTATTGGGAGTGCTTACTATGTTCACCGCATATATCTCACTGTCAAATTCGATGATGGATACCTTGAGGTTCGATTATAAAAAAAATAAGGCACCCGCCTTTGCTTATACGGTGATTGTTCCGATGGTTCTTCTGTTAGGTTTACATCTTATGGGCAAGTCTCACTTTGTGACAATTCTGGGTATCGGAGGCGTGATTTCTGGAGGCCTGACCGCTATATTGATCTTATTAATGGTAAGAAGTGCAAAATTGAATGGGGACCGGCATCCAGAATACACCATGAAAGATTCAGCTATCTTAAAAGGGATACTCATATTTATGTTTTGCCTCGGGGCAATAATTGAGATTATGCATGCGCTATCTGGCTAAAGGAAGCTTAAACAGGCACTTAGAAGATTGGCAAGAAAGGATACTAAAAGTGCACGTCTAAGACTCGTTTGAAAAAGAAGAAAGATGAGACTGAATTCTATGAAGACCACACAGAGTTCAACTACAAGAAAACAGGCAGGAAACAAACCATTGAACAATTGCGCAAGAGGCCAGCTGAGGAGATTGATAAGAAAGCAGTAGAAGAGGGTTTGCAGAAAGTTTTTCCGAAAAAAAAGAAGATAGAGAAAAAGTTCAGAGATAAAGGTAATAAGAAAATAAAAAATGAGCATTATTTACGCTTTCGCAACACAAGGATTATAACGATGACTATGAGTGCAAGAAAAGGAAGAAGAAGATACCAATAGAAAAGAGGGCCGTATCCTGTCTTTTTGGTTGAGGATAAAGAGGAAGTATTGGGGAGCGAAGGAGCATTGGTTCCGTTTTGAGGTTCATTCTTTATTTGAGAGTTTGTCCCATTCTGTAAATTTGAAGGGGGTGAGGAAGGCGTGTTTAAAGAGATCATGAAATGTTGCTGTATATTTCCTCCTGCACTCGTTTCGGGAGCATTCTGTGAAAACTCGAGATCAGATAAAATGAGTTTAGCAGAGATATTGAAATAATTCTTCAGTTCTTGCTTATATGCTATTTGTTCTGAGGTATTTATCCGAGTAGTATCATTGAGCAATAAGGAGGCATCAAAATTAGAGTTAGCAATGGCATAAACATAAACCTTGCAAAATTTGTAATAGGTAGGAACAACTCCATCCTCATCAATTACTTTAACGCTGTTTTCCATGCTTCCAGGGCAGTCCCCATAGCTCACAAAGGTAAAATTAGGGAAATCCCGGATATTATCCAGGGAGTTTACGATAGGGATGCTTTTTGTTCCAGGAGGAATAAGGTCCGCACAGGCATAAGAAACAAAAAATATTGCAATTAAAAATGTAAAAACAAGTCCAAGATAGTTCATGATTCTAAGAATGATGCGCGCTATTTAAAGAAATCGATAATGAAAGAAAAGCTTATTGACCGCCAAACGCTCGTTTAAACCAGTTATAGGCCTTTTGGAATAGAGTCGGATCCGTACATCTGTTTGCTGAACAGAAATTGCTAGCGCATTCAAAGTTATTTTGACACGCGACTCCATTAGAAGAGTCAATTTTAAAGATTCCAGAGAGAGAACAATGGGAGGGATCAAACCTGTAACCATAAGGATAGCATTTTCCGTTTAATGCACAGCCAGAATTACAGACAAGGCCTGGTTTAGGAACCATCGTCGAAGGATAACGTTTAAGATATTCCATAAACAGAGTAGGCAAGTCAGAAGAGGTAGATTGATAGTTCTCAATGAAAACCGCAATCAGTTTGTTATTAGATGCCCAGGCTATAATAGATTGTTGGCTGGTATTAATATTTAAGGAGTCATTTATGTTCACTACAAAGATCTGTGAGCCCTTGGCTGAATTCTGGGAGACATTAACTGAGTTTGTGAGAGTATCTGGAAGGGGAACAAAGCCCATAATAAGGGGATGCATCTTCTGAGCGACAGTCTTGCTAAAAGAGTTATTAAAATCCTCAAAGGAGATTGTGTTTGCATACTCTCCGACAACAACACTGATACCTCTACGGATAGGAGAGACTATGACTTGAGATGAGCCACTAGTACTGTCGTAGTTTATGTTTCTGCCGTCAAAGCTATAACAATAGGAGTCAGAAGAATTGGTTCCATCAATAGAATTTGCCAGGCAAGCAACTGCAGTGCGGTTTGTGTAATCCGAGACCACTTTGGATATGACCTGACCGGCAGAGGTTTGTTTAATCAGACTGCTATTTTTATGATAAATTATTATGACATCCCCCCGGAAGTTAGATCCTTCGGTTAATTTATGAGTGCAAGGGATATGGAGGATATATTCCTGAGTTGAATCAAAAGAACCTAAATCGAAAAGGGCACCACAATCAGATATACTGACTGAGTCAATATCCATAACTTCGTCAGGAATGCCCATTCCAATCCTTAAAGTAACCCCTTTTCCAGAGATATCAACTCCGCTGCATCCAAATGGAGCAGATAAAACGCAGGAGTAAACAGAATAGGGTACCGAAGTGACAGGATAGTAATAGTACATACCACTTTCTCCATATCCAAACCCTGGGAAGAGTCCCTTTAAATCATCAGGATAGCTGAGAGGATAGGAAAGATTTGCATCAAAAAAGATGCTACCAAAGTCTTGGGCAAAAATATATTTAGCTGCAGGAACCGGAGTTATCGGAGTAACTGGTGTAGGAAGAGTGTGAAAAGCAACGAAGGTATCATCATCAAATAATCTCAATACAACTGATTTTTCAACAATATTTATAAAACCAATACCAATGCGAAGATTTCCGATATAACAAATATTGTCTTCTACTAATCCAGTACAATAATGTTGACCAGTCTGAGAGTCTACAAGAGTTATACTATTTTGAGAGGATTCTTGAAAAAGATAGACCTGCAGGGTAGGTTGACGTTCAGAAGAGTAATTATTACCTGAACTGTTACTCCAGCGGTATAAAGTAAAAGAAGAGTAGAGATGAGAATCAAAGAGGACATCGCGTTCATGAGAAGGAGATGAATAAGGAAGAAGATTAATCTGGGTTTGAGCATCAAAAAGCTGCAGAAGAACTGCATTAGGACCATGATCCTTCATGCTTACAGTAATCGTCCCGATGCCAAATTGAAGATTACCGATGGCGCAACGGTCTCCTTCCTTTAATCCTGAACAGTACAAGCGTTGGGTTTTAGCATCAGTGACAACTACTCGGCCTGTTCCATCTGTATTCAAATAAGAGGAGAGAAGAAGAGAATAGGACTCAAGATAAGCCAGAGAAGTCTGAGAATTATTGGCCGGATTAACGACCCAGATTCTTGAGAGATTAATACCTGAGTAATTGTTTGCGTCAAACAAGACAGTCCTCATGACAGGATTGATTTGACGAGGGACTAAGGTAATTAAAGTATCTTGATCGAGAACTTGCAAGACTACAGTTGCAGAACCGTTTTCTTTAGTGCTTATTGCACCGATGCCAATAAGGAGATTGCCGATGATGCAACGGTCTCCTTCTCGTAATCTAAGGCAACGCAATTGCCCTGTTTTAGCATCAGTGATGGATATCAGATTTGTCTGAAGATAAGGAGCAATCAGAAGAGTATAGGACTCATAAGTAGAGTTCACATTATTCCCGAACCCGATTATTTTACTCAGGATAATACTGGAGTGCCGATTAGTATCGAAAAGAACAGATTGCAAGATTGATTGCAAGCAGGCGCCATATTTACATCCATAATTGCATCTCATATCGGAATAAGTCACAGTCTTGTTTACGCAGGACCGTGTGTGTAAATAACAAGAGGAAGTTGCGCCACATTGGGCAACAGTTGAATTTGTTGATAGACTATAACAAGAGCTATAGGAAATAGTATCTTCTGGGTCTGAACAATTTGAGATTTGATATTGCGGACTGCTGGCAACATTCCCATTGATTCCTGCCCCATTAAACAAAGAACCAAAATCCAATGCCGAAACTGCAGAGAATAGGAAGATAAAAGAGACGGAAAAAAGTAAAACCATGACACCTACCCCCTTTTGCATTCCCATTTTTACCTCAAGACATTAAGAAGGGACTTCTATATAAAGGTATTCAGAAAGGAAGAGCAGGTCTAAGCGAGTATTTTTTGCAAGACTTCTCGGGCAATTTTAAAATCAGCTCTTTTCTGCGTTGCCCTCATAATCTCTCCTAAAAGGAAGTTTAGGGCGTTTTGCCCACCAGACTTATAATCGCTTACTGCTTGCGGATTTTTGGAGAGGACATCTTTACAGACTCTTCCGAGCTCTTCAACATCCGTTATCTTTCCGGCGATCTGCTCAGGCATGAAGCTCTTCGGATAGAATTGTTTAAGCAACTGCTTCCCTTGCAGCTCAGTGATCTTTCCATCCCGTACGAGCTCTAAAAGTTTGACAAAATGTGCGACCTGGATATCCAAAGCAGAGAGAGCGACCTTATGTTCATTAAGAAGCCTGAAAAGTTCAACGGTTACCCAAGGTAATGCAAAGGGAGGGTCAATCTTTTCTGCAACCTTTTCAAAAAATTCAGCGATATCGATATGTTTTGTCAGAACTTGTGCGTCTTGCGGACCGATGTTGTAATGATCGATGATCTTCTTGAGTTTCTGCTCAGGGGATTCAGGGACGGTCTTGGCAACTTGGGATATAAAAGATGCGTCCAAGACCAACTCTTGAAGGTCAGGGTCAGAGATAAACCGATAGTCTGCCTGGCCCTCTTTGGTACGCATCAGCATCGTCTTTCCTTTCACCTCATCATATCTACGGGTTTCAATTTTCTTTCCACCCTCTTGTGCTTGTCGCTTAAATTCATAATTAATGGCCTTTTCAATACTTTCAAGGGAGTTGATATTTTTTATTTCAACACGTTCGCTCTTTCCAGGGATGTTTACGTTTACATCGACTTTGATCCCTGCATTTGAGTCGACAGCCTTGAGATACTCAAGATTATGCAATAATTTTTTCAACCAGGCAATGACTTCAGTGGCACAAGTAAATTCAGGAGCCGTCACAATCTCGACCAAGGGCAGACCTGAACGGTTATAATCAATCTCTCCAGTGGTTGGTGTCCAGGAGGCAGGGTCTTCCTCAAGATGCATACTTGAGACAGTGATGCCATTGAATTTACCACTGATGCCGACCGGAAAAGCATAAGGTCCTGACAGAGTATTTTGATATCCTTTGGGGAGATCTGGCCAGTCATAATGTTTACGCTGCCAGATAAGCAGAGTATTGATGGTACAGCCAAGCATAAGACCGATTTGCACCGCTTTTTTTACAGCTTCTTTGTTGGGAAGCATGGGTTTAGAACCCGGCATTCCGCAACAGATAGGACAAATGAAAGTATTCGGTTTAAGTCCGCGCTCGCGCGAAGATTTACACGTACAAAAAAGCTTTTGCTTGGTAACAAGATAAGCATGGATTTCCAAACCAATCATGCCCTCTAAAGGTTCAGTCATATCCCTCTCACAACTAAAGGATTTTTAATTGTTTTGCATAATGTAAAAAGATCACTTTTTTGCAAAAGTTTCCGCAACAAGTAAAGGGAAGAGGATGGTGGCATCACCAAAGACTTTGATGCTTTGGGCTTGTGGCAATATCTTTCCCCAGGATACTGCTTCATCAGGAGCCGCTCCTGCATCACTGCCATCAAATTCCTGTGCATTATTGATGTAAACCGCATAGTCAGCCCCATTTCTTAGCATATTGGCGTTAAGAATAGCATGTTTTATGGTACCGCTCCCGAGAATGATGAGACCTGACTTGGCAAGACCCACAGTGAGATCATTGAAGGTTTTGACATCCTGGGCAACATCCAAGATAAAATCTGGTCTTTTGAACTTGAAAAAGTAGATATTATCCCCTAATGCACCATCAGTCAATGCTGGGCAATAGACCGGAATTTTATGTTTGGCTGCCCAGTAGTAAATACTTTTAGGATTATCAATACGTTCACCTAGTTTCCAGATGAGTTCAGAGGGGGTCAGGATATGCCCTGTTTTCTTTTGGTCTTGATAGGCTTCCTCAAGTAAAGGCTGAACAAACTGTTCAAAAGCCACATATCTGCTATTAGGGACATAGATATTCCCTATACGATTGATGCCTTGCTTTCGAAGCTCTTTGCCTGAACCTCGAAAATCACCAAGGACAAAATCACCCAGACATTTGATGATGTCCTCTTCAATTCCACCAGCAGTGGAGACGACAACATTCACCAGACGATGCTCAAGAAGATAACGAAAGACATCCCGAAGGCCCGAGCTTACCATATTTGAGGTATACCCTAGGAAGATGAAGGCCTTGTTTGAGAGCATTGCTTGGGTGATTTCAATGGCTTGTGAAAACTGGCTGGCTTGAAATCCCGTACCCTGGAAGCTCTTAACAAGTGCCGGATAGTTCACTCCCTGATTGAAGTCATATCCCGAGATAGTAGTTCCTTTCGCTTCTTTGCTCTTTCGAAGAAGATTTTTTCGGGCAGTACGTTCGAACCCGGAATGGTTGTCCATAGTCCATTAGATGAAGAGTACTTTATAAATATTCAGAATAGAAAATCCTAAAAAGCTAGATTTAAATACCCGATTTTATTTTTTAGAGTATTAAATTTTAAAAAGAGAGCTATGAACAGCAACCAACACCATGATCGATCCTTTATTCAGCAACAGCGAGCAGCACGCGTCTTCAACGTCTAGTTCTTCATCATCTGATGAAAATCAAAAAGCTGAAGGCAGAAAAATAAGCATTAGGGAAGGTGCGGCAACTAGCCTGATGGATAGTTTTGGTATAAGGTACATCACGGCCTACGCCCTTGCATTGGGAGCATCAAACACCATTATAGGTATGCTGACATCAATTCCTGCGTTGTTGGGCAATGTTGTTCAGATCATCAATGTAAAAAAGATGGAGAGGACCTCGAGAAAGAAGATGGTCTCCTTGGGGGCATTCTTGGAGGCGCTGCTTTGGTTGCCCCTGATTGCGGTTGGAGGGTTTTATTTTGCCGGGAAGATCACCACAGGCACTGCAATGCTCCTGCTGCTGCTCATCTATGCCTGTCTGGTCAGCGCAGGAAGCTTTGGGGCACCCGCTTGGAATTCCTGGATGAAAGATTTGGTCGATAAGAATAGTGGGGCATATTTTGGAAAGAGGAATAAGATAATATACATCATAACTCTTTTCGGAATGCTTCTTACAGGATTCATCCTGGATTACTTCAAAAAAACCCAGATTTTTATGGGTTTTCTGATAATTTTTCTCATCGCCTTTTTGGGAAGGGGTCTTTCAGCTTATTTATTGACAAAGCAATATGAACCTGCGATAAAATATCATGAGGGGTATTATTTTAGTTTCTGGTCGTTCATCAAAAAAATGAGATTTAACAATTATGGTCACTTTGTGATATTCAATACAATTGTCCTCTTTGGGACAGCGATTGCTTCGCCATTCTTCTCAGTGTATATGCTCAAAAACTTGCAATTGAGTTATATTTCATACACTTTGGTGCTGATTAGTCCGATTGTTGCCACAATCTTCTTTATGCCTTGGTGGGGCAGGTTTGCAGACAGGTTTGGAAATATCAAGACCATGAAAATTGCGAGCTGGTTAGTGCCATTCGTCCCAATTCTTTGGCTTTTGAGCACAGTCATACCTCCAATATTATTGGTGCCCTACCTTTTGGTTATCGAATTTTATTCAGGGATGGCCTGGGCAGGATTTAACTTATCTACGGGGAATTTCATTTATGATGCAGTGACCAGGGAACGTGTGGGAGTTTGTTTTGCCTATGAAAATGTCATTAGCGCCACAGGTACCGTTGTAGGAGCAACGATCGGAGGGATAATTGTGTCCTATAAGTTCGATATACTGGGCCTTAATGCTATCCTATTTATTTTTGCTATCAGCGCAATCATCCGATTGCTAGTCCCGCTGACTATGCTCTCTTTGGTTAAAGAAGTGAAAACAGTCGAACCGTTCAAGATGAGCACATTCAACCATGACCTCAAAGAGAGTATAACGAAGATACGGCCTCAAAAAGCGCTTAGAGGCTTCATGAAAATCCTTAATCCGATAAAAGAAGCGACTGAAGACTAATTTTTTGAAGAGAGATAAAAAGTAACTTAAGAGTAGTTACAAATAGCAAAATTTATAAAGTCTGAAGTGGTGGATTAGATATGGGCACACAGGGTAAGACCTATGTTGCTGATATCCTTGAGCAAGAGTCGGCCAGAAAGGATGCTTTGTCAAGACTTGACGCCCAAAAATATTACACACTCTGCGCGACGCTAGGAATAAGGGACATTGAAGACCCTGATTTATACGATCTGGGGGCATTTGAATCAAATACTGCTGCTGGGGCCTTGTTTGATCCTGAGCAGGTTTTAGAAGGCTCAATGAAAAAAGATGAACGAACACCCAATAAAAAATATCATCACTTCCTTGATGATGCAAGAAGATACAATCCGAAATCGTTTACCGAGGATACCCAGGCAAAACGTGCGATGCTCATAAGGTACTTTCCCAAACGATTTGGCGAGGGCGGACCCCAAGACTTTAAGAAAAAAGATTATTCAGCCATGCAGATCGGATCAATCTTTAATGGATTAGTAAGATACGCACAGAGCAGACTTGAAAAAGAAGTGCTTGCTTAATTTCGTTTTGATGCCTTTTTTAGAGGGACAAGATCTTCTTTCGCAGTGCCGCCAAACCGGCGGATTCTTCCTGAGAATTCATCAAGGGCAAACCGCAGGTCCCGTGCCTCAAAATCAGGAAAATATTTCTCACTGAAAAACAGTTCAGCATAGACTGACTGATAGGGCATGAATCCAGAGGTCCTTTTCTCACCAGATGTACGGATAATCAGGTCCGGATCAGGGATGCCTGTAGTGTCGAGGTAATCTGAAAAATTGGATTCATCAACAGTAGAAAGCCCTGCGTTAAGCATCTTGTTTACGGAACGAACGAGCTCATCCCTGCCTCCGTAGTCAAGACAAAGCTGGATATGGAATTCAGTATAGGATCTAGTCTCATCTTCAAGACGGGTTAGAGCATCGACAAGACCTTGAGGCAATCGGTCTTTTCTGCCGATATGACGGAAACAGATCTTGTTTTTATGGGCATCAGCTCTGAAGCGATCGACGCTTGAGAAGATTAGGTCGAAGATGGCTTTTATTTCACCAGCATTCCTATTCCAGTTTTCGGTAGAGAAACCCCAGATGGACACATATTTCACTCCATAGGCTTTTGCTTCATCGAACAAGGACATGAGATGTTCATAGCTTCCCGCAGAATAATGTCCAAAGCTGGGTTCCTTGCCCTTTGCCCTCGCCCACCTTCGGTTTCCATCAGGGATGATGACAATATGGGTAGGAAACTTGGTTTTTCCCGCAGTGACAATCTGTTTTCCCAGACGAACGACTCCCGAGATACGGTCTGCAAGATACCCTCCTTCTCGCACGATGACAAAGTCGAGGTATTCTTTACGTAAGGGAACAAAACGATAGGAGATACCCTCAATTTTGGCAAAACCTGGATTTGCACGAAGTAAAGTTATAAATTGCTCTAGTCCAGCATGTTCCCCTTGAACGACGATACGCACAGAGCCGTCTAGAAGGTTTTGTGCCTCACCAGGTAGATGGAGATCATCAGCAATACTTTTGAGAGTACTACGAAAATTGACTCCTTGTACCCTTCCGAAGACATGGACTTCTAATTCTTCTTTCATTTTTTGATCTCTTCCAGTAATAAATTTTGAAATGTGCTGAGTTGGTCCGCTTTTATCACTGAACCGACCGCATCATCATGCCCGCCCCCGGTTGCTCCTGGAAAGGCAGGGAGAATTCGCTCAAGAAGGGATTTTACGTTTTTTCCACGCATGGATATCTTAAGCTCATTACCCTTTAAATACACAACGGTAATATAAATCCCAGGGAATAAATAGGACAGCTCATTGGATAGTTCTGAACTGATGCTTAAGGTACCCCCATAGGTAAAGAAGAGAAGATTACCTTGGACACATTGCTTTGCCTGCTCTATCAAGACATCATATTTTTTTCGTAGTTCTGCATTTTTTTCACGGAATTGAATATTGAAGTCTGACTCCCCTAAGACATCATGGGGGCTTTTACAGGAAAGCAAATAACTTTGCAGCGCAACGACATGGGAGATGGAATCTTTGATCCCGAAACCAAGTGCTTGGGCAATCTTCCCGATCTCGGTTCGATAATAGGCATCAAAAGGTTCACTGATGCCTTTTTTCCAAAGCTCAGGATAGGTCTTTCCGAATTCTTCAGAAAAATCAGGCAAGAAATGGTCCGCAATACAGCCCATCATGGCAATCCATTGATCTTCCTTGTTGTTGGAAATCATATAGGACAGGTAGGTAACCGGTTCATTGCTCTTGTCCTTTCCCGTATTGATGACTGGGTTATAATAGGAAACTTCAGGAAAGAGTGCAAGGACCTCCTGGACAGGGGCTTCATGATGGTCAATCCAAACGACAGGAATCTGGAGTTCGTGGACCTCTTTGAGGAATTCTTCTGAGACTAGAGGTTTGTCAAGAATGAAGATATAATCCGCATTGAGCTCGTGGATCCGACGGACATATTGTGTATGCAGGCTAGGATAGCTTTTGATGGCGACCCCTTTTCCCCTGCCGATAAATCGACGTAAAAGCAGGAAGCTGCATAGGCCATCTGCATCGTTATCATAGAAAAAAAGAGGGTTTTGCGCCCGTTCTAGATGTTCTCGTATTTCGGAGATCTGTTGAGAAGTTAACATACTAAAAGCATAAAAAACAGTTATTTAAAGGTGCCTAATGACGAGAGGCAGGGCATAAGGGTACACGAGGCCCCCTTAATAGACCACTTGGTCTTTTGAAGGGAGATACCAGGAAGAATAGGTGAGCGCCTTGATCTCGGAGAGG
>CAIQQL010000116.1 GCA_903873955.1 uncultured archaeon | reverse complement strand
GGCAATAACTTCAAGATTGTCGGTAAGCCTTCCAACATCCAAAGTTCCTCCCCCACCGCCAGGGGTATCATAACTCATATAGACATAGGGTTGACCATCCCAAGCCTGGGCAAGTCTAGGATATACTTCATGCAAAAAGACTTCTAATGTTGGAGTACTTCCCATAGAAGTATTAACTCTGTTTATTATAAAAACATATATGCACTAACTGGCATGTCTGTTTTCTTTTTCATATGTGGAGCGCTATCTCAAGAATATGTTCCAATGACATAATCTTTATTTAGCCAAATCGATACTAATAGATGACACTATGATAAACGCTACAATGTGTTTCTTGCGGAAGGCTAATCGAACTCTTCTTTTGTATAGGCATCGTGGTGAAGAAGATATCCATAATGGATTCTATGTTCCTCCAGGGGGTCGCACTGAAAGAGGCGAAAGAGGCATAGACTCTATCCTGCGTGAATTCAGGGAAGAGACGGGTTTGACCTTGGTGAAGCCCCGACTTAAGGTGATTGCAACATTTTATAATGAGGGTAGGAAATTTGAAGGACAAAAAGCGCTTGTTGATGATTGGTGTGTTGAGGTTTATGAGGCTAATGAATTTACTGGGAAGCTTCGTAAAGAGCATCCAAAAGCAAAGCCGTTATGGGTCCCTGATGCAGAGCTTCCAAATAAAAGGATATATCCTGGAGACAGAAAAATACTCGAATTATTGACTCAGCCAGGGGTCTTTCAGGTTTTAGTGAAGTATAACCAAGAAGAATTGGTTCGCTTTGACTATCTGCGGGTTGATCAATTTTCTCACGAATAAATTTCTATCTTTCGTCAGAATCTTTTTTTGAACCTATGACCTTGAACGCATCTTCTTGCCAGGGATAGCGGTATTTGATGAATAATATTCTATGGTCTATGGGTTTTTTGGTTCTTACAGGGTCATAGGGACCAACTATATTGTTTCTGTCTTCATATCCCTGGCCTGTGATCTCATCAGTCATGTCTTCAAAAGCATACCCTATACCCTGGAATAGATTTTTCGCATCAGTTGAGTCGGGGGCTTCCGTAGCAGGGATATATTTATCATTCTTGGGATGAAAATCAATCGTCATGCACCCTTCGCATCCTAAAAGGATCGCACTAAGCGAAAGTGCTTTGATTACTCCCTTTCTCATTATAATAAATAGCTTCGCTCATATAAATAACTAGCTGTTTTGGAAATGGTTTTGGTGTATTAATGTCACTAAAAAGTTAAAACATAAGAAAGATATTTAAATATCCGCCTCTCGTCTTAGATATGAGAAAAGGACCTTTTTCCCTCAAAAAGTTTAGAGAAATTGTTTTTGAGCCCGAGTGGTCTGTTGGAGTTTCTTACATTCCTTTTTCTCAGGGAAACCATGAGACCTCCTTCTGACATTCAGCACCCAGCTCCTGGTAGGGTGTATAATCCTCTGTTGGCTATTTCCGTGTTTATCATGATTCTCTTATTGCTCATTGTTATCCTTATCGGCGTTTGCGTTGCCAGATTAAATGGTTCAACCGTCAAGACAAACGATCAGAATGACACAAGGGTCTTATTGATATCTCCCGAGCCTATTGAAAACAATAAAATATTGATCAATCTGACAAAAAGAGAGTATGATGATCTTCCTCAAACCTATAAATCAGTATATGACATAACTCTCACTGATAACTCGGTAAACTCTTCTGCTCCAGCCCTCTCGCAATCCGCCGATGTGACTGCGATAACCTATCTTTATGATGATGGTATTTTTCATGGGAAATATAATCTCTGGCTCTCTCAAAGAGTTTATCAGCATTTTACTTCTGCTTCCAGGACGTACTCCTATCAGGGAGATTCTCCTCCCCTAGGTTGGGAAAATGCTTATTGGAACATGTTTACGACAGACACTCAAGATATTTTGGCCATGGACGATATTATTGCGCAAACAAAAAAGATAGTGCATGCTGAGACGGGTGATGTTGTCGCCGAGGCACTCGTCCATTTTGTTCAGAATATGCCCTATGACTATACAGGGGCAGGATGCATTGCCGACGGGTCTGGAAGTTATTCGACTTGTTTAGGCAGCAATAAGAAAGTGCAATATCCCTACGAGACTCTTTGGTTAGGGAGCGGAACCTGTACAGAAAAATCACTTTTGCTTGCAAAGTTGTTATCACGGTTAGGATATGGTGTTGTATTATTCAACTTCAAGTCAGAAAACCATATGGCGGTGGGTATACAATGTCCTTTGAATGTGAGTAATTATGGCAGCGGATACTGTTTTATTGAATCCACAAAGGATAATCCCATTGGCATGATCTCATCAAATTATATTGGTGGAGCCGATATAAAAGATTCTAGACCTCAGATCATTATAGTGGGCAGTGGAAGGACATTTACCTCTCGTTAATCAGGGCCTCAAAAGCATAAGATAATCCTGAGCAAAGAAGAGAATGAATATTTTTACTATCCTATGAATTGCTTGAAGGTCTTCTCTTTATCCTTGCCTAATTTTGGTATCTCGACAATTATTTTTATGAATAGGTCTCCTCGCTTCCTTGAGTCTAAAAATGGCATTCCTTGTTTTTTAAGCTTGAAAAAAGTATGGCTTTCCGTTCCGTCTGGGATTTTCAATTTTAATTTCTTGTCAATGCCTTGGATATCTATGCTTCCACCAAAGATTGCTGTCGCTAGATCTATCTTTTTTTCTAAGAACAGGTTTTCTTCCTCTCTTTTGAATAAATGGTTAGGTGCAACATGGATGACCACAAACAAATCCCCTGCAGAGGCATTTCTTCCAGGTTCTCCCTTGCCTTCCAGTCTAAGATACTGCCCAGAGTTCACTCCTTTAGGTATGGTGACCTCAATCTTCTGGTTTTTTTTGACTTTTCCTTTGCCTTTGCAGTTCTCGCAATACTTTGTAGCAACTTTTCCAAGACCTCCGCAGGTAGTGCACGCTGAAATCCCTAAGAATTGGATAAAGCTATTCCTTCTGGCATGCTTGATTTTTCCCGTACCCTCACATGTGGAGCATACTTTCAGGTCTTTTTCTTCAGCACCAATGCCCTTGCATGTTTTACATATCTCTGAGATGGGCATCTCAAACACTTTTTTAGTTCCTGAAAATGCTTCTTCCAAGGTTATTTCCAGGTTATACTGTAAATCGGCTCCCGATACATAATCCTCTCGTTCTTGACCTCCTCCTCTATTGAAGAAATCTTCCCCTCTTAAGTCCGAAAATAAGTCTTCAAAATTAAATCCTGTGCTTCTGAACCCTTGGGATGCTCCTGGGTTAAAGGATTCGCTCTCGCCACGATCATATTGGGCTTTCTTTTTTTCATTGCCCAGGACCTGAAAGGCCTCGTTTATCTCTTTGAACTTCTCTTCTGCTTCCTTGGTATGTTGATTGAGGTCGGGATGATATTTTCTTGCAAGTTGCCTGAATGCTTTTTTTATCTCTTCCTGACTTGCGTTTTTTTCAACTTCCAGTATTTTGTAGTAATCTTTTTCTGGCATAGGGTAAACCTCGCGGAATCGTTATTTCAAAAAGTAATTGACTATTATAAGTTTTACTTCTTAATGAAAATAAGAGGGAGTTTTACGGGGGATAGAGTGTATCTTTATTCTTTTTTTTCGTCTTTTACTTCGTATTCTGCGTCAATAGCGCCGTCCTTGTCTTTGGAGTCTTTGAGGTTGTCTTCTTCTCCGACCTCTGATTTGGTCTTGCCTTTTTCCTGGGCATATTTCTTTGCTGCTTCTTCATATACGCTCGTGCTTATCTCCTGCATGACTTTTTCAAGTTCTTCCGAAGAGCTCGTGATCGCTGCAACATTGTCACCTTTTAAGGCATCTTTGACTTTCGTTAATGCTTGTTGTATCCTTTCTTTTTGTTGAGCGGTTAATTTGTCTCCAAGGTCAGCAAGGGTTTTCTCAAAACTGTAAACCATCGCATCAGCATTGTTCCTGGCTTCAATCTCTTCCCTTTTCTTCTTGTCTTCTTCTTCATGTTCTTTTGCTTCACTGACCATTTTTTCGATTTCCTTGTCAGAAAGCTTAGTGGAAGCGGTGACCGTCATTTTTTGCTCTTTTCCTGTGCCTAAGTCTTTGGCTTTTACACTGATGATTCCGTTAGAATCGATATCAAACGTGACTTCAATCTGCGGGATCCCTCTTGGCGCAGGAGGCAGGCCGATTAGATTAAAATTGCCTAAGCTTGTATTGTTCTTGGCCATAGGTCTTTCCCCTTGCAAGACGTGGATGGTCACAGCAGTTTGGAAATCGCTTGCAGTTGAGAAAATCTGGCTTTTCTTTGTAGGGATAGTAGTGTTTCTTTCAATAAGCGGAGTCATTACTTCTCCTAATGTTTCAATCCCTAACGTTAGAGGTGTGACATCCAATAAGACAATATCGGTAATATCCCCTGACAAAATAGCTCCTTGGATTGCAGCACCCATGGCGACACATTCCATAGGGTCTACGACCTTTTCAACTTTCTTTCCCACATTCTCTTCAATGAATTTCTGAATGACGGGCATTCGCGTAGGTCCGCCCACGAGGATGATTTTATAGAGTTCTTCTTTCTTTAGTTTGGCGTCTTTTAGTGCTTGTTCCACTGGATGCAAGCATCTTTTGATGAGCGGTTCTATCAGTTGTTCAAGCTTTGATCGTGATATCTTCAAAAGGATGTGTTTAGGTCCGGTATTGGTTGCAGAGATATAGGGGAGGTTTATTTCAGTCTCCATGACTGTAGAAAGCTCAATTTTGGCCCTTTCAGCTCCTTCACGGACTCTTTGCATGGCAGTCAGGTCTTCATTGAGATCAATTCCTTCTTGTTTCTTGAATTCCTCAATGACCCATTTGATGACTGCCTCATCCATGTCTGTTCCACCGAGTTGTGTATCACCTGAGGTGGAAAGGACTGTGAATGTACCATCGCCAAATTCCATGACGGTGACATCTAAAGTTCCGCCACCCAGATCAAACACCAAAATCTTATGCTCGCCTTCTTTGTCAAGGCCATATGCCATAGACGCGGCAGTTGGCTCGTTGACGAGACGTACGACTTCCAAGCCTGCGATCTTTCCTGCATCCTTTGTTGCAGTCCTTTGATTGTCATTGAAGTATGCTGGTACGGTGATGACTGCTTTTTTGATCTCTTCACCCAAGAAGCTTTCAGCGTCTCGTTTTATTTTTTGCAGGATATAGGAGGAGATTTGTTGAGGGGTATACTCTTTGCCATGGATGGAGTAGGTAAAGTCAGTACCCATCTTTCTTTTCGCTTTCATTATTGTCCCTTCTGGATTGGTTATTGCCTGTCTTTTAGCAGGTTCTCCAATGAGCAGGTTCCCTTCTTTAGTGAAGGCTACAACTGACGGGAACATCTTTCCTGCGACGGTAACTCCTTCAGCAGAAGGGATAATGGTCGGCTTTCCGCCAAGGACAATAGCTGCCTGGCTATTGGATGTGCCCAGGTCGATTCCGATGATTTTTTCTTTTGCCATACTACTCTGTCTTATCTTTCGTTTTTAAAGGTTGCTTTGCGATCTTTTCTGATATTTTCACCTTGGTGGGCCGAATAACCTTTGGCCCAAGGACATATCCCTTTTGTATCTCTTCAATAACTTGTTGGTCGCTATGCTCGCTTAATTCCTTGCACAGGACTTCGTGAAAATAAGGGTCAAACTTTTTGCCTAGGGCCTCAATCTCTTTTAACCCGTTTTTTTGTAAAAGACTAAAAAACTTTTTGTGCAGAAGCGCTATGCCCTCTTTGTTCTCCTCATTTTCTGTCAGTCGTATCGAACTTTCAAAATCATCAAGGAGCACAATCAGTTCTTTTATCAGGTTCTCATTTGCGAGTTTTATGATGGCTTCTTTTTCTTTATCGAACTTCTTTCTGTAATTGTCAAAGTCAGCTTGTAAGTACCTGAGTTGGTCCAATCTTTCCTCTGCTAGTTGCTTGTATGGATCTGCTACTGGTGTTTTCTCTTCTGGTGTTTCAGATTTTTCTTCTTCGTTCATATTGTTCATAAGATATAGTCAAAAAATCGCTTAATAAATTATTCTACGTCCTCTTTTGGTGAAGTACAGTCTAAATCAGTACTTTAGGTCAACTCTTTACGGAGGAGTTTGTGGGCCGCGTTGATTTTTTGGAATAATAAGTGGTCGCCTTCAGGCATGTCAGGGTGGCATTTCTTGGCAAGTAGTTTATAGTTTTTATTGATGACCTCAAAACTGGTCTCATCAGGTGAGACCCCTAAAAGCTTTCTTGCCTCAAGACGCTGTTCTTCCAGATCATCATCTTCAGAGAACTCGCGTACAAATTCTTCTGTGGATATCTCTTCAGAAAGGAGCCTTTGTACCTCGAGTTTGAGGATCTTGTCAATGACCATCAGGTTCTCGACAAAGCTTGGTCGTAGTGCATAGCTGTACTTGAGATTCCGGTTATCAAAATACCATCCTACTGAGGCAGGGGCCTTCTTCTGTGCGACTTTTTCCATAGGGAGATGCACATCATCCCGTTCGATGCCTAACGGCTTCAAGGTTAATATGATGCTGTTCTGGAGCTGTACAGCTCTGCGATTGAATGAGTCCTTGACATGAGGGATTGCAATTTCATGGCCTTTGATCTTAATCATGGAGTTACAGCCAAAGTTTCGTTTATAAACATAAGCATTTAGTCAAAAATAAGAAAACAAGGCAGGGAAGATGCGGGACGATATTTCATTCTGTACGGTCAATCTCTCAGTCCTTCCTTAAGAAATATTTATATCCTTTAACTTGCTAGAGTAACTATGGCTGTGAGGGTTTTTCTTGTGCATCGCTGGGATGGGACAAAAAAAAGTGATTGGTATCCTTGGTTGGTCAAGGAACTTGAAGAAAAGGGGATACGCGTTCGTGTTCTGGAGATGCCCCATGGAGATGCCCCGAAAATTGATGAGTGGGTGACGGCTATCAAGAAAGCGGTAAAAAAACCCACAAAAGAAACCTATTTTATTGGACACAGTATTGGATGCCAGGCAATTATGCGTTATCTTGACACGTTGCCTGAAAAAAGTGAAGTCGGAGGATGTCTTTTCGTTGCAGGATGGTTCCAGTTGAAGAATCTTGAAAATAGCGAGATTGAATCTATCGCAAAACCCTGGATGACTCTACCAATTGACCTCATAAAGATTGGTAAGATAAGTCCTCGGGTCACTGTGCTCTTGTCTGAGAATGATTGGTATGGGTGTGTCCATGAAAATGCCTCTATTTTCCAGAACGAATTAGGTGCAAGGGTCCTCATTGAGAAAAACCGGGGGCACTATACAAAGGAAGATGATATCTTGTTCTTGCCTGTGGCAGTGACTGAGTTTATGCGTTTGATTGGGCATAAAGATGAGAAGCCTACGCTCCTTGAGGATGCGGATCCAAGTCTAGGGTAGGATAGCTGCACAATATATTTTAATGGTAGCATATTATAACCTGGATGCCTATAAAAAATTCTTTTAGTGAACGATGCTATGCCCTGCTGAAGACAGTTCCAAAAGGGAAGGTCACCACCTATCAATCGCTGGCTCATGCACTTGGCACCCAAGCTTACCGTGCCGTTGGGACTGCACTCCATCATAATCCGTATGCACCTAATGTCCCTTGTCATAGGGTTGTAAATGCGAATGGCGATTTGGGAGGATTTGCATCAGGTCCTAAAAAGAAGATTGCCCTGCTCAGACAAGAGGGCGTTTTGGTCAAGGGAGGAAAGATAGTCGATTTCGAAAAGAAGTTCTTTAACTGTAAACCCTTCAAGTAGGATTTTAAAAAATAATACATTCTGTTCTTTTTCCGGAGGTTATTTTAATTCCGACGTTATTGACTCAATAGTATATCCTTAAATGACATAATCTTTTAGTACTCCTGCCTGATGTTGCATTCATGTCTCTATACGAAAGAACGCTTCAATGTGGGGCAAGATTCATCGGTTATAACGGGCCAGAGGTGCATAAAAACGTTGCTTTGGCAATAGCGATACCCCGAGGGGCTGTGCATGACCCTCCTGAAATAAAAGGGGCACATCATTTTTTAGAACATCTGCTTTTTAAGAGTCATACGGACAATGAAAGGGTGGCGCTTGCGCGTTCAATTGAGCGGAAAGGAGGATCTCTTAATGCAGACACAAGCTATTTCCAGACTAAGGTTTATGTGAATGTTAACCCGAAATATGTCGGTGAAGGGATTTCTTTCCTGACCCTTTTGGCAGGAAAGCCTCCCGAATTTACCTCCTATGCTTTTGGAATTGAACGAAAAGTAGTGTATGAGGAGCAGGGGCTTTATCATGACGATCCGGAATGTGTAATAAATGAAGCTTCGCAGGCGGCACTGTACGCTCGCCCCTTTGGAGGAAATGTGTTAGGGAGTCATGTTTCTCTTTCCAGGATGAGCACAACTAACCTTCTGGAGATTTGGCAACAAGGCTACCTTCCTAAGAATTTCGTCATTTGCGCCGTAGGTCCGGTAGAGATGAGGGCGTTATCGGACAACTTTGAGCGGGCTCTGGAAAGAAATATCCTTAATGGGCGAGGAAAAGAGCTTTCTCCAACTCCTCCAATCAAAAAGAGGCAGCCGAGAGATTATATTCTGATTCGTGATAATCTGGAACAGTGTCATTTAGGTTTTGCTATGCACGCCCCGATTGCAAATACACGGGAGAGTTTTGCATTCAGCTTTCTCGATAACTTTCTCACTGGAGGATTTTTTTCAGAATTGTATCAGGAGATTCGTGAAAAAAGGGGTTTGACGTATGGGATCTCGAGCTTATACTGCTGGGGCAGGGATTACGGAGATTATACCATTGAATTAGGGACCAATCCCAAGAATGCTGCAGAGGTTATCGACCTAATCCGGGCAGGATTTGCTTCCGCAGAACAAATGGACTCCAGGGAATTTGCAGAGAATCGGCGCATGATTTTAGGAAGGATTGAAAATGAGGAAGAGACCAATCTGGATCTTGCCCTTGAATTGCTTGAACGCGAAGAAGATGGCCTTGGATCAGGATCTTATTTTCGTAGAAAGGAGCGGATCGCTCAAGTGACCCTGGATGAAGTGCGGGCAGTCGCAAAATTGAACGGCCATTGCGTTGTTGCGATTAGTCCAAAGCATATCAGGGGTTTTAAAAAATAGTACTCTTTCTTTCAGGGGGAAGAGTTGTAGAAAGTAATATAAAACAAAGACTTTTCTTATGCACATGTTAATCTTAGGGATTGATGATGCTGGAAGAGGGCCTCTTATCGGGCCTATGATGCTCGCTGGTGTGCTGGTGACTGAAGAGCAAAACCTGTTTCTCAAAGAGTCAGGTGTCGATGATTCAAAAGTGCTTGCGCATCCGGTACGCATGCGTCTGGCAGAAATCATTGAATCCAACGCAGTGGGTTTTAAGGTAGTCGGGACGTCCGCGCCGGCAATTGATGAGTCTTTGAATACGGGAACGAATCTTAATACGCTTGAAGCAAAAAAGACGGCAGAGATCATCAATACGTTAAATAAAGAGACAGAGACTATCAGGGTGATTGTTGATTGTCCATCGGTGAATATCAAAGCCTGGCGGGCCACCTTACTCACGTTCATCACCCATCCGGCAAACCTGGAGGTCTTATGTGAACATAAGGCTGATGCGAACCATCCGTCCGTATCGGCGGCTTCAATCCTTGCAAAATGCGCACGGGAAGAGGAAGTTGCTAAGATAAGGAAGCAATTTGCTGCTTATGGGGATATCGGTTCAGGATATCCTTCAGATCCCATGACAAAATCTTTTATCAGGAAACACGGGAAGGAACTCGAGAACTCAGGCATCTTTCGAAAGACCTGGGCAACGTGGAAAGATCTCTTTTCAGGTACTGAACAGGCAAAACTTTTCTAGGTCGGAACCTGGGGATAAGGATTATCTCTTTCTTAAGATTGGAGCATTCGTACCAATAGGGGTGAATTCTGCCCTTTTATTGCTGAGGGGTTCAAAATATGCACTAAGGGTTTCTGCAATGATCTCCTGAATCTTTTGAGATTGAGCGGCTGGCTGTTCATTAAGATGCAAACCCACATAGATGCCATACTCCTTGGAAGGGGGAGCATTGAAATATAACGGGAGCTCGGTACCCATCCTGAATGCTGCAGGGGCAACCCGTTTATTGTTAAGGCCGAGAGTAAACCCTCGGCCATGCAAGAGAGAAGCGATGAGGTGGTAGCGCGGGGATCGAAGTGAAGAATAGATTGAGAGGGGAAGTGTAAGTTCTCGTACCACCGTAACAGAGGAGAGATCCTGGGGTTGTGCACGTACAAAAACTAGGCTGTCTTGGAGTGAGAGGGTAAGTTCGCGCTCGGCAATCTTTTCACAGAGTCCCTTTTCTAGTAGGCGTTGCACATTGAACTCGTTGTCTTTGAAAGTCGCAAGTTCTGTTGTGGCACAACTGTCTACCAGGTCCATGCCATACTGTGCAAAACCATAGTGTTCCATAAAATAAATGAGAATACTGGTTATAAAACGTTTATGAAATCCAAATTATACTTTGAGACTGAGGACCTTGGAGACCCCTTCGTGCATGCTTACTCCATAGAGGACATTGGACTGCAGGATGATGGCGTCGTTGTGGGTCACGACAATATACTGTCCGGATTTCATATACTGCTGGAGCAACCCCGAAAGACGTTCAGAGTTACGTTTGTCCAGAGCAGCATCAATCTCATCGAAGATATAAAATTGATAGGGTTTGTGTTCCTGGATGGCAAAAAGTAAGGAAAGCGCGACAAGGGTCTGCTCTCCTCCTGAGAGAGATTTCACATCCATGTATTTGCCTTTCTGTACCTTGATGACAATGCTCACTCCTCCTTCAAAGATGTTCTCTTTGTTTTCCAGTTCAAGGAAAGCGACACCTTTGGTGTAGAGCTGTGAGAAGTTCCTGGTGAAGAGCTCGTTCATCGCCCGATAGGTACGCATGAAACTTCGTTTCTTCTTGACGTCAATCTCTTCGATGATGTGCATGATCTCTATTTTTTCTTTTTCTAGGGTGTTTGCTTTCTCCTGGATTTCATCATACTCTTTTTTCATCTGGTCATAGACTTCAAGGGCGCGCATGTTGATTGGGCCTATCTGGCCCATGGCATCCTGGGATTTTATGAGCCTTTCTTCAAGGACTTTTATGCTTCCTTGGATGAACTCGACATCCGGATACTGTTTAAGCTCATATTCTATGGTCTCTTTTTCTGCGTCAAGTTTCGCTTTTCCTATGCGAAGCAGGTTTGCCTGCTCTTCGATATTCCTCATCTGGGTCTGGTCTTCCGAGATCTTGAGGTTCTTGGTCTGGATGTCCTTCTGGAGGCGGTCTCTCTCTTCAAACATCTTGTTGAACTTCTCATTGAGGGCCTTCTCCTGAAGTTCTTTCTCGGCAAGGACTTTGGTCTTCTCGGCAAGCGTCTTGGTTATCGTTTGGACATCAGTACTGACCTCTTTGATGTCTTCCTTTTGTTGCTTCAAGACAAAATGGATCTTGTCAAGTTCACGCTGGCTATAGAGGAGCTTGGTGTCCGTATCATCCTCAGTTCGTGAATTGATCTCTTCAATCTCCAGGAGTTTTGCGTGGTATTGCTCATCTTTGAGGGAGAATTCTCCGCTTCTTGCCTCCAGGTTTTTTATTTTTTCTTCAAAGACCCGAATCTCTTCTTTGATGACCTTTTCTTGCTCAAGCACTTTGCGCAGCTGGTCTTTTTTGTCCTTGATGGTCTTATGACGGATATACTCCCGCTCCAGGGCAGAAATCTTTTCATCAGTGGTCTGGATCTCTCCCCGCAGTTTTTCTTTCGCATTTATGAGGGCACTTATCTCTTGCTGGGAATGCAGTTGGTTTTTCCTGAAATTTTCTATTTTTTCCTGGCAGTCATTATTGACATGGCTTATGTGGTCGACTGTGATCTTGCTCTGGCATAAGGGGCATACGTCAATCTTCTGCACATCTGCGATGATCTTTTCAAGCCTGCGGATTTCTGATTCACAGACAGAAAGGATTCTGCTATGGCTGAGTTCCTGTTCATGACTTTTATTGACCTCTTCACGTTTTTTCTTGAGCTCTTCTCTAAGGTCGCTTAATGCTTTGGCGCATTCTTCCTCTCCGGTATACAGAAGCCCTATCGAATAGTCCTCAAGCTGTTTTAAGATGAATTCAGAGTCGACCCCATTACGGGTAAGCTGGCGTTCTTTGTCCTTGATGCGTTCGCGTAAGGCATTGAGCTCAGTCCTGAACGTCAGGGCTTTTCTTCGCTCTTCTTCAATGACTGCAAGTTCATCACGTTTTTTCTTGAGCTCCTGGACTTTTTTGGCCATGATGGGTGACTTCTGTTTGAGCTGCTTGATCTCCTCTTCCATCACCGGAATCTGGCTGGAAAGTTCACCGATTCTTCGTTCTATCTCCCTGCATCGGTGTTCAAAATTCTCTTTTCGTACCTTCTGGCCTTCAATCTCTGCCTTGAGGTTGGCGACCTGGGTATGCAGCGTCTCCTGCTCAAAACCTGTTGCCTGCTGGATATATTTTCCTATCTGCGTTATCTTTTCAGAAAGCTTGTCTATCTCACTACGGTCTTTGTCAATCTCTATCTTGATCTTGTCTCTTTTCTCTTCCCATCCTTTGATGGATTTCTCGGTGGCTTCCACATCCCTGTTCTTTTCCTCAAGTCTTCGTTGGGCAATGGATGCTTTGACTCGTTTGATGGTGAGCTCGAGTTCTTTGAACCTCAATGCCTGCGAGCGTTCACGGTCAAGATTTTTCAGATACGATGTACGTTCACGCAGGATGCCTGCTACCTGTTTTAGTTTCTCATCTGCTTTCTCAAGCTCATGGAGTGATTTCTCTTTCTTTGACTCATAGATCGAGATGCCTGCGACCTCTTCAATGATCTTCCTTCGTTCTTCAGGTTGCATGTTGACAATGGCCTGGATTTGACCCTGCAGGACCAGGTTGAACCCGTGAGGGTCAATCCCTGCCTGAGCCAACATCTCGATGATTTCTACACGCGTCTTTGTCTCATCATTGATCTTATAGATGCTCTGGCCGTTGATGCGCACAGAACGTTTGATGGTGACCTCTTCTTTATCAATGCTGAAGATATGGTCAGAGTTATCAAAGACCAGCTCGACCGTGGCTTCGCGTGCAGGTTTGACATATTTCGAGCCCATGAACAGCAGGTTTTTTGCCTTGGCAGCTCTCATGGATTTGATGGAAAGACGACCTAGGACGAAACATAATGCATCAGAGACATTGCTTTTTCCTGAGCCGTTGGGTCCAAGGATGACATTAATCCCTTTGTCAAATACGATTTCTGTTCGTTTAGCAAAGGATTTGAATCCAGTCATCACCAATTTTTTGATATATGCCATAAGTTAGATAAGCCAGGCGCAGCGCATATTTAAGGATTCCTAGCTTGCAGGGAGCCTATTTTCCAGGGTCCGGATAGTTCTTACTACCTCTAGCCAGTCCTTCACTCTTTGGATATGGTCGTAACGTTCAGAGGATTGGTTCCAGGGCGCATCAATGAGGATGATGCTTGTGGCAGACTCAGCAGTGAATCTGAGGGCATTCTCTAGGGAGTCCTCAACTATCCAATCTATGCCTTTCTGTGCACAGATTTGCGCCTTGGTAAGCGTGGGTCCGGTCTGCGTGTATTCATTATAACCAAAACAGACCTCACAAAAAGAATCAGGAAAATGCCTTGCCAGCCAGTCTAAGGTTATCTGTTTGTGAGGATCGCCTTGCCTGCGAGAAGTGAGGCAGTATAATGCAAACGTTCTTTGTAAGTCTGCAACACCTTCCTTAGCTCCTGGAAGGGGCTCTATATGGGCAAAATGGGAGGAGTTAGTATAATCCCGCAATACCTCTAAAGCAGCTTCCTTAGGGCCTCCTAAGACTCTTTCAAAGTGATAAGAAACGAATGCAGAACGCGCAAGGGTCCTGTTATGGATGTCTTGGCAGTATTTGATAAGACCGCCAACACAGTCACCTAGCACATCATCGATATCGATGGCAATTTTTTTACGGGGAATACTCGATGTCTCCATAGGGATGAGGGAGGAGTACCCTCCTTTTGCTATTGTCTATATACTTGATTTGAATTCGGGCTACTATAAAGGAGAAAAAAAAGAAAGAAAATAGTTTCTTTAGTAGTAGCTTTCTCCGAATTCTCGGCTCTTCTCAGGCTTTCTTGTTAACAATACAATCAATACAACAAGAAGGACAACGAAGACTATGGCAAGGATAACGGTCAGTAAAACTGTCGTGCTACCACTGCCGAACGTGTTGTTCGTCTTTGTGCCTTCAACTTTTGCAGTGAAGTCTTGTTTCTTTACAATGTCGCCGTTTGCTTGGATAGTGACTGAAAAGTCATAGCTGCCTTCCTTTTCGGAAGTAGCTGTTAACTGGACAGTCTTACTTGAGCCAGCAGGGATCGCAATAATACTATTGTCTGCTTTTACCGAAAGTCCTTGTGGGGCATCGATAGAGACATAGTACAATTGTACCTTGCTTCCAGAATTAACGAGGGTCATACTGTATGCTCCACTATCGCCCGCAGCAAAAGTCATGCTGGTGGCAGGTGAAACAGCCAATGAGTCCGCACTCGCACCCACAACCATCAATCGTTTGGTGATGGTCGCCGTGGAATCGCCGTTATAGGTGTCTGCTTCAATCTCGACGTTATAAACGCCGGGCTTGGCATCAGAAGGTAAGTTAATAACTGCCCTTCCCTCAACTGCGTCCTGGTAATTTGGGTCGGCTTGGTCAACAGGTGAGAGGTCTCCAAGATATGCTTTTTGCACGACATTGAGTGCAGGTATTTTAACCGTCACAAAAGTGTCTTGAGCAAATTCCATACCTCGATTCTTCAGGACAACATCAACAGCAAGATTATCTCCTGCTTTGACTGAACTGTCCATAATTGCGTCAAGGATCTGCATAGCATATGCATCTCTTTGGACGGAAATAGGTAATCTCTGCTCAGCTAAGATACCGCCATTTTCGCTTTCAACAACAACCTCGAGCTCAATTTGCTCAGAAGGGTCGATGTCAGAAGGCATGTTTACACTGACTTGCGTCGTGTAGGCGCTACCGATAAGCAGGTTGAACCTGTTTGAAGAGGTAGAAAGACCGCTCGAACCAGCTAACCAGGTCTTAATTCTGACATTGCTCGCGTTTATATCGGATTGCAGCGTTATAGTAACCGGGATAGTGTTTCCAGCAAAGCTAGAAAGTCTATAATTACTGTTGTAGAGATCGATTTGACCTGACTCCACAGAAGTAATTACTACACCATTACCCGATACTGGCTGTGTTCCGAGTCCTGCACTTGCCATACTCAAGGTGAGTACCGCAAGAGCAAACATTGCAACAAGCGAAGCCAAAATTTTATTGGTTTTCATGTTCGTAGTAAATTTAGTTAATTTACCAAGAAATCGGTTATTTATAAACTTTGTGGTAACAACAAAAAAGATACTATTAGAAAGTAGCAAAAAGATTATAAAGGTATACCGCGGTATACCAATATGGACTCTAAGATAACGACGATAAAGCTCTCTTTGGATACCAAGGAAAGGCTGGAACACCTGCGGACACATAGCCGGGAGACCTATGATGAGATTTTGCAGAAGATGCTAGAAGTGCTCAACTTATGCAGGATTAGCCCGCTCAAGGCAAAAGATCGTTTAATATTTATAGAGGAGGAGAAGAAGGCGCGATGAAAGAGACCTATAATTATAGCACGAAAACATTGGCAAGAGGGATCCTGGCAGGATTTACGACCAATCTCTATCCTAAGCCTTCGCAAAGAAAAGGCCTACGTGTCTTGACGCTTCTCGGGCATCAATCCCTGGAGCTTGAGCAGGTATGGGATCGTCTGGGGGTTCCCCGCGGTAATATTCTCTGTCTGGAAAATGACCCTCAAACCTATGGGCGAATACAGTCCCAGGGCTGGGGAGTACGGCTTCCTCCAAAGCCTGTTTCTATTGATGAATTTCTTGAGACCACTTCCGAGACTTTTGACATCATCAACATTGATGGCTTTGCTCCGTTTGGGTTTGAACAGCGCAATGCATTGCGAACAATTGCGGGAAGACAGCTGTTGGGTGAGAAAGGGATATTGGCCACCTGGTACTTGGGAATGAGGGAAAGCGGGTATGCCAAGTCCTGGTTTGAGGCGGCACATAGGGATTTCTGCGAGGAGGAAGAGGGAGGCGCGGGTACGATCAAGGACCGTTCAAATTTGCTTTCCCGCAATATCTGCTCAATCTTGATTGATGGAATTCACAACCGGCAGATTCATCCTTATTTTTTGAAAGACCGCGATCTTCTTGATGCTTTCCTGGTGTGGCAAGATGAGCAGCTCAGAAGGGCTCCTGGTAATGAGACTGCAAAGATTGCACGCACGTATTTTGTTGGACAGGATATTATCGGAGGGGCAAAGGACAATTATCAATTGGGCAGTGGAGGACTTCCTTCCCGTCAGGAGACAATCGATACTTTTTATGCCATGCCTTTTCTGAAGGATAAATTACGTGAAGCCATAAATGTCGACCTTTTTCCAGAGGGCAATGTCAGCCTGCAGACCTTGACGCTGGCAGCAGAGTTGCTCTATTACACTCCCCTGCAGTCCTATTTTGTTGCTGATCAGAGAAGGCTTCGCTATATAGGGGACAAGGGTTCGGCTATGCTGGTCGATATCAACTATGTCAAGCATCTGGACCTTTCCAGGACCTTCCGCCTTTCCATCGATCCTCAGAACTTGGACTGGAAAGTAAGCAAGTATCATCCCTCTCTTGAAAAAGAGGCCATTGGGCTTATTTCTGACTTTTGTAATTGCCGTTACAGATGTTTCGGGAATAGCCTTGCGCCACGTGAGAATCTCGGTTCGGCCTATGGAGAAAATAAGGTCCTAGGTTCCCCGGCAGATCATACTCTTTCAGGTTTATCTCCTCAGCCCGGATCTGGAAATAAGGAGACACTCTCCAAGGCCCAGGTACTTGACCTGCTTAGTTCAGGATTCACTCCTGCAGAGATTGCACAGTGTTATACTGGGTTTACCAAGATGCAATTGGCAGCATTCAAGGCACATCAGACAATGGGGACATATCGACGGAGGGAAGAACATGGATAAAAGTTATAATGACACAGTAAAGGATATCACCCGAGTAAAACTGCAGAACGGGATTAGAGATTACATTCTCTCCTATCGAAAGCCGAAGGATGTGCGGATATTTTGTTTTCCCGGAGCCCAAAAGGATGGCGAAGTTGCACTGGAACTTGCATATTACGATGCTTTAGGAATACCTCGGGAAAATATCACTGGAGTGGAGCTGGACCGTGAAAAGTATGATCGCCTGTGTGCTGCAGGTTTAGGGATAGAGCTGATCCACGCCAAAGACCTGGAGGTCTTGAAGACTGCACGGTCAAAGGGACGAAAGTGGACGGTCTTTAATCTGGACTACACATCCTACTTCTCTCCCGAGCGCCATTATGCGTTGGAGCTTATCGCAAGTGATGGCTTATTGGATAATCGAGGGATTATTGCGACAAATTTCATGGCCCGAAGAGAAAATGAGGATGCGCAGGATCTGCTGCAATGCAATAGTGCAATGGTAAAAGGAGGAGTGTCTTTACAGGAACTCTTGACGAATTATGAGCCTGCCCTGACAAGAGTTGCGCAGCTCAATCAATCGTTCGATTTAAGAGAAGACCGCGAACAGGTTTTACGGTCTATCCTTACAGGCACCTTCACTCTGGGTCGGGCAAATCTGGGCAGGGAGTTCTATGACTGTTTTGGCGGGTTTGATGAGTCCTCTGCGCATTTTCTTGATGTGGTTTCCAGAGTTGGTGATGAAAGGGACAAAGCCTGCATCTCTATCAAGTTTACCAGGAACAGGGAAGAGAACGTCATGCGTCATAGGATGTTTAGGATCAATGAAGATATTTCCCGCTGGGAAGCGCTGATCAACGCAGGTCTTGACTTCCCCTTGGCTTCTGCATTTTTAATAGCCCATCAAAAGCCGTATCTTGTCGAGTCCCTGGAATCGTACGGTTACGTAAGCAACAGCGGGACGCCGATGTTATTTGACATCTTCTATCTTGACAATCATGCTCGTATTGTACAAAGGCTTGAAAGCTCCTTCCTGGTGAGGAAGCATGAAACTGCGATTTATGTGCTGCCAGAGGTAAACCGGAAAGAGTCTCGTGACAGGCTGCGTGCAGAAGTGAAGGAGCAGGGGTTGAACCTTTTTGAAAAAAAGACGAAAGTCCATGAGTTGGGGAAGCAGCAAAAAAGGATATTTCTAGGGTCAAGTGCATCAGAAAAGATCTATCTGGAGGTTGTCCAAGGGGGACCTTTGCCTTTGGAGGGCACTTCAGGCCAATCCATGCCTCTCGCTGGAAAAAAACGGGATTTGCAAGAAGACGAAAAACAAGTCATCCGTGAGCTTCGTGCGGGCGGGGCAACAATTGAGGATATTGCCATGCTTTTTAATGGGGAAGTGGAAAGAAGAAAGATCTCTTCCGTTGCTGCCTGGGTGAAGATCAACCGTGACAGAGGGGTGCAGCATGTCTAAATCCTACAATGATCCAGCAAAGCATCTTGCAAGGATGAAACAGATGGTCTTTTCTGAGAAAAACAAAGATCCGAAAAGACGGGTCCAGGATCTGAGATATCTCTGTTTTGCTGGAGCAGAAACAGTCGAGGAAGCAGGCATAGAAGTCAAGGAGATTTGTGACGTCTTAGGTATACCCCGTAATCATGTCACAAGCCTCGAGCGTGACCCTGAAAAGGCTGAACGGTTGCGCAGGGCCAACTTAGGTATTGAAGTAATCTGCAGAGAAGCGGACCAGTATTTTTTGCACGCAAATCCAGCCCCGTTTGATATCATCAGCCTAGACTATACAGGCCAGCAGACAATCACTGAAGCATGTACCCTCGAATATATCGCCTCACGCCAACTGCTTGCTCCCAAAGGAATCATTGCGACTGTCTACTCTGGAAGAAGGGAAAGCGAGAGTATGCAAAAGCTGCTTGCAAATAGGCTCTTGCATCAGCAGCGTCAGGCAAAATTCATGGAAGCATGGCCCGATAATGACTTTTCTACCGAACGGTTTAGGGCTGAGAGACTTCTTGAACTTGAACAGATGTTGGATAGGCAGGGCAAGGAAGGGAATCTTGAAGGGCTTCGTGATGGAATAACGACTGAGCTTGTCACCATATTTATGGGCGGGACAATCAACAGACCTATGGGGAAAAGCATGTTCTCTGATGAGCCCTATAAAGAAACGGTGATACAAGGAGTAAAAAATGATTTGCCTGCGACACGGGATCTGGATTTCCTTAGGAAACTAAACGGCCTTTCAGACAGAGCCAATGTGAAGTTTTCGGAGGATCCGGTGGTCTATGAACAAGGATACTACACTGCCCGTTATGCACAATTGGTCCATAAATTAAGTCAATTGGTCCCTGCGGACCTTGCAAGATCCTTGCTTCATTTACAAGGTTCAATAATGCAAAAGTCCTATCATTACAACGCCTTTGAGCGATACAAATACACGAGCAATAGCGGATGCCCTATGCTGATGGATCTCTTCAGCTTTTCCCAGGTCCCTGAAGGGATAAAAATGAGGTTGTCAGACATTTTCTCCTTCAAACAGGCTGATGCCAACAATGACTGCTACGTCAAGATAAATCCTCTAGGGTGGTCTCTACAGAGACTAGTGAAAAGGATGGAATATCTTCATCAGTATATGGAACAGGTTGTGCGCCTTCCTCTTGCCCCTCGCATTGAGCTCATTCCAGAACGACCAGGATTGCTTGTATCGCCAAGTGCGCAAAGAGTAGATGGACTGTCTCCTTCAGAAGGGACTGAGGGGGATATAATCTCGCGACACACACCAAGAAAGCTTGGAAAAAGAGAAAAATATGAGATTGCCCAGATGTTGCGCGATCCTGCTTTCAATGAATCTGAAATTCTTGACGCTTATAGTATTACCCGCGGACAGCTTTCTGCCATCAAAGCACATAACACCATGGGCACATATACTGGAGGGAAAGATGCAAAAGGCAAGTTATGATTTTGAATCAAAAAGGCTCTATCGTAAAGAGTTCCTGCACTTTCTTGAAAGGACATACCCTGATGTCAAACGAAGACGAAGCTTGCGCGTCGTATGCTTTCCGGCACAAGAGGCATTAGAAGTTAAAGACGTCTATGATCGTTTTGGAATTCGCAGGGATCGGGTGTATGGAATCGAACGAAATCCTGAGGTTGCGGCGCAGATCAGGGCGCAGAATCTTGGTATAAATCTCTATGAAGGTGATGCACGTGACTTTTTTGCTCAGACTCGGGAACATTTTGATATTGTAAACCTGGACTTTCAGTCGCAATTTGGGGCAGCAGAAGACCTGCTCATAGGAGAGATTGCCCGCAGTGACAAGGTTGGTCCTCGTTATGTTCTCGGTACGAATTTTTACGGATCTCGTGAAGGGGAAAAGAGACAGAGTAAGTACGTGCTTGATACCTTCGTTCTGACCCAGGGAGGGGAGATGCTTAAATTTTTGGAAAGGCAAGATGAGAAGATAGCTGCGCGTGTCCTTAACGACATGAGATTTGTCGATTTTCTCAAAGACACCGAGGATTTAGGCACCATTCGTGACAAGATGATCAGTCTTAAACTGCGTTATTTAACCGGATCAAACACCCCTCTGGAATCCTATCAGCAGTTGATTGCTGCGCCGTATTTCAGGGAATTCTATAAACAGTCGAATTATGACGTTCCAGTGGAAGATGTCATCAAAAATCCTTTAGCACATAAGGAATTCTTTGCCTTTGCCCAAGGAGCAATTGACACTCTTCTTTCCATATTTCTTGATGGGGAGTTTCCAGGTGATGAAGGGATGCGAAACAGCATATTGACATACATGCAGAATGGGACGCTGAAACGACCCTATTTTATCTCAGACTATGAAAAAGGAAGGTACGTTTCAGACAACGGAAGTCCGATGCTCTATGACTTTATCCTGCTACAGCAACGTCCTGACTTTTTTGCAGGTGTAGAAAGAGACCTCAGCTTTGGATGGGAAAACCACCACTGTGTTTATCAGCGACTAATCTTGAATGATCGGACGCCGGTTGATGGTCAAATCCCTCAACCCGATATTGTCCTCCTTAGTGGAAAGGTTGCAGCCACTCTGCACCAGGAACGGCTGAAAAATGAGGAAGAAAGCGATGAAGATCCAGTGAGGATGCCAGGAGTATATCTTATGGGCAACAGCGATGCGTTTTATAGGAAGTTCAATAGTTACAATCAGGTTTTAAGGACTGAGCTGGAATATGTCAAGGCAGACCGTAAGGATCTCGTGCCACAAACTCTTTCAGAAGTAATTCGTGCAGAATTTGAAAGCGGGAGGACGGACGCGGAGATTCTCGAGATGTATCATCTTACAGGAAGAGAACTTGGAGGCATTAAAGCAGGGCTGAGGCGCTGGCAAGGATGGACCCCTTCACATAACTGCCAGGAAGGTATTCTCGAGAGAGCTATCTTGCAAAAAGATTCAGCTCCAGTTGAAAATCCGCTAGCTGAATTGAATGGGCGCGAAGCAGGAAACTCACCTGCTACTAATCCTACGCGCAGATTAACCAGGGAAGAAAAGCATGAGCTTGGGCAATTGATTGCTGACGGGTCTTTTTCCGAAGGAGAGATTGTGCAAACATATAACATCTCCACTCGTCAATTAGCTGCTTTTAAAGCACATCTGACCATGGGAACATACAGGAGGAACCTGGCACCATCACACTACGGTAGTGATTGAGAAATCTTAAGCCCCATAATGCTGTCTTCAATCATCGTGGGAGACTCATTGATGATGCGGATCTCCTTGTCTTTGGGAAGATGGCTAAGGAGTTCTCGCCATTCCTGTTCCTCCGTGATTCGATGCTCTTTTTCTCCTTTATCTCCATAGATGATCCCTGAAAAATGGACATGCCATTGTTTTTGCGGAAACAACTTTTCAATGAGCGCATAATCGACGGATTTATCCCTTGCGAGGACATGGGCGAAGTCGATGCAGAAGGCACATCCGGTTTCCTTTGCAAGACGGGAGATTTCCTGGATGCTTCCAAAGACATTGATCTTTCCCATGGTCTCAGGCGCGATTTTTATCTTCCATCCTTTCTTCTCAATGACCTCTAGCAGTTCAAGGATTCCTTTTTTGATGTTGTCATAAGTCTCATCCTTCATCTTCCCGTAATAGCCGGGATGGAACACGACGATCTTTGCGCCTAGTTTCTCTCCAATCTCGCAACAATCAAGGATACGTTTTTTTGTTGCGACTATTTTCTTAGGATCATCTGAATTGAGATTGACAAAATACGGGGCGTGGATGCTGAGCTCGATGTCCAGGCTCTTCGCAATCTTTCCTATCTCTTCAGCATCTACGGGTTTGATATAGACTCCATAGGTGAAAGCGATCTCGCAGGCTTGGAGACCTTGCCCATGCAGTTTTTCAAGCATCTCTTTTGCAGTGTTTACTGGACCCAATCCAGCAGGTCCAAACCGTATACTCATCAAAAAAATAAGTCTGTCTTCTTAATAAATATTGCCGAGTTTATTTCCAGGATACGGCTTAGATTAACAAGAAAGTGGTAACAAAAGATAGTTTTTTATATTGTTTCTTCTTAAAGAGGGGATGGAAAAGAAAACGTTTTTCCAGAAACGAGAACCAGAGGAAATTCAAGAGACCTTGAAACTCAAGGCAGCATACACCCCCCATAATCTCGTCGCGAAGATCTATGATCTTAACCCAGACACTGACGCCATTGAAGTCAGGACACCCATCATCCCTCTTGAATTTCTTAGAAGAAACACACCGGACACTCTCGCTTCAAGGAAGCATTATCGTCATGGATGGTATCTCCCATTGAACCAACCTCAAGGGCAACAAGCAGCGTATGAGTATCCATATACTCCGCTGATTAATCGTATGCAAAGTTTAGAAGTTGCATTAAGGGACCTAAAGGAAGAACAGATCTGGATGATTGGTTTACGTTGGTTTCCTGTGCAAGGAAAAGACAGGCGGTGGAGAAAGGTTCCCTTTGACGCGGTCATTGAGGGGACCAAGATCTATGCTTATGCATCACAAGTAGCTGGTAAGATTACCGTCGATGACCGTTATGTGGAAGCAAACATAGTCCAAAGTGAGGGTGCAAAACTATTATGCAAAGTCCCGTCACGTACAAAGCGCAAGCAGCGTTATGGACTTTTTTTACAATCGGTTCCATTGACTGACTCTAAAGAAAAAAAAGCGATAATCTGGGGTCTAAAAAGCCAGTATGAGGATGGAAAAGAGCCTCTGAGGATGACCTTCCTGCACAATCTTCGTTATGAGGACCAACAATCGAGAAGAGGGTCAGATGTATTTACGTTCGGACCCCATGAGATTGCGGCGTATCTTGCGGTGATAAGAAAGTACTGGAATGGAAAAGATAATACTGTTCCTCTGGAGATGAACCCCTTCCCTCTACCCTCAAGGCAGTTTGCAACAGAGTATGCTGAAAAGCTTGACAATAACGTGCTTGTTGTGGACAGCAGTACACGAAGACTCCGTAATCTACATCTCGATGAAAAATGTGTCATGCTTGCAAGGGCGATAAAGTTCAAAGGGGTTTGGGAGACGGTATTTTGGGATGGGACAAAAAAAGAACCTGAAGAGGAATCTGGAGATGGCCTTGAAGATGAAACGAAAAAGGATTCTAGAGATGGGCTTTTAAGGGATTATTGGAAATGACTCCTTAAGGATTAATTTTTTTACAATTATGTGCGAAGGGCAAAGCTCTTCAAGGTTTCCTTGAGTGCCAGGGCCTCTTGATATCCTTTGGATAACGTCTCATATATCCTTTTAGCAAGATTTTTCCCTTCCCCTGCTTTTGCTTGTAAGTCTTTGATGGCTTTTATAGGGTCTTCATTGAACTGAGGGTCATAGATCCCGCTTGCAACTCTCATTAACGTCCTTTCGAGGGAAGGGGTTGCTCGTTCAATGGGGATATTTGAGGCGGTCCCTCCAAGGAAGATAGGGGCCATCGTCCTATCTCTCAAAGAGTATCTGCCGATAAAATATCCTAAGCTTATCACTCCCTCATTCAGTAATCTTTCGACATCGTCCTTTGCTTCTTCAAGAAGGGAATGTAATTCCTCGCGACTCTTGAACCTTCCTTGATAGATTTCAAGCAGCGCACCTTCTATTTCGCTTCCATCTTCGCCAAGGCAAAGTGCAAGGACGGACAGGTCTCGTACTTCAGGGCTTTTTACGATAAAGTCAACTAATTGTTCTTTTTTGCGGATCGTTTTTCCATTTCCACCGTTTTTATGGTTATTTCCAATGAGCAGCTCCGGATGCTTGGCATAGGTCCCCATAGTGATATGCGCCCTCCAGGCAGTGACTTGCTCAGGTGAACATGCGACGCCATCAATACGGTATGCATAGGCTAGCTTGGCTGGGACAACTCCTTTTGTAGTCATGAGTTCAATTGCCTCTTGTTTGGTTATAGACTGACGATTATCCGTTTCGGGTTGAATCTCAGGTGTTGTTAGCAGGTCAGTTTGATGCAAGGATGTGGCTCCAGCCTTAGATTCAAGATTTCTTTTCTTTCTTGAGCTGGCTGCAAGAAATCCTGCGACTTGCATTTTTCCAAGTCCGGTCTGTGCGCGGATATATGCATTCTGTCTTCCTTCCTCAGCAAGTCTTCTTGCAAGATCATATCTTTCATCTTCTCGCGCTAGAGAGGGTCTGGGCGAAGGAGAAGGAGTTGGTTGCGTGACTGGCCTCTTGGAATAGGTCCCCATAGTGATATGCGCCTTCAAGGCGGCGACTTGCATTTTACTAAGGCCGGTCTTTCTCATGACTTCATCTGAGTTTGCATTCTGTCCTAAAAGTTCGAGGGCTCTTGTTCTCATCTCCTGTTCTTGATTCATGATGCTCCTCCAATCTCCATCCCGCTGTCTATCTGGACAAAGGTGCCTATTTTTTCGAACTGCTCTTTCTTCTTTTTCTTTGGAAGGCCTTTCCTAAGGCTCTTGGTGACTCCTATTCTTTTTCCGCCTATTCTTGCATCCATTCTCCAGGTCAAAAGTTCTTCAGGAAGAGGTTCATTCTGAGGCTCATCTGCTTTGCGCAATGCCCCAAAAAATACCTTGAAAGGAGATTCTCCTGATCCTTTATAGAGCCCTGTTTGTGGCAGGACTTCAAATCCGAGCCTCTTGATCCCTTCTTTAAATGTAGGCATATCCTGACGGTGGATGACGCTATGGGGAAGCGCAAAGGTATAGAATCCTCCCACAGGAATCACCCTGTTTGCTTCCCTGAGGACGGTCTCTCTATCTGAATAATTCGTTCCTTCAGCTCTATTAAGCGAGGTCATATGAAGTGCAAGTGAGCAGTTTACCAGGTCAAATTCCTTGTCGCTGAATGGGAGCTCTCCTGCAAGTCCCTCATAAGCGATATTTCCTCGTGGGACCTTCCCTTCATTTTCAAGGATTTTTCCTGCTTCAAGCATATACTTATTCAGGTCAAGGTTGGTGACCGGGAAACCAAGCACGCGGGAAAGTGAGAATGGCCCAGATGCGATGTCAATGACTCGTGGATTCATTCTATCTTTGAGTACCTGTTTGATGAGCTGCGCCGAGAGTGTGGCCGTATTACCTGCGTAAAATCCTTCCCAATGCTTGATGTATGCTCTTGCAAGATTTTCTGCTAAGAAGGGACGTTGTTCATATTGCTCTTGGATGCGCGCTCCACCCATGCCCCGAAGTGATGCCAGATGCCAGTCCATATATCGTTTCTCACTCAGAAAACCGGAAATGCTCGGCGAGTCTTCAGGATGTCCATTTTTGATGAGATTAAGGTCATCTAAGGTAAGCTTCTCTGGAGACTCGATGATATATCTGATGATCCTTCTTTTATCATCCAGAAGTAGTTTGATCCCTTCATCTATGGTCTCTAATCCATTGCTTAGGGTGGTTCTCAGGGTTATGGAGGTCACGGTCTCTTTTTCTACTTCCGCAGTCGCCCTTTGCGAACGTCTTATACGTTGGTCTAGTGTCGCGGGCATATAGGGCAAGGTGATATGGATGAGATGGGTCCCTGCAGTCAAATCTACTCCTTCATCCATGACTGTAGTCGCAAAAAGAGCCCTGATTGCGCTGTCTCTTTGGAAAGAAATTCTGGCTTTTTCCCTGTCGCTCAATTCCCCATGGGGAGCTTCTCCATTAGTATCGCCGGTGATTGCAATTGCGCCATAGCTGGAAAAACGTCTTAAAAGTTCAGGAATGACCTTGCGTTTAAGGTCCGTGAACCCAATCACTTTCCCACCATTTTTACTTACAGCATCGTGGACAATCTCTTCAAGCTTTCCCCAGGTGCAAGATGCAATCGATCCGAGCCTTTGTCTTAATGGTTCAGAAAGATATCTTCCATTGACCAGGTTGGGATCTAACGATGCTTTTACAAGCTCCTGAAGTTTTTGCGCTGGAGGGATCTCCTCATTCTGGTACAGCTCAAGATACACTGCCTCATGCTCACCAGTAAGGGGATTGTCAACCGTTAGTTGTTCAAGCTTAGGCATTTTTTTGTTGAGATACTTGTCTGCTGTTCGTCTCAGCATTCGGGAATGGAGGACATCTCTGATCATATGGGGTTTCTTTCGGATGATCTCATAGAATTCGTGCAATATGGAGTCAGGATCTTCATCATTGATGGGGAAGTTCTGGGGATCGAGGAGATTGAGCTGGGCATAAATGTCGACAAGGGTGTTGGGGATGGGAGTCCCGGAAAGGATGGTGAGATAAGGGATGCGATGGAAGAGCTCTCGGGAAGCACCGCTACGTAAAGAATCAGGATTGCGTGTGTTATGACCTTCATCTAGGATGCCGTATGTAAATCCTATCTCGTTTAGTGCTCCGATCCTTTCCGGATTTGCCCCTAAAAAGGAAAGTACTGGATAAGAGGTCACAACAAAATCTGCACCTTGCGCCTTTTGACATTCTCGTGCATAGTTTCTTGTACCGACCGTCGCAACTTTTGTTTTGCTACCTTTATAATACCATTCCCTAATCTCTTCATGCCAATGGGGGATGACTGCTGTGGGGCATACCACCAATGTTGCACGGCTGCCATTCTGTTGGTCGATAAGGTGTTTTGCTGAGATGGCCTGCGCCGTTTTCCCCAGGCCCATGTCATCAGCGAGGAGGATTCTCCTTTCTTCAACAATTTTTTTTATCCCTAGAAGCTGGTAGGGACGAAGGTCATAGAACATCTCAAGACCTCCTATGAAAAGCGGTAGACTCCGATGAGGTTATCGGCTTGATCTTCCAGAGTTGTATCGATTCTCGACGTCATTCCGGTTTTGTACTTTGTGTCTGAGATTGAAAATGCATCTCCAAGAAGGGTATTGTCCATTTGAGCGTCTAGTTCTAAGAATTTGCTGAGGGTCCCTGCCCCATTTATGGTTCTTCGCGGACGGGGGAAATTGGGAGGGGAGGCAAGTGCGAAAGGAAATGAGATTTCTCTGAGCTCGACACAGGCAGGCATATCGCCCTGACAGGCAATATTGAGCAGGAGATGACCTCGGTTAGGCATAAGGAATATCCTGCCTGGCTCGTAAAGCATACCCTGTCGTGCAGGGGTGATCTTGCCTCCGCGATAGGCAGCGGTCTCGGTTATTACTGCGGCAAATATCCCTGAATCATTTTTGCGTATGGCAAAATATCCTAAAAGATCCTGCGCTACTTCTTCAGCTTTTCTGCTAAAAAATGTCTTATAATCCATCTTTTTTTTAGTCTTTTTTCATATTTAAATCTTTCTTTTTTTACTATTTTATAGTTACAACAAAATAATAACTGAGTTAAAATTCAATAGCTTTAAATAGGGTCATGACGGTCTGTGCTTCCACCAAAAAATACAATGGATAACGAATTAAACCGTAACTATGAGGGCGGACTTGAAGGATACGGCCTTGCAGGTTCACATGCCCATGCCATCAGGACTATGCAGAGAACTCTGACTTATTTTACTGGGAAACCTATTGGTCTTGGGCATCTGGGTTTACTCTACGATCCGCATAAGGGATTTATGCATCAAGCGTTTCTTGACCCTCTCTTGGAAACTGAAGAAGGAAGGAGATATCTTGAGGCCCTGCCAGGTTATCTGGATGATATGATTGAACCTGCCCCCCGTTTCCCAGGACATTCTACGCCCATTAGAAACCATGATGAGCTGTGGTAAACAAAGCGCCTCTATTTTTTGACATTCTGGCATCTGATCTTTGAGGAGATGCCTAAAAAACAGAAAACCTCTGCTTAAGCAGGGTAGCCTGAAGAAACAGGTGTATGAATAATTGAACCTGGCTCTATGGCCTGGGCATTCCTGAATCGTTCATTTTTAAGGGCCTCGAAAAACAGGCCGGTCAGAATCTGTTCTAGTCTCTCTGGTAAGCAAGACCCTGCCGGGTAATTATACCATAGGATGCCTGTACCGTAAAACTGGCTTTTGGTGATTGTTGGCTTTCTAAACATTTTACCGGAAGGAACAAGATATTCAACCGTCATAAGATATTTACCCTCCTCGCCAAAAGGTTTACATTCAAGTATTCGGGGTGGGGAGGCCATGAGAGTTTAAACGTCCTCTAGAAGGAGTCTCCAGGACTTTTGTATAAATATATGCGTGAAATATTGGGGAAAGGATGCCGAACACCCTTGGATTTACCGCGAGGAGAGGGCCCAATAGAAACAAAAGAACGTTCCATCTTAAAGATAGGGAGTTGTCCTGCTTTTAACTCTTTCGTCTAATTGATTCTGGCTGAATAGTGATAAGAAGTTTCCAGGTGTCCTGCAGGGTCATTATTAAAATTTCCCTGCATTCAGGCCAGGAGGTTATGGCTTTGCCGCTCCTCCAGCTACTGATGGACCTCTGGGCATTTTGGCGAATCGTGCCTAAGTTTAGATAGGATTTCCGCGCAAAAGTGCCTCTGAAGGGAGTCTCGTGCTGAAATCTAGATCAGAATGACCCCCCTCGTTGAGTATGAACCCACCAACACCTTTTTTCTCTCGTGTACTCTTCCCAGAGTTCTTGCAGGTGCTGCAAGCATTGGTGTATTTCGTGCCCGAATTTAGACGGGAGGTATACATCCATTCTTTTTAGGGAGCAACTTTTTAGGGTTCTCCTTGAGAGAAAACAAGCGTGTTTCGTGCCCCATTCTAGAGGGGAATAACACTTTGGTGTTGATGAGTATGAAGTGAGGTGAAAGTGATTAAAACCCATGAAGGGGAGGCAAAGTCCGCTATAAATAGATGAACTCAGCGTCCCCCTCTGGGAAAAGAGGTGATTAATTAACTAAGGTATAAAGACTATTTAAATCTTTCGTTATGTTGTCACTATATAGTTACATTGACATGATTTCGATGATTGAACTGAAGTATTGTAGGTGCATGATTGTCTGGAGAGTATAGAAAAATATTTGAAAAGTATGTTGTTTAAATGATGCGGTTAATTAATGACTGAATGTAAGATTAAAGGCTGACAAGATTGACTTTTGCCCCGTCAACACCTGAAAAATTAGTGGCTCCAAGGAATGCGACGCCTGACTCATCACAGGCAGAGACGGTTGTTGAAACCGCGATGCCATCAATAAGGACAGCATAGACTTTTTTCTTTGATTCTCGTAATGATCTTGGGACCTCCCGTGGGCTTACTTTCTGGATGATGTCAAAACTATTGTCTAAGAGTGCAGCATTTTTGGTGCCTTTTATCTTCTCATAGGCCTTTTTCATGGATTCTTTGGCTTCTGCGATAGATGCTGCAGTGGGGGCTGAGACTTCAACACTGGAAGGTGCTTCTGGTGCAGAAAGATCATCATCACCATATTTGAGCTTGCGCAAGAATTCCCCGACGGTGGTCTTCTTTCGAAGTGCCATGAGAATTTCTTTTCCAGTAAGTTCTTCGACTTCCTTGCCATCAGGAGCCATTGCGACAGCTGCAATCTTTGCATTGTCGATGACATTTCGGGCGATAAGCTTTCCGCCACGGTCGCCATCAACGAAGAGTGTTATCTCCTTTGTGGCGCCAAGTTTGGCGATTTCAGCTGGAAGCTTGGTTCCATTCATACCTATGACATTATTCACTCTATTTTTAAGGAGATTGACTACGTCTGCTCTACCTTCAACAACAATGACTTCAGGGCCACTAAGGTCTCCAGCAGGTAAGCGTTCAGGACCATACTCTTGGATCTTTTCAGCCCTAGACTCTTCCTTTAAGGTCTTGCTGATATCATTGAAATCGCTGCTGCCATCAATGCCTTCAAGCAACTTTTTAGCACGTTCAATGATGAAATCTCTCTTGCTGCCTCGTACATCCTCAATCTTGGTGACCTGGATACTAGCTTCAGTAGGACCAATTCTGTCTATGGTCTCAAGTGCTGCGGCAATGATGGTTGTTTCTGACTTATCAAGGGCAGTTGGGACTTGGATATCTCCAATGCTTTTCCCATCAACCATCTCAAGATTGACTTCAATGCGCCCAATCTTGCCTTCTTTTTGAAGTTCGCGCATCTCAAGCTCGGACCCTAAAAGACCTTCAGTCTGACCAAATATGGCACCAATGACATCTGGCTTTTCAAGTGGTCCTTCTGCTTTGAAGGATGCATGTACCATGTACTTTATTGAAACTGGTGCTACTTTTGCCATGTATGTTTTTTCCAACCCTTTTAGGGTCATTGCTGAGAATACTATTATTCTCGATTAAGAAAGAAAGTATGTTGTACGATGTCCAACACGGACGTGAATATGAGTTAATATAACTAATAGTTAACTTATTTAACTTCTTTCTATGATAGCCAAAACAAACTGGGATATTTAAATGTTTCTTTTTTTTGGGTTTTTGACCTCAAAATTTGCCTGTTCCTGCAAAATCATGGGACTGATCCTTATTTTTTCAAGGTTGTATCGCCCGTTTGAACTCTGCTAGGCTGGTATGACACAAAATACCTGCTCTTTCCAGCCGTTCTTTAAGGGTATGCATGTGTGCTCCGCCAAGGAATAACACAAAAAGTGGAGGGGCTCCATTTTTTCTTGCATTGATGATCTCTTGGGCAATGCCTTCCAGGTCAGTCATGCTTTGGGGAGTTATGATGATTCCTATGCGGTCAAATTCTTTCATCTTGCTGATGCGTTCAAGGGCAAGACCATACTCTTTGGCTGAAGCGGTTCCTAGTATGTCCCAGGGATTTTTGAGGTCTTCTGGTTTTTCCACCCTGAATCCGGCATTAGAGAGATAGTCTGAAGCAAGAGCTCCAGCACCTCCTGCATTGGTGATAAGGAAGACTTTTTCACCAGGTGTTAACGGCCACCGTTTTGTTGTTGCTGGAAGGAGTTGCCTGTTTGAGGCTAGACTAAATGCCTCTTCAAGTGTTTCACATAAAGTGACCTTGGCTTGCTTGAATACTCCTTGGTAGACTGCAAAATCCGTTGCAAGACTTCCTGTATGGCTTACTGCCGCTTTGCTGCCCACTGCAGAGCTTCCGGCTTTTACGGCAAAGAGGGGTTTCTTGCACTTACGGCAGACTTCCAGGAACTTTTTTCCATCCTTAAGCTTCTCGATGTACAGGACAATCGCCTTTGTTTTTTTGTCATGGGAAAAATAGTCGATACAATCTGCGAATTCTATGTCTGCCATATTCCCTAAACTGGCAAATCCAGAGAATCCAAACTTACCGACGGAGAAATCTGAGATGAAACTCCAGAGCGCCCCGCTTTGACTGATGAATGCGAGCGAACCTTCCTGGGGTGATGATGCTGAGAAGGTAGCATCAAGATGATAGGAGGGATTGCATACCCCGAAACAATTAGGCCCTAGCAGGCGTATGTCCAGGCTTTTTGCCAGGGCGACAAGCCTGTCTTCCTCTTCACGATGGCCATCTTCAGAAAAACCTGCGCTGATGATGATTGCCTGGCGCACCTTTTTCTTTCCGCATTCTTCAAGGAGGGAAGTGACTGCAAAGGAAGGCACGGCAATGATCGCAAGGTCTATCTTTTCGGGATACTGGAGGATGCTAGCGTAAGCTTTCAGGCCTTGGATGGAGGCATGGTGAGGATTGATGGGGATGAGCTTTCCAGGGAACTGCTTGAGTTTCTTGACTAGGATGCCTCCCACTTTCTTCTCTTCCTCAGAAGCGCCGATGACGGCTATACTTTCAGGTTTGAAGAACTCTTTCATGGTCAATTTTAGAAAGGTATATATAAATAGATTTTGTATCGGCATTATGCGCATGTTTACCGAAAAAGAGGCAGAGGATGTTCTGGAAAAAGAAGGTTTTGATGTTGTGAAACGTGCAGTGATTGTCGCATCAAAAGAGATAACGCTGTTGATGGACCGGTTGTCATTTCCTTGGGCGATGAAGATCCTTTCCCAGAAGATAATCCATAAAAAAAAGCAGGGAGGTGTGGTTTTGGGCGTCCAGACTATCGCTCAGGCAAAAGAAGTTGTGGAGCAGTTCAGGAAATTTGAGGGATATGAAGGAGTGACTGTCCAGGAGATGGTCAAGGGTGATGAATTGATCCTTGGAATAAACAAGACACCTGAGTTCGGTATGGTCATCATGCTAGGCAAAGGCGGAAGCAAGGTTGAAGAGGAGAAGGATGTCTCTTTCAGGGTCCTGCCCATCACCAAGGCTGATGCCAAGGAGATGATCCTGGACCTTCGTTATAGTGCTGTGTTAAAAAACAAGAAAGATTCCCTGAAGTTGATTGAAAAGAATCTTCTTTTACTTTCCTCATTTGCAACAGGCAATCCTTCCATTGCAGAACTTGACATCAATCCCTTGATGGTGACAGATGAACATGCGTGGGTAGTTGACGCAAGAATTCTTTTTGGGTGATTATCTCTTTAATAATAGGACCAGAAGTACCAGGATAAGGAGCAGGATGCAACCGGCACCTAACAGGTAAAGAAGAGGCGTATTGAGTGGATTGTTTGGAGAGAGGGTAGCCGTTTTATTGTTAAGAGCTACAGTTGCGTCTCCATCATCATAGACTGCTGGTGTATTGATACGAGGATTTACATCTGTTGAAAAATTAAGGACCTCACGTGGAGTGGAAGAATCATCAGAATAATGGTGGACTGGGGTAACTATTGGGACTGTGCTGCTTTGGGTGGTTTCTGTATCCGTGACATCTGTGGTGTTGATGTTTCCAGAGGCATCAATCGTATGCAAGGTGAGCGTGTAGGTGGTGTTTGAAAGTAACCCTAATGCATTGTAATATGAATTTGTGGTGTTTGCTACATTGGTTCCATTAAGATAAATCAAAACGGCTTTGAAGTCTGCGTCAGTTGGGTTGGTCCATCTCCAGCTCAAGCTTGAAGTGTCCTTTGCTACCAGGGTAAGATTGGTGACTGCGCCTGGAGGGGTAGTATCTACAATATTTTCGGAGCCGGTGGTTTCTGTATCGCTGACATTGACTCTATTGACATCGCCAGCAAAATTTACTGTGTTGACGGTGAGTGTATAACTGGTGTTCTGGGCAAGATTGTCTGCAGGATAGGTTCCTGTGCTGGTGTTGGCGACGTTGATTCCGTTGAGATAGACGATTGCCTCTTTGAAGTCTGCGTCAGTTGGGTTGGTCCATCTCCAATGGATGAAATTTGTCCCAATCATCACTGCATGTAGGTTTGTTACAGTTGCTGGAGCATGATGGCTGCTGGTATTGACGGTGAACTGGACTTGTTGAGAGACCATGTTTCCAGCAAGGTCGGTTGCTTTGGCAGAAAGGGTATTTGCGCCTTCCCTGAAGCTGACAACGAGAGGAGCGGTGTAAGCTTGATATGTTCCTCCATTGACTGAATAGGAGACTGTATTTGCATTCGTGGCATTGAGGTTTACTGTCAGATTAGTGGAAGTGTAGACTTTGCCTTGTTGAGGGCTGATGATCTGCAGAGAAAGTACTGGGATTGGTTCAATATGGATGGTGGTGGTCACGCTTTGAGGAAGGGTAGTAAGGCACATCGCATCATTTGAGGTGGTGGTAAGTACTACTGTGTAATCTCCTGCAGCAAGATTTGAAAGATCGAAACTAAAATCTGAGCTTCCTGAGAAGGGGATTTTTAATGTTTGAGTCGTGTTGGAGCTTGAAGGTCCGATGAGCGAGAGGGTTGTGGTGACACTGGTAGAATAACTGTTCGCAAGGGCAGAAGGGACAGTCAAGGAGGCATTCCTAAGTGCTACTGGTGCAAGTGCTTGCATGGTTACATGCAGAGATTGTCCAGTCTTGGTCACCGAATAATGGGAAATGTTTGATTCACAGATACTTTTTTTGGCAAGATAAGCAAAGTCTAATGGGGCGATTGCGTTTTGTCCGTCAGATGAAGAGGCGTTTAATCTATATCGGTAAGGGATATATCCATCTTTAAAAAAAATGAGAGCATACATGCCTTGTGTAGGATAGACTGCAGTGATCAAGTTGTTTGCATCAGGGGAAAGAGCCTGGCCATTCCAAAGAACAGCACCTAATGACTGGCAGCTAGCGTCAATGCAACTAAAACCCATGGCTTGAGCGCCATAGATTGCTCGAAGCATCGTGGTCAAGGAACCATCGGTATTGATGACACCTTCTCGAGTGGTATAACTTTGAGTTACGGTATATGCCTGTACGCCTGCAGCAAGAAGTAAGCAAAACAATACGCTTGCCAAAACTGCGAAGGTTTTTTTCATGTGGGTCTTATTGTCCGTCTGGGCTTCCGGAACCATTTCCGTTGAAGTTAGGAGTGCCATTGATGACTGGGGAGAAATTAGACTGGCCTGGTGAAGACTCATCCTCAAAATTTGAATCGATAGCTTCTGCGCTGCCCATGGTGGCTGCTGCCTTTATGGCGCTAAATAAGTATGAGCTCAGGATATTTGCTCCTGCTTGAGTGGTCTCAAAGGTAGCCTTATTAGGTGCGACGCGAATATTGCTTGCATCTTTTGCATAAATGACGCCGGTTCCATGATCATAGGGGACGACAATGATGTCATTTGCTCCTCTATCTTTAGTCTGGTTCAATATCGCTAAAGTGTCTGAGACGCTTTTTTCAAGACCATCAGCATACCATCGGCCTTGGGATAAGTTGTTACCTTTTGGGGCGTTTCTTCCTTCAAAATAACTCCAGGTCCCATCAACAATGGCTCCAGCGGCTGGACCGATTGGTCCGCCAAGTCCTGCAGCACCATATGCTGAGGCTGATTCAGTGAGTGTGCGAAGGATAATCAATCCATCTTTTCGAGTTTTCCTTGCCCTGATGGCATCTTTACCAAATGTGACACTGACATTATAATGCTTGTTTTCATGCACTCCCTTTAATCCATCGACTTCATTTACCTGGATGAAGAATTTTCCTTTGGTGCCATTGGTGCCCGGATTATAATAGGAGTCAATTCCTAAAAGCCCCGATTCATTGGAAAGTTGATTGTTGGCAGATTGTGAACCTACAAAGGAAGTTCGATCAGCATTACCTAATGTAAAGCTAAACACTTGTGCATAATTAGTGATGTTTTGTTCGAGTCTTTGTACGACAGGAAGGGCAGCATTGGCAGGTCCGGTGGTATTTAATGTTTCTAAAGAGGGTCGATTGGTGCTTCCTTGGGTTGCAAAGTAGACATCAACCTTCTGGGAAGGTAATCTGCCGTATCTGTCTGCAAGAGTTGCAATATTCGTATATGGAGTGGATTGCTGCACTAACGCTTGATAGTTGGTGCTGACAGGCCTGTTGGCCATCGCTGTAAATCCTTGGATAGTCTGTTTTGGTAGGCTAGTGGAGTCTTTCACTTCATAATTTGCAGTAGTGCAACCGGTCAGACCCGCAAGTCCTGCAAGAAGTAAGGAAGTTAATGTTTTGTTCATGTGATTAATAAGCGTGGTTTAGTATCTTTCGATCGCCGATGACGTGAAGAAGGTTATTGGTATCCTTATAGGCGACTGCATCCGTAAGCGAGGCGTTTGTTCTGCTCTGATTATAATCCTGAATGAATGCAATGGTGTAATCTAATCGATGGTCCCCATTGATGCCCTTAAGACGGCGAGTTGCATCTGGACTTAATCCGGCTGCTTGAGCAAAACTTTGGAAGGCGTTGGTATCAGCTGTCTGTGGATGATAAACGTCTGCAATTGCCTGCGAGAAGGCACTCAATTGCTGTAGATTGGTGATAGTGGTTCCGCTATAGGTGAAACTTTGTTGATTGACCACTTTCTTCTTTTTTGGATCAAAGGTCAAACTTTCCAAGGAAGAGAAATTGATATTTTGAAGAGGGAGTGATCCAACAAGCGACTGTACATCAGTGGATTCTTGTAAACGTGCTCTTTGCAATGCCGCGTTAGCCTCATTCGCAGCTTTTAGGGCTTCGAGTGCTCTGTATGCATTATTAAAATTTGAACTGAGTATGGCATTGTCATTGGTCGCAAAATTATAGAAATGACTAACACGATCCAGATCTGCTTTCAGCTCTCCGATTTTCTTTTCTCCTAGGACAATTTGGGCTGAAAGGTCCGTATTTGTCCTTCCAGAGGCAAGATAGTTTGAACCGAGTGTGGCCATTTGGTCTCTCAATAAGGTCAAATTTGAATTAAGATTACTGATAACCTCTACATAATTGGTTCCGCTTGGTTTTGCTGCAGCAACAGGATGAGGTTTACTGCATCCTTTCCAGGTTGCAACTCCCAATGCGCCGATTGCGGCAACAGCCAATATTGCAAGACTGCCACTATAATCTTGGATGAATTTTCTGACGCCTGTGACAGGGGCAGGAAGACCTGCAACACCATATTTTTGTTTGAGGTTTCTTATCTTAAAAGCAAATTGGTCAAGCTCTGCTGGTGTGTAAAGCTTTTGACGGGTGACTTCACTCATGGTCTGGTCATAGTCGCGCTGAGCGAGTTGATAGGTCGGATCTGTCGAACCCATGCCCTTCTCTCGTAATGTTTCTAAAATGATTCTTTGGCTGCTTGCCGTATTCAGTAACAAGTCTTCTGCTTGGAGTCTAGCTTCAAGAGTAGCCGTTTCGTTCCTTAACTTGACAAAAGCAGGGTCTGAAGGAGTTTTGGTTCCGGCAAGTGTTGTTTTGTTGTTCTGAAGCCGGAGTTTATCTGCGACTCTTGCTTCATGGGCTTTTTTCCCCTTTTCTACAAATTCTGCATAGGCTATATCGAACTTCTGGTCAAGATGGGCGCGTTCAACGCTTCCTAAAGGACCAGTATATTGTCTAAGACTGCCAAAGACTTGGTCAAGTCTTTGCTCAGGGTAATAACCCTCATTGGTAAGTGTACCGGTAAGATCCTTTGTAATGGGGAGGTATTGTTGTCTGATAGCGGTACTAAATGAAGTATCCAGGGTGGTGAGTTGTGTTCGATAGTCAGGTGCAGAAGGCTGAGCTGAAGATTTAGCCGAGGTTTTTCTCCTGGAAGATCCGCCAACATGCACGGTTGTAGAAGTTGTTTTTCGCTTCACTTTAGTAGTCGTGGTTGTTCTCGATACTTTTTTTTGAGTCATGTTTTAAGTGATACAATTGATGATGTAATTTTTTAGTGGTGATAGTATTTAAACCTTTCCTTTGTTGTCACTGTGTAATTACTCTAGACCAATACTAATCTAGAGTATTCCTGGGTAATTAGGGGATTCCTTGGTTATTATAATATTATGCGGGTGGGACTCCTGCTGTCCTGCACTGGAAATACGGTGAAAGTCTGCTTTGTGTTGTAGTGCGTTTATAGACTCTGCTCCAACATATCCCATCCCTCTTCTAAGGCCCCCAATATACTGTGTTATGACCTCCTTGAGTTCACCTTGATAAGGTACCAGCCCTTCAACACCCTCGGGTATGATGCTGTCTTTGGCGCCGTCTTTTTGCTGATATCTGTCGCGTGAGCCTTTATGGGCCTGCATAGCCCCTAATGACCCCATGCCCCTATAACTTTTCCATTGTCGTCCGTCCCTGAATACGACCTCTCCTGGTGCTTCTTTGACACCCGCAAGCATACGTCCCATCATGACATTGTCTGCACCAGCCCCGATAGCAATAGGGATATCTCCTGAATAAGAAAGGCCCCCATCAGCGCAAAGGGGGACTTGTTTGGTTCTGGCAATTTCCGCACAATGGTAGATTGCGGTCAATTGTGGGCAGCCTACACCTGCAATGATCCTCGTGGTGCAGATGGACCCGGGACCTTGTCCTACTTTTATACCGTCTACTCCTGCATCAACCAACCGTTTGGCTGACTCAGGCTCAGAGATGTTTCCTGCTACAACATCTAATCGGGGATATCTGCGTTTGACCTCTTTGACTGTCTCAATGACTCCAAGGGAATCTCCATGGGCAGTATCGATGACGACTACATCTACCTGGGCGAGTGTTAGGTGTTTGAGTCGTTCAGACGCATCTTCATGGACTCCTATTGCAGCACCTACAAGCAGTCTGCCTTTGGCGTCAAGGTTATAGGCGCTAAGTTTTTCTGTCTTGATACGTTTCAGGTCGGAGAAAGCATACATCCCGCAGATACGGCCTTCTTTCGAGATTAAAGGAAGGACTTTTTTCTTTTCTCTCAGCATGATGGCATAAGCTTCATCGATGCCTGTCCCTTTGGGAGAGCTTAATATGGTTTTTGTCATCACCTCGCTAACTTTCTCTTGAGTATTGGTGCAGAAATCGACATCATTTTCAGTCAGGATGCCAACTAAGGCGCCAGCACGATTGACTACTGGAAAGACGTCAAAGGCATATTTCTTTTCTTCTTTCATTTTTAAGACCTGTGCGACGGTCTCATCAGCAAAGACTGTGACTGGATGTTCTATGAGCCCATTGAGGAATCTTTTGACGCGGGCTACATGCTGGGCCTGTAATGCCGGGCTTAAGTTTTTGTGGATGATGCCTAATCCCCCTAATATGGCTAGCTCTATTGCCAATTCATATTCAGTGACTGTATCCATCGCAGCACTGACAACTGGGATCTTAAGATCGACATGGCGGGAGAATTTTGAGTTAAGGCTGACTTTGTCCGGCATGACTGCAGAAAAGGAGGTCTTCAAGCGCACATCATTATAAGTCAAGGCTACCCCTTGAGATTTCATAGACGCAAAAAATTCTTTTTTACCCATAATCGTATCTCGCGATTTGGTATATAAAGATTATGAGACTGACTTACAAGCTAAGATTAACTTACTTTTTATCGCAAGGTTTGCGATCTTTTTTCAACCGGTGATGGAGCGGTGCACTCTGCGCAGACATTTACGTTGTGAGCCCCAGGTGAGTAGTTTTAGGGCTTGTTGATAATTCTGCCATCGATAGGAATCATGTTCCAGAGGGTCTAACCTGGCCTTTCCCTCTTGTACTTGTGCAGAGAATAGGGTATATGTCTGGCCGAAAAAACCTCTTTTTTTACGAGTCTTTGCGTCATAGGGATATTTTCCGTTGACTGGATATGACTTAAAAAGTAGCAGGCGCAGATGGGTCTCCTCTTTTAGTTCTCTTTTGGCAGCTTCTTTTTTGCTTTCACCCGGTTCTATGCCTCCCTTGGGAAATTCCCAGCCATTCCAATGCAGGATACGATGGGCAAGCAAATAACGCGGACCTGCGGTAGTCTGTGCATAGGTTACGATAAAAACTGCCTTTCGATACCTCTTTTGCATGTTCAATGAAATGACTCTTTGTTTAAAAGGATGTTTATTATTCGTAACGTAATGCTTCAACAATCTTGATTTTACTTGCTCCCCAGGCTGGCCAGATACCAGAAATCGCTCCGGCAAGGAAAGCAAATAAGAGGCAGCCAATAAAAAGCCAGGGTGGTGCGGCCGCACGAAGAAGAGTGGTCCCTAGGCTTTGGACGACAATGGACTCGATTACTTTGGCTGCGCCATATCCTAATAAGACCCCTGCAAGACCGCCAACAATCCCGAGAAGGCCAGACTCAATGAGGAAGATTAGGATGATATCTTTGTTTTGGGCCCCGACTGCTTTCATGGTGCCTATCTCTTTGGTCCTTTCAATCACTGAGGTGTACATGGTGTTCATGATGTTCACTCCTCCAACGAGAAGTGAGATGGCTGCGACCCCTAAGAGAAATACGGTTATGATGTCGAGGATTGTACTGAATGTTCCCAGGAGCTCATCAGGGGTGAGTAATGAAAAGTCTTCTTGGTCTTTATCGACATTCCTTGTTATACGCAATTTCTTCTTGATGCGCTCTGCAACATCGGAGATGTTCGAATCTTTTGTGACCTGGACGACAATCTCATCGACACGGTCCCCTGTGTTGAAATATTTCTTGACATCCTCGATATTCATGTAGATGTTTTTATCATCGCCTGGGTTGCCGATTGCGGACATGATGCCGACGACCGAGAATTCGTGGCCGTTGATGAGGATCTTATCTCCTGCCCTTACGGGCTTGCTGAACACTTTGTTATACTTGAAATCATATCCCAAGGTCACACGGTCAACGTCTCCGGTCTTGATCATTCTCCCTTCATCGCTTGAGAACGACTGTATCTCTTCGTAGAGTTTGATCTGGTCAAGGGGAAGTCCTGCTACGGCAAAGTATCTTTTTTCAGAATTGTATTCGACCATGGCATTGGCGGCAGTAAAATAGGTGGACTGGAGGACCCCTCTGACTTTGTCGACGTTATCCACATCAGTCTTGGTCAGGACGGAGGCACTTGCGGTACCTGGCGCCCCGAGCTGTCCTTTGGGCATGATAAAAATCTTGTCAGTCCCAAGCATCCTGAACTGTTCGTTGATCGCATCTTTCAATCCGACAGAGATGCTGATAAGCACAAAAATCGTTGCTATGGCGATGATAATCCCCAGGATCGTGAGCCAGGAACGAAGTTTTCTTTTGACAAGATTCTTCATCGCCATTTGTAGGTAATCTCTGATCATCGTCTGAAAGCCTCCACAGGTTTAAGCTTTGAGGCTTGCAATGCAGGAAGGATGCCTGAGGCAAGACCTATGAGCAGGGCAAAGCTGATAGATGCAAACAGGAGTGGATAGGAGATGGTCACATCAAGGATGTTTGATCCAAATGCCTGGTTTGCTATTCCCGAGACGCTAAATGCCATGGCAAGTCCCATGAGTGCACCAACAACACCACCCACCAAGCCTAGCAAGCCTGATTCAAAGAGGAAAATGAGCAGAACGTTCTTGTTTTGGGCCCCGACTGCTTTCATGACACCGATCTCTTTGGTTCGTTCAAGCACCGAGGTGAACATAGAGTTCATGATCCCGATGCCTCCGACAATGAGCGAGATTGCCGCAATGCCGCTGACGATGATGTTGATGATATTCAAGATGAGGTTTACATTTTTAAGGGCACTGATGGGTGTCTCGACGGAAAAGTCTTCCTCCCCGACTTTTTCTCCCCGATCTTTCCTCAGCTTTCTTTTGATGTCATCGGCAACTTGGATGATTTTGTCTTTGTCATCTACCTGGGCGACAATGAGGTCGGTTTCTTTACTGTCAATATTAAGCAGGCTTTTCATGTCATCTTCCATCATCATGATTGCTGTGTTGACTACGAAGGTGCTTGTTTTCTGGGTAAATCCCACAATCTGGAACTTTCTGCCCTGGATCATGATGGAGCTACCGACGCGCAGGTCCTTGCCGTACGCTTTCGTGGTGATGAAATCGCTTCCCAAGATCACTTTGTCTTTGTCTCCTGGTCGTAACAGGCGGCCGCTTTCGACCTTGAGATTGGCTGTGGAATAGACAAAATCCAGTTTCTTATTGTCAGTGGGCATGCTTGCAATATAATGATAATCGCGCACGTTATTGTAGTCTACGTATGCCATGCGGATGAGTCTCGAGACCGCAATCTTGACTCCATTCGTCTGTTCTATGATATTGACGTCATGGTCGGTAAGTTTACGCACAGAGGTGCTTCCTGGTGGCCCAAATCCTGTGCCTGCGTTTTGAATGGTCAACCTATCGGTCGATAAGGTAGAGAACTGGCTGGTGATTGCCGTTTGCAGTCCTTGTCCAAGGGAGATTAGCGAGACAACTGCCGCAATGCCGATAAACACGCCGAGCATAGTCAGCCAGGAACGTATGCCTCTATGTTTGATATTGCCAAATGCAAGTGTAAGATAATCTTTGATCATCGGGTCTGAATCTTGGTAAATTTTTTTAGTTCTTATTCTTTTCCTTCGAGTTTAAGAACCATGATAAAAGGACAGGGTAATGGATAAAGAAGTGTGGAGGTGAGTGGAGTTTAGGAGCCTCGGACAGTTTTCCAGATGTTTTTGATGCGTTTGGTGACCTTTTCTACCTTTCCATCCTTTATCCAGTAAATGGTCCGTGCATGTTTTAATGCTTTTTCAGGATCATGGGTGACCATGATGATGGTTGTGCCCTGTGAATGTAGCTTCTCTAGAAAATCCATGACCATCGCACCGGTTTTCGTGTCAAGGTTTCCCGTTGGTTCGTCCGCTAAGACCACTTCAGGGTTATTAGATAGCGCTCGTGCAATGGCTACCCTTTGCTGTTGCCCTCCTGAAAGCTGAGCAGGGTAATGATCCATTCTATCGCCAAGATCTACCAGCTTGAGCAGTTTTTCAGCCTGGTGTTCTCGTTCATCCCTGTCCTTTCCTTGGAAAAGCATAGGGAGCATCACGTTCTCTTTCGCCGTTAGATTGGCAATGAGATTAAAACCCTGGAAGATAAATCCAATCTGTTTGCCGCGAATTTGGGCGAGTTCTGACTCTCCTAGATGTTCAATGTCCACACCATCAAGAAAAATCTCCCCTTTGGTCGCGAGGTCCAGGCTCCCGACAAGATTCATGGTAGTGGATTTGCCGGACCCTGAAGGGCCCATGATTGCGACAAAGTCTCCCTTCTCTATGGAAATATCGACTCCATCTACTGCTTTGACAACCGTGTCCCCCATATGATAATGTTTCTCTACGTTCCTTAATGCGATCACTTCTTCCATAGTAAGTTTTAAGATTATGCTTTTAAGTAATTTTCCCTGCGATAATCTTTGTACTAAGCATAGTAAGCTTTAAAAAGCTGTTTAAAGAAGTATTATCATGATTATTCCAGTACGCTGTTTTGGCTGTGGTAAGCCTATAGGTAATCTTTGGGAAGAGTATAAGAAACGTGTTGAAGCTGGCGAGAACGCTGGTAAAGTCATGGATGAGCTTGGACTTGAACGTTATTGTTGCAGGGCCACGATTCTCGGTCATGCGGACATGTTGCCTGAAGTGACAAAATTCAAGAAAGCTTAAGCCAATTTGGATTCTTTAATTTTTTATGTAGTGCGATAATTTTTATATAATTTTCAAATCGCGGATTGTCTTATTTGTTTTCCGGTTCAGGCACAGCAAGTTTCTTTTGAATGATGAACCTGGTACCTACAAATTCTGAGATGACTGCAGTGATGACAAACCCGGGCAATGCTGCCTTGAAAATGCCTGCGGTGAGGGGTATGCGGGTCTTGTCTGAGATGTCTTTCATCACCTTCTCTATCTCCTGAGCACTAAGCTTGAGAGGGGTCGTCTGTATCCTGCCACCTGCCCTTGAAATGATGACCTGCTTTTCTGGACCTGGGACCTCAACTGACTGAACCGCCATATCCTTGAGCAGCTCATCAATTCTTCCAAACCCTGGAAGGACCATTTTTTCAACTATGGAAGCATGTAACCGTGGCTTGAATTTTGTTGCGGGTGTGTTCGTTATTTGAGGACGAGGAATACCTGGACCAGAAGGGGGCATGGTGGGTCGTGGAGTGAGATTTCTGGGTGGAGCTGCCATTTGATAAGGCCTGTTTTGTGGTGGCCCTGTCATTGGTCTTTGTTGGGGAATACCTGCTCTTGGGATTGGCATAGGGAAGGGGAGCCCAGGATTATTAGTCTGTTGCATGCGCTGTGGAGCAACTGGAGGCAGAGGTCGCACCATTTGAGGCAGAGGCTGCTTGGGTAAAGGGGCAACGGATTGTATCGAGGGTGCAATAATGTTAGGTGGATTGACTTTTTGGGGAGATAGGCTTTCTTCAACCTGGACTTTTTCAAAGTCTAAGGCTCCAACCTGGGTGCCTTTTTCCATCTCGCCACCAATTTCCTGAATGCGAACAGGTACCGGAAAGCTGATCTGTTGCAGGTCATATCCCTCTTCTTCTTCAGTTTTTTCTTCAAGATCATTGTCAGGGACAATGACTCCTACAGGCGCTTCTTGCTCGGGAGTTTGCATTAGGACTGCATTGCCTTGTGTAAACGGTGCGGAATCTTTGTCTGCATTGGCCATAAGTAATAGATTTGGCGAGGGTTGTTCGGAGTTATATCCTTCTTTAAGGGAGGCCCGTAATTTGCTCTCAGCGTATTCTGCTGAGTCAGCAGCTGGTCCTGTGAGCATGGTTGAATGGAATTCGGCTGATTCAGTCACGTCTGAGGATATGGATGATGATCCT
>CAIQQL010000115.1 GCA_903873955.1 uncultured archaeon | reverse complement strand
TGGCCGGAGGTCGCACCTCAATCCGGAGAAAGGAATTTCAAGGTGACCCTGCACCGCTTGAGAAAAGTTTTAGAGCCCGAGATGGACAGGGCCTTTGGTTCTTCATACGTCTACCTTAAGGCCAATCTAATACATTTGGATGAGGAATTATGCAAAATCGATCTCGATGATTTTTTGTCTCTTTGTAATCGAGGTGAAAAGAAAGAAAGGGAGGGAGACATTGAGGCGGCTCTTTTCTTATACAATAATGCAATAGATCTATATAAAGGCGATTTCCTCTCAGAAGAACTTTACACTTCCTGGATTGATACAAAGAGAGAAGAATTGCGAAAATTATATATCAATCTTTTATTTAAGATCGCCGACATCCAGGAAAAACGTGGCACGTCAAAGGTTGCCATCGACTGTTACAAGAAGATCATCCAAATCGATCCCCTTTCAGAGCAGGTTTACCAGAGGCTGATGATACTTTACTCGAACAGGCATATGCAAACGGAAGCCATAAAGGTCTATAAGGATTGTCGGGAGGCGCTCCGGGAGGGACTGGACACCGAACCGGAAGTACTGACAACCTCTATCTATAAGAAGATCATGGAAGCCAGGTAATTCATATACTCACTAATCAATAACCCCTCTGTCATTTCCCACATACCTGTCAAGCTAGAATCCGCAATATTTTTATCATCCCTCTCATAAAGGAGGATAAAAATTCATTTCCTTACCAGCCACATTTCTAATTTATTCAGCATAATCAAACTGTTAGCCATTCATTGGATTTCCTCTCTTGTAACCTTTTGGTAACCCCTTCTGCTTTATCTTAGAGCCAAGAAAGCCATTTACCGTAATTGGAGCATCTTCGAGTTGATGACACTCGGTACACAGATACGAAGAATAAGAAAGGAGCTAATCAAAGGAATGACCAAATTTAAGAAATATCAAGTCGTGGCAACATGCGTCCAGCCTTAATAAGGTCGACAATTTACCCTGGTGAAGGCGCGGATGCGTTGCGAAGATATGAATCTTAACGGAAACTTTTTGCAGACACCCAAAAGAAAGGAGGAAACGATCATGTACCAGACAACAGATTATGAAAGAGCGGACCTGATTTTGCAAAATCGAAATGTATGGACCAAAAGTATGATCGATGAGAGGCATCGGCAGTTCAGTGATGTCAGTCCGCAGGCAGGTGGCGCTTTTGACCGGGAGAAGAAAATGAGAAACGACGTGCGCAGTCTGTCCGACTTCACTCTTCCGGAATGGGTGAGGTAAGCAAATCAACGAGAAGCAAATAAGCAATATGGGGTTCTTCAGCTTCTTTATCCGCAAGGCACTCCTCTAAGCAGGAGAAGGATTAGGAAGGAACTTAATTTTTTAACAACCAATTTTGATTAGCCATCAGAAAGAAGGTAAACAACATGAGAAACAGTATGCAAATGCGTCAAGGTGAAGAAGGTAACATCTGGCCACTGGGACCGATAAGCCTGCCGGGAAAGGAGATGCAACGGTCGCAAAGGAGGGAAAAGGAAGTGTTGGAAAAGAAAATAAGGACAGATATCCGCAGTCTGTCCGATTTTACCCTTCCGGAATGGGTGCGGTAAGCCAGTTAATAAGAAGTCGAGATGCCATCTGGGGCTCTCCACCTTCTTTACTCGACAGGGGCTACTCTAAGCCGGAGCAGAACGGAATTAACTCTAATAACCAATTTTGATTAGCCACAAGAAAGGGGGAAAAGAACATGAGAAACAGTATGCAAACGCATCGAGGTGAAGTAGGCCATATCATACATGCAGAACCGACAAGCCTATCAGGATCGGAGAGACAGCGGGGCAAGCGGGCGCAGAAAAACATCGCGGGCGCAATGGGTGCCAAAAGAGAAACAGGATCAATAGGGCTCTTAGGGTATAGAGTACATTATAGAGAAGATGATGTAATCGGCATAGCCTGGTGCGACGTTGAGTTTTAATAGATTGAGTTCTCTCGAGCCCGATTACATTCCTCTATATAAAGAAAAACGAGGACAAGTAAATACGGAGATTTGAAGGCAGGGTCAGAGATGGTCCTGCCCTTTTTTATTGAACACTTCAATCAGTATTCATTGATTCTTAAGATTTACATTTTTAAGGACTTGTAGTTAGAAGTTTGCTGCACTACTCGAATTTGATCTGAT
>CAIQQL010000114.1 GCA_903873955.1 uncultured archaeon | reverse complement strand
CAGTTCATTTCTCTGTCTCCTTTATGTCGTGAGCGGCTCTTGGTCTGTTGTCTCGATACCCGCACCAACACTTCTGATTGGGCATGAGAATTTTTGGTTGCGCCTTCGGCAGTCGAACGATGCAGTCAGGGCACGGCATCCCAAATTGTTGCTTGCGTTCTTTTTTGTAAGCCCGATATTCGTTGAAAACATACCCCATGTCACCCATGTCTTACTCCTTAATTCCGTGTGCGGCTTCAATTGCTCGGGCAAAAGAGATTGCCGCTTGCTGTTCCATTGGGTCATTGCTTAGTGGATTCTTATAAACTTCACCTATTACCGCAATATAAATTTTAAAAATCTCATCATCCGTCAGTTTTACCTGCTCTAGCTGTGCCAAGGCTTCTTTGATGGCTTTTTCTGCTACCAGTTTGGCAAAGGCTATAATGTTTTTTCCGTCAGCAGGCCAACCTAAAAGCAAACCAGCTTGTTTGCGCATCTCAATGATTTCATCTTTAGTCATACCAACTCCTTGTTATTAACCCCATCACTGCATAAGCGCATAAAGCAAACATAGTACCGAGTATCACCGTATCTACAACATGGAATGTCTCAATACCTAGTATCGCTTTCTGCACCCAGTCTTGGTCGGGGTTATAGTAGTTAACCTTCGGCTCGTAGTAGATACCGATCTTTACTTTGCCCGTATCATACGGAGTTACTTTGTTGCTCATCTTTTTTCTCCTCGTGAATAATTAAGAACTCTGTACTGCTGTACCTATAACCTATATCAGATATAAAATACTGATCCGGCGCTAACTTCAACATACCCATACTCAGCTTCAACTCCTCAGGTAAGTCATCGTCGCTATATACATTACACTTATCTTTCTGTTTTACCATGTAGCTACCGTTCTTAAGGATAACAAACGTCTTGTTGTTTGCCTCTCTTACCTTCTTCATACTATCATGTTCCTCCCGCGCCTTTTTTGCTTTACTCATCTCTAGTAATAAATTATCATGGGTAAGATTGTCCTTCTCTCTGACAAATGTCAGGAATAAATCGTAGTTATTCTTAACCCAATCGGCTGCTTTTGCAGTCACTCTGTAGTTTGCATCGTGCAAAGAACCACCTGATCTTCTAATAGCACTATCCATACCATTAACAACATTTTCAATTGTGCTTTTAAACTTCTCGTTGAATGTTATCGGATAAAAGTTTTTCTTGATTAAGAGTACTGCCTTATCTATATCTTTTGTAACTGTGCTTCTACCACGCTCCCGCTGTTTTTTAATACGCTCGTTCGATATCTTATACTTGAACTCACCGCCTGAATATTCTCTGTTTATTGTGCCCAGTCGTTCTCTAGTTTCTCCATGGTGTACATGCACTATAGTAATCGTTTTGTTATAGTTATCACCCAGTACAAAGACCCAACTAGGAAACTTTAGATACAGTTTGTTCAGTAGTTCTAGTATTGACTTGTCCACTTGCGCATCCGATTTGGGTGCGTCCGAATCACGAAAATACATATTGATGTAATCGGGGTTCAACTCTACGTTGTTCATTAAATCTATTTTTATCATGTTCATCCTTCCTGACATTTGTCAGATTACCAATTAAATTTGTTTAAAATACCATCGACCTTAGCTTTGAGTTGTTCACGCTCATAGCTATCTTCCTTAATCGCTTCAATGCTTGCACCTATCATTGCACGCTCAAGATGTTGTCTAGCTTCTTCTAGCTTGGGGTCATTTGTCACGTTGAGCTTAGTCAGCAGTTCACACAGTTCTACCGGATTAGTAATAAACGTATCGTGAAACCGCTTTTTATCATCGCCACTATCCTTTAGCTTTTCTGACATATCGGTCAACACTTTGTGCAGTTTGTCCCACGGTGCACGCATCGCATCGGCTAACCGCTCGTTGAACTTAGCCTCGTACTCCTGCTTTAGTTCATCTAGGTCAGCACTTGGTATATCTAAGCGAAAGTCACCGCTCTCAGGTAGTGGGTTAACACTACGTCGGAATCCAAACTTACCCTTCACTTCCTCAAGACTCGGGTAGTCACTCGCTTTGTACATCGAACCCAGATGCAATGGTGCTTCTGCTACCAATCTATCGTAGTCGGCAAAGAAACTGATACACATACTGTTGAACGTATTTTCGTAGTTCTTAATGGTACTCAGATACTCCATCACTAGCTTAGTTGGTAACAAACGCTCACCCTTGTCCGCCCAGGGTAACGTATGCTCATTGTGATATTTCCTAGCACGGGCGGCAAACTTCTCGATTTCTTTCCTTGCGCCAGTTCCCGCAAAGAGATTCTTTTTGGTTTGGCTCGCATCACGAACCGCTGACGCATTTGCGTTTACTGATTCTGTAATATCCTTATCGACCTT
>CAIQQL010000113.1 GCA_903873955.1 uncultured archaeon | reverse complement strand
TTCTTATCAGTCTTGTCGTCTTGACCAGTTTCAGTTTTGTCCTTTCCTATAATACGAATTTCAACGCTCCTGCCACCTCTGCCCAGGTTGTCGGCCATAGTGCAGATGAAACTGTGGTGAAGATGAAAAGTGACGGTTCACTCAAAACTGTGCAGGAATTATTAGAAAACGGGGTTGGAAGTGGGATTGGGGGTGGTTCAGCTGCAGTCACTTGGTTTGATGCTCCTGTTCAAGTCTTTTCTTCTAGCGGGGGTGTTGGGGCAGGTCTCGGATGGACAACCATCGATAATCCCACACTTCGAGCGCATCCTAACAGCCTAGCAATCCTTAGCGTGTATTATACTAGTGCTAATCAAGTTTCCTTCCGAAAGACAGGAACCACCACTGATCAGGCCAGTCTTTTTGTCAATAGCAACATGGGTAACACTCTTACCACCGTGCAGCAACTTGACTCCCAAGGAAAAATGGATGTGAAGGTCTATTCTGCTCAGTTTACTAGTTATTCTGTTTCTGTTTCAGTGTTAGGGTTTATCGACTCCTCTTCTTCCGGAGGGAATCCTTCTGCTTCCGGCGGTTCTTTTACCCATTACACTGTTTTTGATTATGCTTCCGCAAAAGACTCTGAAAGCGGTGCTATTAGCAGCTGGGGCGCTTCATCGCCTGGTCAAGGCGTATGGGTTGTTCCTAAAGGAGTCACCCGAGTTTTAGTTGAGGTCTGGGGAGGTGGCGGAGGTGGAGGTGGAACCTGTGGTGGAAGAAACGCAAATCCCTCTGGAGGGAGCGGAGGAGGATATGCAAAAAGCATAGTCAATATTCCTTCGGGGGCAATATCTGTACCTATTGTCGTTGGTGTTGGTGGAACGTCCTGCAATATTGGTGCTACAACTATTGTCTCTGGTACGAGTCAGTTTGGCAGTTCTGTTTCTGCCACTGGGGGAGCAATTGCTGGTGGGGTGGTCGGTTTTGGGACTGGAGATATCACGATTTCTGGTCAGCAAGGCTCGTCTATCGGTAATGGAGGCATGGGTGCGAATGGTGGCGCGGGAGGCGTAGGCGCTCTTGCAAGCCTTGTTTCCCATCAGAACAATGGGCAGGTACCTGGAGGAGGAGCTTCTAATGTTGGTACTGGCGGTGCTGGTCGAGTCATTGTCTGGTACTAATTCTTGATAAGACCTTTTTCTTTGATAAAATAGGATTCCTATTATTTTTCTCGAGAAAATATTTTCGATTTCGTGGTCAAATTTATCCTAGCCTAATTGAAATCAATCGTTCGCTTATTCTACAATCAGGGTTCCCGTCCCCATATTCATACTACAGGCAAACTTGAACGTCCCTTTTTTGTCAGGGGTGAACTCAATAACATCCTGCGGTGTCGCAAGATTCTTTTGAACGCCAAATGCGGGAATGGTAAATGACCTTAAACAACCCCCTACACTCGAATCGAGAGAGATTCTCACCAATTGTCCCTCTTTGACCCTGATTGTTTGCGGATAATAGTTAAAGTTTTTTTCGCTTATTACTATGTTCTGTGCTTCCTGAGCCGAGGAAGCTGTTGTCTGGGAGATTGGAGGAGTTGATGATTGATTTGGACGTGTTTCCATATAAATCAAACTTCCAATCATTCCCAACACTAGAACTAAGAAAATTAACCAGGCATGGCTCTTTTTTTTATCTTGCTGTTGTTCCATGGCTTTAGTTGTTTATCCTCCACACCCGCAGCCGCCTGCTCCGCCGCCACACACCATTCCTCCAGAAGCAGGTTTAGCTTCCACATATTTTGATGATTTCCCGTCTGATTCCAATACAGTCAATGTTCCATGATACATATTCATCGTACAGGCTAAATTGAACGTCCCTGCTTTGTCAGGGGTGAATTCTATCGTTTGATCATTTGAGCTTAAGCTTTTCCTAATATTAAATGCTGGGATGACAATGGACTTGGCACATCCTGGAATTTTTGATATATCAGCTTCCAGTCTTACTTTAGTCCCTTTTTTTACGGTAGATGGTTCAAGAATGTACTGGCTGCCGCTTACACTTAATTTGACTATTTGCACTTCTTTTGCATCACCTGTTGCGGTCACCTTTCCAGTTATAGGACTTTCATACGCTATTGCAAAGAAAATAACTCCGACTATTATTCCTAGTGTAATTATCCCTAGCCAAATATTACTTATTTTCATGGTGTTAGTTAAACAATGGGCTCCTTGGTCCAAATACTGAGATGTACACTGTAATCGCTGTTAAAATCAATGAGATAATCACAGTTAAGAGGTGTCCTTCTTCTTTTTCTCGGCTGAACTCTCTTTTTTCAATAAACATCATGTAATTCAATGCCCCTAAAATAACGGCCCCTATCATAAATACAATCACTGCCATAATGTTCATGTGTTCATTTAAGAGCATCACCGCAGTCATTGCGCCCATCGGGCCGGACATGAATCCTGCCATCACCCCTTCCATAAATCCCATCACTCCACAGCACGAGCCTAACCATATCCCTAACGCAATCCCCAGGGCCATCCCAAAAATGCTTCCTACAAACAATCCGTTGGTCGCGCCAATAAAATATCCTGTAAGAAACCCTGCGACCATCCCGACGGTCATCCCTATCATCATACCTGACATACAAGAGAACTGCTGATATGCCCGAACTTGTCTTATCGAAGGGATGATTAATGCATATGTAATCATGGCTAGAGTGATATACACCCCATATTTCGGAAAGAAATTTTCAATATACCTTAACTTCATAAAATACAGTGCAATAAACAACACAGCAGATGCTATCAGTGAGTAAACTATCGTATGTATCAGTTCGCCTTCTACCCTTTTTCCGTTTAACTCCTGTATAAATTCTTTAAATCCCATCAGATTTTCTCCTTTCTTAAAAGGTTAGCATTTGTCACTACCGTTATTGATGAGAGCGCCATGGCAATCTCTGCGACCACTGGATGAAGGACTCCGGAGACTGCAAGGGGTATGGCAATCACATTATACGCAAACGCCCAGAACAAATTCTGCTTAATCTTATTGAATGTAGCCTTGCTGAGATTTATTGCCTGCACCACCCCTAGCAATGATCCTTTAGCGAGCACAATATCTCCTGCTTCTATTGCTATGTCTGTTCCAGTACCCATGGCAATTCCCACATTGCTTTGTTTAAGGGCGGGAGCATCATTGATACCGTCCCCGACAAATGCGACCATTCCCTCCTTTTGCAGTTCTTCAATACGTCTTGCCTTTTCTTCAGGCAGGACATTTGCTATTACCTCTTTTATACCGACCTTCAAAGCGATGGCCTTTGCTGTGCGCTCATTGTCCCCTGTAAGCATCACTGTTCGATATCCTTGCAGGGTCAATTGTTCAATCGCTTTTGAAGAATCTTCTTTTAACGCATCAGCAATGGCGATGATTCCCAAAACTTTTTTATCTTGCGCAATGATCATTGTTGTTTTCCCTTCCCGCTCATAGGACTCTATCGTTTTTTCCATACCCTTTAGAAAAATCTTCTGCTCTTGCATCAAGGTCCTATTTCCGATGACTATCTTCTTTCCTTGCATTGTCCCTTCAAGACCCCTGCCTCTTAGAACTTTAAATGATTTAACCGGCAGGTACTTTTTCAGGTTCGCTTTTTTCACGATTGCCTTACCAATAGGATGTTCAGAGAGCTTTTCGAGACTTGCGCTGATTTCAAGAAGTCTCTTTTCTCCAATTGTGCTTGTGATATCCGTTACTTCTGGGCTGCCCTTGGTTATCGTACCTGTCTTGTCAAAAACAACGATTTTAACCTCTTTCATGGTCTGAATGGCCTCCCCTTTTCTTATGAGGATCCCTCTTTGGGCACCCATGCCTGAGCCAACCATCAACGCAGTCGGTGTTGCAAGGCCTAGCGCGCAGGGGCAAGCTATCACCAATACTGCAACTGCAACGCCAATTGACCTGCTTATATCGCCTGAGCTAAACCACCAATCAAGAAAGGTCAACAATGAAAGGATCAGGATTATGGGGACGAAGATGCTTGTGATCTTGTCTGCGAGTTTTTGAATAGGGACTTTGCTTCCCTGGGCTTCTTCAACCAATGAGATGATATGTGACAGAAATGTGTCCTTGCCTATCTTTGTTGCTTTGACATATAGAATTCCGTCTTGGTTGAGGGTTGCGCCTATCACCAAACTTTTTGCCATTTTTTCTACAGGCATACTCTCTCCAGTTATCATGGACTCGTCAATTGCACTCTCTCCTTTCATCACTATGCCATCGGTAGGTATTTTCTCACCAGGCTTGACAATGAATATATCTCCCAAGACCAATTGTTCAATGGGTATCTCCATCTCCTTGTTATTTCTGAGGACTCTTGCTTGTTTTGCCCCCAGCTCCAAGAGCTTCTTTATTTCCTTGCTCGCTCTTCCTCTTGCTTTTGCTTCCACAAATCTTCCCGTGATGAAAAATGCCATGATCATCGCTGAGACCCCTGAGTAATCCTGAATCGTAGTAAACAGGCTAAATATCCCTGTCGCAAAGGCCACTACCGTCCCCAATGCAATGAGCGAATCCATACTAAAATAAAATGACCTAAAACCGTTAAACCCTCCTCGAATCGTTTCCCATCCAAATATAAATATCACCGGAAACGCAAAAATAAGCAAGGTAATAGCCATAACCTTTTCATCAAATATACGAAAATTGAACAGCCGGTCTGCAAGCATTAATACTGCGATAGGAAGCGTTAATATCCAGGCACCTATGAGTTTTTTAAACCAGAGATTAATCTCAACATCTTCTGCACTTTCCTTATGGTCTTCTTTTTCCATTATGCGTTTTCGATGGATGTTACTTTATACCCTGCTTTTGCGACTGCTTTTTTTAATTCTTCATCGGTGACTAGATCTTCTGCCTCAACTGTTCCCTTGTTTAACAAAATGCTCACCGAAGCGCTTTTTACGCCCTTTATATTCTTCAGGCTTCTTTCGCTATTATTTGCGCAGCTTGCGCAGTGCATGCCCTGAATTGTCAACTTCACTTTTCTCATCTTTTGGCCTCTCTCTTCCTTAATCTAATACTCATCTCTTTTTTACTTTCATTATGCTCCTTTAACCAAAGTACTGCTACTAATATGATAATTATACAGATTATCAGCCCAAAAAATCCACCATTCATGCCTGCTCCCCAACTGTCTCCCCACATACCGCACCTGCCGTAGCCATTCCCAAATCCCCTTCCTCCAAGAAGAAGGATAAGAAGAGCGCCAATACCTATTCCTAAGATAATTTCCTTAGTGTTCATGTGCATGTCCTTTCATTTTTTGTTTATGAAGTATATGGATACAGTTCCCTGCCATGTGCTTATCAATAAGAATCATTATTGGTTCTATCGTTTTTTCATTTAGGGAATAATACCTGAACTTTCCCTTGACATCAACTTTGACGAATCCGCATTGTCTAAGGCGCGCCAAGTCGTGGGAGGTCGAGGTCTGCTCCTTTCCAATTGCTTCATAAATTTCAGAGACATTTTTCTTTCCCGACCTTAATAAATTGAGTATCCTCAGACGGGAGTCTGACACCAGTGTCCCGAAGAATATCTTATAGGCCTCGTAAAGCTCCTTCTCATTTATAGATTGGCTTCTTATGCTCTCTAATATGTTATTCCTACTCATATGAACAAATCTAACATATTAGTATTTAAACCTTATGAAAGATGCATATTCCTCTCTTTATTGTTCCCCGATCTTTTTATCGGTTATTCTCTATAGAGCTGAGAATCTATTAATGTATAATCTTTCTAGAAAGAATATGTCATCAGAAGAAGATTTATCCAAACCCGGTTTTATTTTTCTTTCAAGAAAAGCTTATTTTAGAAATATTCTCCTTCTTTATATCCTTTATGTTTTCTAACTGTTGTTTTATTTTTGCTTATATATTTATAATCCCTTTAGATTTTGTTTTTTTGATGAATGCCTCCGCTCTTTCTGCTTTTTCAGAACCTGGACGAGACTTTTCTCTTGAAACCTTTGTTGCCCGTCAGGGTCTTGATTTTGCAGGCTGCTACCTGACAGCCGCTGAAATATTTGAGACTCCCCCTGATATCTATCTGTACAATGCCGACCTTGCAGCCCTTACAGCTATGCAGCATTTCTTGATTAGCACTCTTGAGGCAATTCCGAGCCCTGTTTCATCGCCCCGAGCAAACCCAAGCGGCTTAGCCCCTCACCTTAAAAAGCAGGCCGTGAATGAGGTTAACTTTTCAGTCAGTGCAGATCCTTTCCGAGAGCCCCGTAGAACCGATGTTTATTTTATTGATGTCGGGTATTTTCTCGCTCGTTTTTCTTCCTAAGAATCTTTCTCTCCCATTAAGCGATACTTTCTTATTTTTTCAGCAATAATTCCATCG
>CAIQQL010000112.1 GCA_903873955.1 uncultured archaeon | reverse complement strand
GCAAAAGAACTCAGAGGCAGCAAACTTACTGTACTTGAGCCAATCATCAAGGAAATCGGTGACACACTTGTGCTTAAGGCACTCAAGGAACTGGATAGACGTTCAGGTGTCACAGAGATGATTGATCGTCGTCTTAACGATATTGACAAGCAGGCCGGAGCAGACTTGACACCAAAACAGATACAGGTTTCGGATGATGGTTCTGATTTCATGGCAGATATGAAGGTGACTGCAGATACCATCCAGGGTGGAGAAACCTTTTCTGCCATCCCTGCGCTAAACCGAGACTAAAGGAAAAAACGCAATGCCTACCCCGTTACAATGGATACAACTTCGCTGTCCGGACGCAGCAGCAGACGTTTCAATTAATACAAGAATTGAATATGCTTCTGGTGCTATAGGTACAGCATGGGGAGCATTTACGGAGCAGGCAATTGCCTTGACTGTTCTGCATGAGTGGACACTAGACAAGAGAACTGCAGAACAAGGTACGCAGTTTGGAGGAAGAGTTATTACGGCGGTTGAAGGGGATCTTCGATTGACGTATGAGCAATTGTGGGGTGCAGATTCTTCTTACAACTATTTTTACCAGACCAACTGGGGTATGCAGCTTTACGAGTTACGGAAGAAGGCGTTTTTCGGCCCACGAACAAGAATTGCTATGTAGCATGAATGCTATGAACTCGGAAGTAATGGCGAAATGGATAAGGATACAAAGAGACCTTGAACGGTTATGTACCTTCCAGGTCCATGTAGGCTTTCCGAATGAAGGAGATGTAGGAAATATATCTCCTTTACAAGGAGTAAAAGTTACGGACGACATGGTAGCCAGTGACATTCCTGAAATAGCAACAAGGGCGCTTACTCAGGAATTTGGGTTGGATAAAACACCGAAAAGATCCTTTATGCGACCTGCTATGGACAATAATGAACAGCAATTAATGAGCATAGCCAGAGGCGGCACGGCAGGGATCATTGCAGGAACAGGCAGTCCGGAAAGGCTTACAGAAGTTCTTTCAGATATACACACAATACACATGAAACAGGCGTTAGTACATGGTGACCACGAAAAGAATGCTCCGTTTACTTTGGCGAAGAAGGCACCAGAAGACAGGCCCCTTTTTCACACACAACAGATGCTTAATTCCATCCAGGGAGCGGTGGTAAGAGTATGAAGAGCTTATTTCACAAAGATATTAATTGCTTAAGGATAAAAGGCCAGAGAATAGATGGAACCTGGCAAGAGGGTGATTATGTCCCCGATCCTGCCACAGGTGACCCGGTATGGACAGCGGGAGGTAGAACACCTTTCGTTGTTTCAGGAAGTATTCAACCTGCCAAAGATGCCTTACTAAAAAATGTGGACGAAGTAAGAAGAAGGCGCGGCGGGATACGGGTGGTCTACGCTACTGATGTGCTTAGAACCGTTGAGGGGGACCTGCCTCCGGATATTGTTCTTTATGAGGGAAGAGAGTACGAAGTTTTCGGGGAATCAAAATATAATAGCGGAATTATCTCGCATAACCGATATTATATCCAAGAGGTTAATGACAGATGATAGATGAAGTGCAAATTAAAAAGGCGTT
>CAIQQL010000111.1 GCA_903873955.1 uncultured archaeon | reverse complement strand
TGGCGACCCTTGCTACATCACGGGATCAGATGTCCCACGGGTGGGTTCGGCCTGCCACGTCATAAAGATATTCTTACTATTCTACATTTCAACACAGTGGTAATATACAAGGGTGGGTTTAAAACCCACCGCTACGGAATAAATGGTGGGTTGCACTGCATTTAACCGCCCCAACTACGAACTCGGACAAGAGGTGCAGGAGAAATCTCCTGCCGGGGTATTAGGGGTGTCCCCTAATCCTTCTTAATATCCCCCGAGTCTGGGGGATTACAGGGGGTTGGATAGTATAACACTGGAATCCAAACTACTTGATTTTTACCGTTATTTACGTATATAGTTGCGCCAGCTTCCACAGAGAAATTCTCGCGACTTGACATCAGAAATAGGCAGCACACAACCTTCGAATAATAGGAGGCCCAGAAGTAATATGGACGCTCCGGATAAAAAGACGTTACTCCTCGTAGAAGATGAGGCCGCCTTCAGAACCATATACCAGGATATGCTCGAGAGCGGCGGCTTTCAGGTTCTAACAGCCGCGGATGGCGAGGCTGGATTGAATATGGCCTTATCGCAAAAACCGGACCTGGTACTGCTTGATCTGAACTTACCCAAGCTTCACGGATTCGAAGTGCTAAAGAATATCAGGGCTGGCAAATCCACAAACGGCATGCCTGTTATCATATTGACCGTGCAGGGATCAGATAAAGATATTAAGAAGGGATCCGAACTTGGCGCGACAGACTACCTGATAAAAGGGATGTGTACTCCCATAGAAACTTTAAGAAAGATAAATGCAGCGCTTTCGGCAACGAAACAAAAAACCACCAAATATAAACTTAAGGTAAAAGAGAGGCTCCTCGACGGAATGACATTAGAGCAGGAGGTCGGCTTAGGCATATATTATGGCTGCCCCAATTGCAGATTGGAAGTATATCTGGAACTGAACCTCGATGCAGCAAAAGAGGATAAGCACTTTTTCTCAGCCCGCTTTGTTTGCCCCAATTGTCAAAAACAGTTTTAAATGTTTAGTTTACAAATCGATTATAAATAATATATAATTACTGAAAATTAATAAAGGATAATCTATCTAATATACTTCTTACATCGTAATCCGGTGTTCTTTTATGGCTTGACTTCTGTCGAAGTAAGTAGTAAAAGTGTACCACAATACATAAAAAGCATTAACAATCTGAAGCGTGGCCCCACACCTTTCGAGGTTCAGTGAATGGATAACAACAAAACAAAAAGGAAACACCTCAAAAAGCTGGCTGATGCAGCTAAGAACGTCTCTAACCATAAAGTAGAGATTGTTAAACGCAACGGAGATGACAAAAATCCAAAGGGCAGCCAGGCGGAGTTAGAAAAGAAAATTGATCAATTCCTTGCATTGCAAAGAGCGTGTACAACCATTCACGGCACAATGGCTTCAAGAGACATACTGACAAAAGTTGCCGAAGTCACTGTTAACATCCTGGGATACGACCACTCCTTTGTAATAGCATTCGATGAAGATGAAAATA
>CAIQQL010000110.1 GCA_903873955.1 uncultured archaeon | reverse complement strand
CAATTCCAAAACTTTCTTGAATTCATCTTTTAACTGCTCAGAGGTGCAGTATATATGGGCATCATTTTGAGTAATGGCCCTGACCCTTATGAGTCCATAGGTGACGCCTGAAAGTTCATTTCGATATACCAGTCCAGGTTCAGCAAGTCTTATCGGGAGGTCTCTATAACTTTTTATGATTTTTTGAAAAATCATATGATGATGTGGACAGTTCATCGGTTTAAGATAGTAGTCGACTCCATCAATCTGCACTGGTGGAAACATAGTGTCAGCATAATAAGGGAGATGCCCTGTCATCTCATACAGATGCCCTTTGGTTATATGGGGAGTTGAGACATATTGATATCCATACCTCTCTTCAAGTGTCCTCATAAACTGTTCAAGCTGATGTTTGATTGCTTCTCCTTTAGGGAGCCATAACGGCAATCCTGGTCCAACTTCATCTGCAAGATAGAATATCCCTAGATCCTCTCCAATTATGCGGTGGTCGTTAGGGGAGAGATTTCTTCTGTCCAGGATAATCTTTCCTGAGGTGGCCTGTTTTTTATGCGCTTCCTTCTTAGCATCGTTATTTGCCTCCACAATCCCTTCTGCTCTGAACTCCTTGCTCAGTTCAGATAGAGGGTGGCCTTTGCATCGCAATTCAAATTCCTTATAGTATCCAAAAGGGGCCCTTGTGACCTGGAATCCTTGTTTTAACAGGGATTGTTCTGCCTCAATCATATACTCAAGTGCAGTTGCAGGGTCTGAAAGGATGGAAGATAGATGTGCATAAGGATAAAGGACAATATTCTTCGCTTTTACTTCCCCTGCAGTTTTAACAATCGAGTCTATGTATTGCTGTAGAATTTTCTTGTCGTCCCCTTTCTCAACCGCGGTTAGTACGACCAATGGATCGATTACTTCTTTTTGATCCATATCCTTCAAAGTCTCGGGATTCTTAATGGCCTTCTTTATCGGTTTAAACTTGATATAATCACAATGCAACGTAATAATTCTCATAGTTTTCACAATCAACCCGTTTTTTTAAACTTAACTGCCCTTACTCTCTTTGCAATTATCCTTTTTTGTCTTTGGCGCTCTTTTTAAAGGACCCAACCCCTCTCTTCGCCCAGAAGTCGGATATTTTCTCACTTTTCTCATAAGATTTATATATCTCGATATTGTGTTCTTGATATGAAAAAGAGAGATATAGTCTTCCTAGCATTTGTATTGTCTTTTTTCGTGTTCCCTTTTGCAAGTGCGGAAATCGTCATTGGTCCAGGCCCTTCTTTGTATAATCTTGGTGACTCTCTTAATTTTAACATCACTCTAAACCCTACTTCCTCTATGAGCGACTTTCTTCTGGCAAGATTGGTATGCGGCTCAGGCGATATAGAGCTTTTTAAGAGCCCTTATACTGTGAAATCTACTGAGTCCAAGACGGTTTTTGTTACTGCTCCCCTTGATTCCTTGCTTGTCAGAAATTTAGGAGGATTCTGCTATCTAGAGGCCACTTATGGTGGTGAAACCGTCCAAAGCAGTCATTTTGAAATCAGTCGTGCAGTCGATGTCACTTTTCATGCTGATAGTGTTCTCGATCCTGGGAAGGATGTTATTATTTCAGGAACCGCTACAAAACGTACAGGTTTTCCTCTAGAGGGTATTGTTGAAGCCTCGATTGAAGATCTTAACATCACTGCTTCAGGACTGACTACTGACGGGACCTATGCTCTTACGCTCACCATCCCTTCAAAGGCCCGTGCTGGGCTTTACAACCTTGTCGTTAGGGCTTTTGATAAAGATAGTCTCAATGCATTATCCAATCTCGGAAGTGCGACGCAACCTGTCCGTGTTAAACAGATCATAACTGGCATAGATCTTGCTCTTGACAAAACTGAAGTCTCTCCTAACCAAAATCTCACCTATACAATCTTGCTTTATGATCAAACCGGAGAATTGGCAAAACAGGAATGTGACGTCTCTTTGCTTGCTCCTGATGGATCTATTGCTGAAAGAAATCTCCTGATTACTAATGGTCCTTACACTTTCTATGCCAATAATTCTGCACTCCCGGGTCAATGGAACATTGTAGCACGTTATGGCGGATTTGAGGCTAAGAAGGCGTTCACTCTTTCTTCTTTGGAAAATCTCACTTTTTCTTTGATCAACAATGAACTTGTCGTCTATAACACTGGAAATGTACCTATCAATCGTACCGTAAAAATTAATATCGGTAATATCTCTGAATCAAAAGCTGTTGTTCTTGGGGTCGGGAAAAGCCAGAAATTTTCATTAAGCGCCCCTGATGGAGTCTATCAAGTAGCCGCTACCTTTGGCGATGCCGCCTATCCTTTAGGCAGTACTTATCTTACAGGCAATGCGGTTGATGTCTCCAATGGGAATTCTGGGAGCAAATTCTCTTTTTGGATCTGGGTAGTACTTTTACTCATCTTGTTTGCCATTGTCCTTTACTTCTATATCCGATCCACAAGAGACAAGAAGTCCTATTATGGAAAATCCCCCTCTGTCGGAAAATCTTCTCTTGGAAGTGTCAAATTTGTTCGTTCAAATTTAATTAATAAGAAACAACATGACGGGCATTATCAAGACTATACCTCTTCAGCGTCTACTCCTCGCCTTCCCGCTCGCCCCCTTCCGGTTATTGCTCCTCGTGAGACTAACCTCCATCCTGGTATTCCTCTTACCGGTGGGAATAAGCAGCAGGTTGCTTTGGTATGTTTAAAAATTGCTAATTATGCGGAACTTGCTGACTCTGGGAGCAATGCTCCTGCGCTCCTTGACCGTTTATCTTCCCATGCTCGGACCCTCAAGGCAAAAATACAACAGGAAGGGAGCTCATATTTGTTCATATTCGCACCTCTCTTTACAAAGGAGAAAGATAATTCTCTGCGTGCCATTAAGTTTGCCAAGAATTGTGAACGCGTTCTGACGGATTATAACAAGAAAAATGCTTTGAGAATAGAATACGGGCTTGGGGCAAATATTGGGGAGATGCTCCTGGAAAAACAGGATGGCAGAGACCTGAAGTTTATTGCGTTAAATAATACCTCTGTGGCAGCGAAACGTGCAGCTGAACGGTCTAAGGGCGAGCTTATTATCACCCATGCTCTGCATCATGTCTCTATCAAACAGGTTCGTGGCGAACCTCTTGCTGGGGAAAACTTTTGGAGAGTCAGCTCTTTAGCTGACCGATCCGAACATGAAGACTTTATTGCCAGGTTTATGCAGCGACAGCAGAAGTAATCTCATGATTCGTCTTGTCATTTTTGATTTCGATGGGACCTTGTTTGACACCCGCTCTGCAGTACTGAAAATTATCTCTCTGCATCTGAAACCCTTGGGATACAAGTTTACTACACAATTTCTTCATGATCTCGGAACTATGCCCTTGCAAGGGTCCCTCGAGCAACTGGGTCTTAAGGGGGAGCTTTTAGCAGAACAGCTTTCGGTGATCCAACATGATTTCTTATCCATTCAAACACCAAAACCTGCGCCTTACCTATCTACATTGTCGAAGATTCCTCTTGAAAAAGTAGTCTTATCCAATTCCCATTCCAAGGTCATCCAATCACTTCTGAAACGCCATAACCTCCACTTTTTTACCGAGGTCTCTGGTGCGGATGATCTTTCCAATAAGACTCTTCGTTTTGAGAAGCTGATAGTTAAACGGAAGCTTTCCGTCCAGGAAGTTCTTTATGTCGGTGATATGACCTCTGATGTGGCTCTGGCACAT
>CAIQQL010000109.1 GCA_903873955.1 uncultured archaeon | reverse complement strand
TGCTCCTCCGTAAGCTTCGACACAAGCAGTATACATTTCTGTTGCACTTGTATAGGATTCGAGGATCTTATTAGCTTTAACAGGACCGACGCCTTTGAGACCAATGATGTTATCTGTTCTGTCACCTGTGAGTACCTGTAAGTAAAAGTTTAATAAGGACTGCTCTTCTGATACGTAAGTCATTTCTTTTTTGACAAAGTTCCAATGTTTACCTTTAAGTTGCATAAAATCTTTGTCAATACTTGCTATTACTGATTTAAACTTATTTTCTACATGGTCTATTGCTATACAATCATCTGCTTCTTCGTTTTCAGAGATCATGAAATCCCAAGCCTTAGATAAATATTCACGAATAATTTCTAAGTGTTTAGGTTTAGCTGATGTTCTGTTTCCCTTGTAAGGAGCAGTAACAGCTATTTCATTTCTAAAATTCGTTTTCCCTGTTAAGTAGCCTTGGTAGGACTTTATTTCAAATAAAGCTTGTAAGTCCTCCCAAAGCAGTGTTTCTACAAAAGTTGCAGTTCTTGCAATAGCGATGGATTCACTTTCGTCCTGAGTAGAAAAACCAATCCTGTAACAAATAATGTCACCATCGATAAGTACACGCATTAAAGAATATCGTCCTCAAGTTCAGCTAGTGAGGCCTTATATTCAATTGGTTGTGTAACTACTAATTTCTTAATGCTTGCTCCGAAGCCGGCATAGGGCTTAGGGAAAGCATAAGAGCTAACAATTACTTTTGCTTTGCTACCATTGGCAATACGGAAATCCGGAGCAATTTCATTACCCTCAGCATCATAAGCAACAATTTCATAATTGCTTTTTGCTGTAATGTAATTTCCTTGTTCAGGTTTGTTGGGTTTATTATTGACTTTCAAACCCAGAGTTGTTAACGCTTCTACGTCTTTATCAGATAAATTACACAAATCAACTTGATACTTACCACTCATTGTGTTCTTTTCTTTAAGTGCTGCCCAATACAAATCTGCTTGAATCGATACTGATTTACCTGTACTCATACTACCTCCCTGTTTAGTTTAATTTAGTTTGTTACTGCTGAAGTTGTTGTTGAAGTTACTGGAGTTGCTGTTGGGTCTGTTTCTGGTGTTACAAGTGATTGAACTTGTGGGTGTGCTTGACCACGAATTTTATCAATCAAACTGACTGCAGATTGTTCAATATGCTTTAAAACTGTTTCAATTTCTTGGATTGTTAAATTTAAATTAATCATTTAATGCCTTTCTAAAGTTGAGTTGTTATTATACCACAATTAATGAGATCCTGCCCAGTTTTTTGCTATACCATACTCAGCCCCGACTGGACAACGGAACTGTAATATTTCTCCTGCTTGGGCAGCAGCTTTTACACAAAGCTCACCCACTATGTCACCATACTGCTCAGGTGTCTCGATCTGCACTTCATCGTGGACCCAAGCAACAAGCTTATACTTTACTTTAGCTTCTGTCAATAACTTCTTAATTTGTATAAGCCAGACCTTACTGATAATAGCTCCGGCTGATTGTAATAACGTATTGAGTGCTGAATGAGCCGACCTGATTTGAAGTCGATAACCCCCAAGCCCTGGTAGCGACCCTTTTTCACAAAATGTCTCCACTTTCTGTTTGAGTGCAAGATAGGAAGGCACTTCCGACTGGAAGCGATCAATAATGGCTTTTCCCTCTTTCGGACTAAGACCCACAATCTTTGCAATTTTGACTGGAGAAGCACCGTAGAGAGTAGCATAGAGTACTGTTTTAGCGAGGTCTCTCGTCTCAACTCCAAATGCTTTCTGATTTCTTGTATGGACATCACCGTTGACAACTTCATTTATATAGTCCTTATCATTAAGGTAATGAGCAAAGCACCTAAGTTCAATCCCAGACAAATCACAGCCAACAAGCACATTTCCCTGATCAACCGTCCAACATGAACGGAATTCCTTGCCCAATGGTGCTCTAACTGCCGGCACTTGTGCCATATTAGGGCTAGAGTGAGTAGCTCTACCAGTAACAGCACCCATAGTAATAACCCTTCCATGTACTCTCCCATCTTCTTTTACGTTATCTAACCAACTGTTTAATTGTGCTGCTCTCTTTTGTAACATCAAATACTTCGCAATAGGCTTTGCCTCTGGGATATCCAAATCCTCAAGCGTCGTTTCATCAACAATGATCTGGCCCTTATCGGTAGTCTTTTCAGGCTTCCATCCCTTCGATATAAGACGCTTCGCAATCTGTTGCCTCGACCCAACATTAAAAAATTCAACATTGTCTTTGAGTCTTTTTCCTGTCTTCTCAGAAATCCGTTCAGTCGTGATCGGAGGGAAGATTTCCTGTAGCGATTCTTCAATCTGCGACATTTCCGTCTTAATGTTGCAGAGCAACGTCTGTGCATAAGGTATGTCAAGTTTAAACCCATTCCTTTCTTGTTCAGTAACAATAGCTTGTACTTCATGTTCAATCTTTATTGCTTGCTCAGTTATCTTTAACTTGCTTAAATCATTAAGAAGAGTATTG
>CAIQQL010000108.1 GCA_903873955.1 uncultured archaeon | reverse complement strand
CGTTTTGCTCTTAAGGCATACTCTTCAAACTGCTTGAAGTCAAGACCGATCATTTTTATCATATTTTGCATCGTCTGCCCAGTTCCAGCCATACAGCTCAGGTTCATCTTGGACTTTTTGACATTGCCATGCGCAAAATCAGTATATTTCGCATCCTGTCCCCCAAGTTCAAAAATGGTATCAACTTTCTCATTAAAGTGACGTACTCCCAAAGCATGACAGGTAATCTCATCGACAACGACATCGGCGCTTTCTTTTCCAGGTTGTTTTGCCAGCGTAAAAAGACGATAATAAAATGGTCCGGAAGAACCCGTATAGCCCACCGCGCGGATAGAGATTTGTTTTCCAAGAGTATCACGAATCTGTTTGAATACATTTTGAGCTGATTCAAGAGGCCGCCCATGAGTTTCGATGCATATCTCTGCAAGGACATCCAAAGTAGGTAACTCTAAAACGATCGCTTTAGTAGTCGTAGACCCTCCATCAACACCAAGCACTACATCAACTTGGCCAGGAATCTCTTTAAAGAGGGAGAGATCCTGTACTCTCCTTAAAGGCTTCTTTGTACCATGATCCTTGACTTTATGAAGAACAGAGGAGAGAGAAGGAGCATAGGGAATGTTCTTACGCTCTTGTTCGAGAAGTGTATCAAGACCATCAAGCGTAAAGCCTCCAAAGGAGGGAGATGCCATAACCTTGATTGCTGCACCGATGGCACCGGCCTTTTCATGATGTTCTGGCCGTTTTATAGTGACGCCTAAATGCTTCTCCAACATCTGGATGACATACTCATTAAAACATACGCCTCCAGTTACAATACCGTAAGAAGAGGCATCAAGCCTACGGACCCGGACCACATCACTTTTATAATTTTCAGCGATTCGTTCAAAAAGTCCGCGTAGAATATTTTTAAGCTGTTCTCCGGAATTCTGAAGATGGATCATATCAGACTGGATAACCACGCCGCATCTCCCCCCAACATTCAAGGACTTGTCAGATTGGATAGCAAGGTCATAAGCGCGCTGGTACATTGCCTCAATACGACCCTGAAGGTCTTCAGAAGGAGGAAAGTCTCCCTCAAAAAAACGTCTGCATTGCTTGTTGATAAGAATTCCTGAGCCACCACCACATTTTGTTCCCGTTCCATGATCAGGAACAAAGGTTTCTTCATTCCCTTGGATGGTGACATGGCTTTTTTCAAAGTAATAGGGATCTTTAGAGCCTATATGAAAAACATATCTCGCCCCGGGATCGAGAAAATCCGCACCTACGGGGATGGTGATAGTTTCATAAAAAAAGGGAGAGGCAGTAACTTTCGCGATAGTCTCTCCGCCCGAACCTGTGAAGGCAAGGGCAACATGTGAAGCATTGGCATGGGCCTCATCAAGAAACTGATCGAAAAATCTTTTTAAGATGACTGAAGGATTACCAAAGTGCATAAGGGATTTTGGCGCAAAGATCAAGCTACGATGTTCGTCCAAAGCGGCACAATGGACAAACTCGGAACCAACATCAAAACCGAGATAATATTTCACAACCATACAAAGACCCCCAAGGGCTTAAATTGGCTCTTTGCTAACTGAGAGAAAATCTATTTTTAAATCTTTTTAAGAGAATAAGGAAGGTATTAAAAGAAAAAAAGCCTAAAAATAAGTATGGAACAGAACAAAAACTTTGAGTTTCTTGAGCATATGGCAGACATCAAGTGCAAGTTCAGAGGAGAGACCCTAGATGTGCTATTTGAAAATCTCATACGTGCTCTTTCTGAGTATATGTCCCCAGACAAGAAAGTGGCGAGTAAAAAAGTAAAAACAATCCAAGTGCAAGGCACAGATATGAGTTCATTAATGTATAATTTCATTGATGAGATCATCTATCTTTTGGATACAGAAGGATTTCTTGTAGCAAAAGGAAAGGTGACTTTAAGAGGAAACAATTTACAGGCCGATCTATCCGGAGATGATGCTAAGGGATATACAGTCAAACAGATTAAAGCAGCTACCTATGCAGAAATGGATATTAAAAAGCTGTCTCAAGGATGGGAAGCGCAGGTGGTTGTAGATGTTTAAGATAGCCTATAAATTAATAAATTGTAAAGGGAGTCACCTAGAATGGTCCTGAAAAAGATAGCAGAGAATATTTGGGAAGTTGAAAAGGAAGGCAAGATGTTAGTTCCTGGGGTTATCTTTGCTTCTGATGTATTGATGCAAAGTATTGAAAAAGACGGCAAGACAATTGACCAGATAAAAAATGT
>CAIQQL010000107.1 GCA_903873955.1 uncultured archaeon | reverse complement strand
GAAGATGAAAGGATAAGAAAGGATAAAGAAAAGTTGATGCAGGTTAAATCGAATGAAGAATATCATGCGCTTTTAAGGGAAATAGACAACTCAAAGAAGGAAATCTCCGAGAGGGAGACCAGTATATTAAAATTGATGGAAGCGATGGATACCAATAATTTATCCAATAACGAGATGTTTGGCAAATTGTCTACCCTTGAAAAGGAGATGAATGCCAAGAAGGAAGAACTGGACAGGTTCCTAATGGATGTCGACAAGAATATCGAAGGCAAGAACAAGGAAAGGGAGGAGTTTGTCGGTAAGATAAAACCTTCTTTGTTAAAAAAGTATAATATGATAAAACAGAAAAAAGATTATTCAGATGTTCTTGCAAAAATTATAGGTTATATATGTGGTTCATGCAATATGCATATCCCTCCCCAGATGGTCAACGAGATCAAAGGGATGAAGCAAATGCATGTTTGCCCTACGTGCGAAAGAATCCTTTACTGGAGTCAAGACGATGAAACAAATGATTAAGTTCAACGACTTCCTGGAATTTATTGCTGAACATGAGAACTTCGACGAGACTCTCTCGGAGTACTCCGGAATGACCAAGGAACAGATCAAGGCTATCTTACTCACACACGGTAAAAATCAAAACAATCCCGACATTGAAGTGATAATTGATGAGCGCAAAGATGATGAACAGGGAATGTTCCTTCCTACGGGCTATACGGTTTATATTGATGGAGCTTCCAGGGGGAACCCCGGGCCGTCAGGCGCAGGAGCCATTATTTACGACGGTAAAGATGAAGTTAAAAAGTTAACGAAATATTTGGGAGAGGGAACGAACAATGAAGCGGAGTATGAGGCCCTGATAATGGCTCTGAAAGAAGCAGTCGATCTGAAATTCTTCTCCGTCAGGTTTTTTTCCGATTCCGAGCTTCTTGTCAAACAGATAAACGGTGATTACAGGGTCCTCGATTCAAAACTCGAGAAGCTTTACACGAGAGCGTACAAAGAAATTCATAAGTTATCGTCATTTCAGATAATTTTCCTCGGCAGAAGAAAGAATAAGGTGGCCGATGCGCTCGCAAACAAGGCTATCGACGACTACTTTTCCAAGAAATAACTATCGTGGGACTCCCTTAACCCTATCTTCATCCTAATCAAGTTATGGCTGCCACAAATAACTATCCGGTTGATTTCACAAGAGTTTTATTATATAAAGAAACCGCAGACTGGGTTGTCGCGCAGCAATTATATTGCTACGAGGAAAGTCCGAGCACCAAAGAGCAGGATGCTGGGTAACCCCCAGTGGGACCAATCCCAAGGAAAGTGCCACAGAAAATACACAGCCTAAGCTTTCAACTCTGTTGAAAGACGGCAATGGTGAAAATGTGAGGTAAGAGCTCACAGATCCTTTGGGTGACCAAGGGATTCGGAAAACCCCATCTGGTGCAAGGCCCAATAGTGGAGTCCGTAAATCGATTTTTCGAATTATGGAAGGATTGCTCGTCCTAATTCCCGGGTAGGCCGCTTGAAGCCGCAAGGTAACTTACGGCTCAGATAAATGGCAGCCATCCTCTTTTAGAGGAAACAGAACTCGGCTTACAGGTCTGCTAGAGCGGGGAGGTGCCGGAAGGTATCCTCCCTGCATTCCAAAAACTCTGTTGCTTTACCTCTCTGGAAACCGAAATGAATAAAATTTTAAAAGCGATACTGATTTCAGTCATATTGTCGGGGTTGGCCTACTGCGGAGGAGAAAAAAAGTATGGGAGCATATCTATGCGAAAGGTTGCCTACGCTATGCCCGCCGATGTTTTTAGGGTCACTACAAAAGATGGAAAGATTTATAACGTCAGGGATATAAGGATCAATCCAAAAGATAACCTGATTACCGGAAAAGATCTATCTACCGGGGAATTGCAAAACATTTCCATGACCCATGTGGTAAACATTGAAAAACTTGTAAAATAATCCCCCGGTTTTATCTTTCTTTCACTATCTTGTATATCTTCCCGATCTTCTTTAAAAGATATCCCGATGTCGTATCAAGAGTGTTGTTTATGAGGCTCGCGAATTCTTTCTGGTTAAGATTCCATTCGGCTCTGTACGGTAATTT
>CAIQQL010000106.1 GCA_903873955.1 uncultured archaeon | reverse complement strand
CATTCAATGCGCTTTCACCATGTGTTTTAGCATAATTGTGGCTAGTAGTTACCCAATCGCCATGATTAATTTCTTTTACACCTTTTGGAACTGCTCAATGGAAGAAGAGTCTCATAAGACACATGAGGATCGCACAATAGCAATTCGTTCCCTGTAAACTGGTTTGTCAAGAATTCTTCAAAAGTCTTTATCGCCGTGAAGTTGTGTCCCGATTTTATAACATAAACAGGAGATTTACCAACTTGACCTAACCGAGCCATCAATCTTTTTAAGCCTGCGCTTAAAAAATACAAGAGATTATCTTGTATATGAATCAATTGATTATTTTTTGCCCGATGAGTTGCTAAAGACAAATTGCTTTCCTTTCTACCCAATGAGAGGAAAAATGCCTGGCATTCCTTCAAAGACACTCCTGTTGCGTTCTTGTTCTTTTCCAAAACATAGATGCATATTAAGAGAAGATCTATATCAGAAAGAGAGTCATCTGCAATATACGAATCATAATGGTGTACTATTAATCCTGAAAGCTCTTGTGGAATCTCCATACACCTAACCTCCTTTCTTAAGATCTCTTTCTACAAGCTGTTCGCCAGTCACAGTCAGTGTCCAAGCCTTAAGCTTATCCTTCTTTTCAGCTGCTTCCATCAAACAGCCCGACTTGATATTTATATTGACCTTATCATTAATATTGCCGGGAATAGGTTCTTTAGCTTCACGCAAGCCCTCTTCTAAGTCCCTGACGTTAAAAGAAGGAATATGCCTATACTTTTCCAAGTAGTAACCAATCAACAACGTTCTTTGGACATCATCCTTAGGCTTCTTTACGAGTAGAAACTCCTTAATGGATTGCTGTTTAGCAACTGTAGCAATCACTCCAGAATTGGCTGTAAGCTTTGACTCGATTGCATGTATTGCACCCCATAATCTTTCAAACTCTGCCCGAATGTCTTCATCCATGTTACTTCTTATCTCCTAGCGTTGCACTGATTCTAAGCAATACGGATTCAATTAAGTTTGTCTTAATAGCTTGCTTACCATCACTACCATCTAAAAAGCCAGCATCCCGTAAGGACTTAATCCACGGCAACATTGAACCTCTCTTTATCCCCAATTGATCTCCTAATTCTTTATTTTGGACATATTCGGAATCAGTCATACCTGCTTCCTTTGCATATCGCTTTCCAATCAAATACAGAAGTATCTTGTCCGTCCCTTGCAAGTCCTGTTTTCGAAGAACATCAACAGTTCCAGAAGGAGTTATGCGTAAAAGCGTTTTCGCAATATCGAAATTCTTTTCCAGCATGTTTGCATAGTTAGCAGTCATTTCTTCTTCAATACGTTTCTTGAGGTTATTGGGTTTCATTATTGTAATAATCTAATAAGATAATCCATTTATAAAGTTATCGATTATATGTATAAAGATTATGAAGAAAGAAGAATTAGAATAATAATATTCTGATACGGACATATGTGAAATGATAAGTCGATGAAAAAGGTGTATTCATTGAGCATCAGTTGCTTCTGTTTGGTAGAAAGAACTGACATTTGCGTGCAAGAAAGGAGAAGTGGTCTCTTCGCAAATTATAAAAGCAAGCAATTAAATCTCACTCCGAATAGAAGAGTGTGAAATCTAGTCCATTGAACAAGAATTGCCTCTCTCCTGGGAAAAAAGAGGTCTTTGCTGTTCAATACCCTGCGTGATGTCCCACTTAACAACTGGAAGAGAGGACATTCGTGTCCCAGTTTCTTTACTTCACAATATCCTGTTTTCCGTCGGAAAAACGAAAATAATAAATACTAGTGTAACCTAGAAAATAGTGAGACTTAACAGATCCGCTCAGATTCCGAATAAATCTGCCGCGAGCTATATAACGGAAGCAGCCATAATCACAATATGGCTTCAGAAGACATCCAGAAAAAGCTCCAGCAACTACCCATAGAGGTTCTGGAATTTCTGTTAGGGGCTCTCAAAGAAAAGGAAAAGAAACAAAATGAATCACAAACATCAACACAACCAACTTAAGCTCGGTAAAATGAACATTCCTGTCGAATGTCCCCCTGAGCCATTCAAGTGATGAAAAAAGAAAGGTTTGCTCAGATAAGAACTGCCAGGAAAAAGGATATCGGACCAATTTATGAGTTGGGGAAAAAAACATTAGAGCTTAGTTTCTCCAAGGAGATGACCTTCCATGATAAGTCAGAATTCAAGGAGTTCATCATCCACCCAAAAGATAATATCTTGCTGATCGCTGAACGTGAAGGAGAGGTGATAGGCTTTCTTTATGCAAAGATAATCAGCAGGACTTGGTGCTTGCTGGATAGTTTGACTGTAAAAAGGGAGTACAGGAAACACGGAATCGGTACCCAGCTACTCACCGGATTGTATAAGAT
>CAIQQL010000105.1 GCA_903873955.1 uncultured archaeon | reverse complement strand
TGATTTGAAGTCTTAACATCTTTTATAATAATCGCCTGCTTAAGAATAATTTCCAGCTCGTCAATTCTTCCGTCTATAAAGGTTAGTTCTTCTTTTCCATAAGATTATAATTTACAGGGGATGCAAGTATATAAGCTTATAGGAAATTAATTATATAAATAAAAGAAGGACTGCTTTTCAGCATGGCAATCCATGATAAAATAATGGCTCCGACGGGATTTGAACCCGCGACACCTGGATTAAAAGTCCAGTACTCTAACCGGGCTGAGCTACGGAGCCTTAGTCGTCTAAGAAAGAGTTGTTATTTAAAACTTATGTACAAGCAGGGATTCTTCGTCTAACCGACAGAGTGTCGTAAACCAGGTTTTTAACCTCTCGGCTTTATGCAGGTCAAAGTCTTCTCCGATGACCAGTTCTAGTTTACCTTGAGGGGGATGATGCGGCGAGAGCACAAAGCTCAGGCGAGTATTTGACGTTTCATCGGTTTCCATCCCCAGCACTCCAAAGGTGAATTGATATCCTTGTTTGACAAGGCTGCCAAGATGATTCTCTTTAAATGAAGAAAATGCGGTTTCGCCAAAGCCCCCATTCATTTCAAAGCGCATTTCAACAAAAAGAGAGTCATCTATCGCACATTCCAAGGGTATCTGGGCTACTTTTTTTTGTAATGAGTGATTGTACTGGCCACGCTTGAGGATAAATCTTTGCCGTTGTGGACTATAAACAAGATGCAGGAGAGCAGGCATTTTCCCAAGAGAGGACGTGGATTCTCTGATCATGCAAGGATCCTCGTAGGAAAAAGTTAATGATGCAAATTCTGGAGAGAGAGGAAGGGAATTCAACAGATAGAAGATGAAATTCTGTGAAGGGTTCTGTAGAGCATAGGAAGTCCCAGAGGCAGTCTGGTCTTCTGAAACTTGGATTCCGTTTCTCATGGAGTAAGATTTCCTTAGCAACCTTACTCCCTCACAGTTTATAAAATATTAGTGTTTAGAATATAGATTTTTTATTTTGCAAGGTAAAAAAGGGATTCCAAAAAAAGTTATCGCTGCTTAAAAGACGTAGAAATAGACTGGAGTATCGCGCTTTTAGGCAATGAACCGATAGCACGATCAACTTCCTGGCCATTTCTGATAAAGACCAGAGAAGGGATACTCATAACCTCAAAACGCTGTGCAATTTCCGTAGCATCATCAACATTGACCTTTCCAAAATTGACCTTTCCTGCAAGTTCAACTGCAGCCTTATCAAATTCTGGAGACATAATCTTGCAGGGCCCACACCATTCAGCCCAGAAGTCTATAGCCCAGTCTCCTTTTGCGGTTAATTTGTCAAAATTTACAGAAGTTAAGGTCGTTACATGGTCTGTCATTGCTTTAATAATTTTGATTGATTAATAAAGTTTATGCATTATCCGAAAAGTCACAGGTCAGCCACGCATAAAAATGCCAAGCCGAGACTAGAAAAGGATGTGATGTAATCGTCTACAATCTTCTTTAAAAAGGAGTCATCTTTGTAAGAGGATGGATGAAGCAAAGGAAGAATGTGGAATTTGCGCAGTCTACTTAAAGGGTGCAGACAGGGGAACTACTGAGACTCCATTGGTGATTATTAATACCTTGCTCCAATTACAGCATCGAGGACAAAAAAGTGCGGGATATGCGGTTTATAATCCAATAAAACCCGAAGAAGCACGAAGGAAAGAGATTGTCCTCTATAAGGGGGTAGGGAGAGTGGCAGAGGTTTTTCATCTTAACCAACCTCCCGAGTATCAGACTATCCTAAAACGGGGATCGGGGATTGCGGGCATTGGGCACACCAGATATTCAACTTCCGGCCAAGGAAGAAATGATGATTTCTATGCTTCATTTGATGAAGCACAGCCATTTTTGAGAAGACACCCTCGAGTCTGGAAAAAGTTTGCGATTGCATTTAATGGCAATATTGTAAATTATGACACCCTGGCAAAGGACATGATGGATGAAGGGATTTCTCTTGAAACAGAAGTTGATACCGAAGTATTGATGAATCTTATGTCGCTAGGGCTCCGTCAGTCTGAAGGGTCAAATATTAAACACACTCCTCAAAAACCAAATCTCTTTGGGGTTACCCAAGAACTTATGGAAAAGTTAGACGGAGCTTACAATGTAGTGACTCTTTTTGGCGATGGAGACCTCCTTGTTTTTCGAGACCCTCAAGGATTCCATCCGCTGGTTTGGGGAGAAAATAAGTACATGTATGCCGTAGCCTCAGAAAGTACAGCGTTGGAAAAAATTAAAATCAGTAAGTTTTGGGACGTCAAGCCAGGTGAAGCAATGATCTTCAATCGAGAAGGATTCAAACACGAACAGGTCAAGGAAAGCAGGAAAAAAAGTTATTGTCATTTTGAGTGGGTCTATTTCTCAAAGGCAAGTTCAAAAAATGAAGGAAGAGGAGTCAATAGCGTTCGAAGAGAATTAGGGGAGGAACTTGCTGAAATAGAGCCGCTTAGAGGAAAGTTGGATGAGCAATATATCGTCGTGCCTGCTCCAAAGACGGCAATCACTGCTGCCCAAAGCTATGCCCGAAAGCTAAAACTCCCGATAAGCTATGCAATCGATAAGATCGACGGGGACAGAGGGTTCATTAATGGACCATTAGAACGGGCACGTATCATGACCAGTAACTATACTGTCCAGGTAGATGAAGTGAAAGGCAAAAAGTTAATAATATTAGATGACAGCATCGTAAGGGGAGAAACGCTCCGACAACTTATCCGCCAACTAAAAAGAGCAGGAGCAAAAGAGGTGCACGTACGCTTGACCGAACCTCCGATTCAGCATCCTTGTTTCTATGCAATCGATTATCCTTCACGAAAAAAATTGATAGCATCACCACTTCATACCCAAAAAGAAGAAACGGGACAGAGAGTATTGACTCTTGAAGACCGCATAGCCAAAGAGGTAGGAGCGACATCCGTAGTTTTTCAGAAAAGAGAAGGCTTGATAAGGGCGATAGGTTTTCCCGCCGAAGATTTATGTCTGGCATGTCTTTCTGGGCAATATCCGACACCAAAAGGGCAGGAATATGCAGATTTGGACTTAAGAAACCTAGAAGAAAAACTTAAAACGACCTCTCGCGTAGTTAAACCATGAAAAAATTAGTTTATGTCAGTATAGCAGTCATCCTTATTATAGCAATGGGGGTTTTCCTATTTTTACCTTCGCCAAAACAGGTTCAGCACCCAGTCTCTAGGTCCAATTCTACCAATTATACTCAAGAGAACATAAGTCTACAAAATCAGCCGCAAAGGATCTTGTCGACCCCTTGCAACCATCTAGAAGATACTGAATTGAAAATGTTCTGTATTGCACTCTATACTCAGAATACCTCTGATTGTAATGGGCTACAAAACAACAATCAGATGTTATGTTCCGCGATGATTAAGCATGATCTGGCATCCTGTGGGACTATACAGGATATTTCCAACAGAATCTTTTGCACAGCAATGGTCAAACAAAACTCAACAATCTGTGAAGGATTAATCCAGAGCAATTTAAAGGATTCTTGCAGATTTGAACTATCGATGGTTAGGCAGGACTCGAGAATCTGTGATGAGATTAGCAACACGGAAATAAAGAATACCTGCCTCTCGATCACAACGCAAGATTCACGATATTGCGCTAACCTTTCAGCGACGAGAAAAGATGCTTGTTATCTGACCTTTGCCAAAAACACAAAAGATACTGCTTATTGTGCTCAGGTACAGTCCTCTCAAAACCGAGATGCATGTTATCTGGCGATAACTAATAAGAGCGACAGTTAGTTCTCACCAGAAGATTTTTCAAGCTTTTCAAGAGCACGATATTCATCTGCTACATGCTTTTGAAGTTCTTCCAGATAAAGCTTGTTTTCGCTCTTAAGAAGATGTTGATATCTTCCCTGGACCTTGAAGTATTCTTGTAGAGGTATAGGGGCGGTATTCTTAAGAAGGGTGAGCTTACCATTGATCACTTCGAATAGCGGCCACATATTTGATTTCCAGGCAAGAGTTGCGGAGTCATAGGTCATATCAGTTTCTATTTTCCAACCAGGAATGCAAGGGCACAGAATCTCAAGATAGGCAGGACCCTTTGCGTCAAGTGCACGTTGAATCTTTAGCTTGAGATCAAAGAGATTATGAACTGATGCTGTTGCGACATAAGGGATTTTATGTGCCGCAATAATAAGCGGCAAAGGCTTTCGATACTGGCTTTTACCGACTATTGTCTTCCCGACAGGAGAAGTCGTGGTCCAGGTATATTTTTCTGTGGCACCGGATCGTTGGACTCCTGTGTTTTCATAGGCTTCATTATTCAAACAGACATACACAAATTTATGGCCCCGTTCCAATGCTCCCGAAAGCGCTTGGAAACCAATGTCATAGGTTCCCCCATCACCACCAAACGCAATAACACGCACATCCCCTTTCCCTTGTTGTAATAAGGACTCTCGGATGCCTGAGGCGACAGCCGCGGCATTTTCAAAAGCAGTATGAATCCAGGGAACCTTCCAGGAAGTAAGAGGATAAACTGATGAATAGACCTCGGGACAGCCAGTTGCCTGAACGACAATACTATTTTTTCCCACAACTTTCATGACATGTCGAATGGCGATTGCCTCACCGCAACCCAGGCAGGCGCTATGTCCCGGAGCAAATAGTTCCTCTTCGGAAAATCCCTTTATGTCAGCCATTGGCCCTCCACAAGAGAAAATGCTTTTGCAATATGCTTCTTGGTAATATCTCTCCCGCCAAGACCTGCTACATACCCGCGTATAGAGATTTTATCTCCCCAGAGGGCATCACGAAGTTCAGTATGCAATATTCCAGTATTACCTGTAGAAAAAGCACGGTCGAGGACAATAAGAGTCTTAAGTTTTTTACAGCTATGTAGTGCTCGAAGAATTTGTTCTCGCGGGAATGGCCTAAAAAGTGAAAGCTTCAACATCCCTACTTTTTCTCCAGATCTTCTAAGTTCATCGATGGTATCGCGGGCAGTCCCGCAAGCAGTGCCCATGCATAGGATGATCCTTTCTGCATCTTCCGTACGGTAAAGTTCCAAGAGGTCATGAGATCGACCAAACTTCTTTGCAAATTCCTTTTGCACACTTTCTATGATAGGTAGAACGGCAAGCATAGCCTCTTGTTGGGAGATCTTAATTTCAAAATAGTGTTCTGGTGGTCCCACAGGCCCCATAGTGACTGGTTTCTTGGGATCGAGGATAAAAGGCATCCGTATAGGGGGCAGGAAAGCATCTACCTCTTTTTGACTTGGCATATCCACATTTTCATAGACATGGGTCAGTACAAAACCATCCATACAAAGCATCGAAGGGATAAGAGCTTTCTCAGAAATCTTAAAAAGTTGTATTGCACGGTCTATTGCCTCCTGCGTGCTTTCTACATAGAGCTGAATCCAGCCCGAATCGCGCTCGGCCATACTGTCACTATGATCATTCCAGATATTGATCGGAGAGGATAGAGCTCGATTGGCGACCATCATGACGATAGGCAAACGTAAACCGGAAGCGACAAAAAGCATCTCGCTCATGAACTTAAGCCCTTGCGATGAAGTCGCCGTATAAGTTCGCACACCCGTCGCGGAAGAGCCCACGGCAGCGCTCATTGCTGAATGCTCGGACTCTGCAGGGATGATAGTTGCATTAAGTTCACCATTATTGACAAATTCAGCGAGAGCTTCGACATTATGGGTCTGAGGAGTAATAGGATAG
>CAIQQL010000104.1 GCA_903873955.1 uncultured archaeon | reverse complement strand
AGAGTATTCTTCCAATGCTTCTGTTAAGCATCAAACAGTTTTGCGTGAGTTTGGGAATTGGTCGGAAGCAATGGTTAATCTAAAAATATATTTGTCTGGTAAAAATATTATATTACAACAAAGGGAGAAACCAAAGAGAAAAGATTATATCTCTGAAAAAGAGATATTTAATGAGCTGGAAAGAGTCTGGAAACTTTTAGGGCATAGACCTTCAAAAATTGAATGGGATTCGGTAAAACCGCGATTTAATTATAATACTATCCGTAAACATTTTAATGGTTGGACAAATGCATGTTACAAGTTTATTGAATATAAGATGGGCAAAATTATAATTGCTGAGCAAAATGAAGACATACCAAAAGATACCTCTGAAAATATTAAAACGATTAAACAAGAAGATAAACGAGATATCCCTTTAAGATTAAGATTAGAGGTATTAAAAAGAGATAATTTCAGATGTGTATTTTGTGGTAAAAGTCCTGCTACTGACATTGGGGTAATTTTGCATATTGACCACAAAATTCCATTTTCAAAAGGTGGAAAAACAATATTGGAAAACTTACAAACATTATGTTGGGATTGCAATCTTGGTAAGGGTAATAAAGAATTAAAATTCACTTAAAAGACATCACTTCTAAAAGCCACGCCATTTGACAGCACTATTCAAGCCACGAATTCTTGACACTCTCTCTTTGGCACTACTGGGTGCTGTCGAGCTTCGCAAGATACTCTTTTATGCGTTCCACTGCCTGAGGAATCAGGAACTTTTCAATCTTTGATTCAAAAAGTTCCGGCAGCGGAGCAAATTCTGAGATGCGATATTTGTTCTCTTGTTTGTCGACGAGGAGTGCATCCCTGAGACGTTTGAGTTGTCGACGTATATTGCTTTCAGCAAGACCCTTTGCTTCTTGTGAGTTTTTTTTACGGACTTCATCAACCAGGTCTCGTATCTGAAATGAGGTGAGCCATTCTTTTTGTTTTCTTGCATCCTCAAGGGTCATGAGAATATCGACGATGATGTCGCGTGAGTCCCCTGGTTGCAAGAGCCCAAGACTCAAACAGACTTTCTTGGCAATCTCCCTTTTCGAGGTGTCATATGGCTTTTCATACCTTCGAAGAGTAATTTCTGCCAAAGGAATTTCTCTCACCATCATTTTTTGAGTATAACAATCATTATAAATCTAATCTTTTTTAAAGTGCCATGGAACTAGTCGCTCTCGTTGGTAAAGATGAAGAAAACTGGGGTCAGATAAATGCGGTCATCAAAAAGGGAACTTGGGATAAAGTCCTCATTGTCAAGACTGCAACGACCAGCAATTTTCCCGAGGGTACGGAGACTGTCGAGGTGGACGCTAACCTGCCGCTCGCTGCTCTAAAACAGGAACTTCTGGTCTCATTGAAAGAACATCTTAGTGGAGATTTTGAGGTTGCTCTTTCTATCGCTTCCGGAACGGGCAAAGAGCATATGGCCCTCATCTCAGCTCTTCTTTCAATTCCCGTCGGTATCCGATTTGCCGTTTATACCAAGAGTGGTGTTGAGTTCATCAACTAAGTTTGTCTAAAAACGTTCTTCGTCTACCAGATAACAAATATCCATTTGACCATCATTGCGGCAACTAATGCCAGAAGGATGTACGTAGAGGCCTTGTAGGCCCATTCGCCAACTCTTTTGCTGCCGGTGATGCCCCATATGGTGATAAGGAAGAATCTTCCGCCGTCGAAAATCCCTAATGGGATCATGTTCATGAGAGCGACACTGAAACTGATGAGCACAATCCACCAGAGGAGATAATATACAAACAGGCCGAAATCTCCAAGATAAGAGTCATAGGACATGTTATTCACATACTTCTCATAGAGTAAGGGGCTCGTGAGGGCAAGGAAGGTGATTCGTGCTTTCTCATATATGCCGAGGGTGTTCACTGCATAGATTTGGATTCCGAGATAAGCTGAGCCATTTTGTTCTCCTAAGGGGATCTGGTATGTTTCGTAAGTGCCATTGGTTTGTTGGGTCACAATCTCGACGGTTTCGTTTGGTCGATGTGTCAGGAGCAGGGTTTTGACGCTTTCTTTGTTCGTTACTGCCTCTCCGCCTATCTTGACGAGTGTGCCGGAAAGGCGAGCACGGGCTGCAGCGGTGTCATCATAGACGATAAGAGTTGGATTGTTTAATGCCAGAGATGCCTGCAGGGTTTCTGGAGGTATGAAGAAAGTCTTGTTTTTTGCAAATACGGGGATGAGTGAGTCATTTGTTTGGATGATCAGGGAGATATTCTCCATGCTGCTGATGTTGGTATACCCGTCAATGCCTGTGATGTCTGAGACGTTGATCATCGTCATGGAATAGCTGTCAAACTGGACGCCTGCAGGATGGAAGGCCGCGGCAAAGAAAATCCACATGACAATGACAAAGGCGATGGAAGTGATGATGTTTGCAAATGTTCCGGCAGAAAGGACGCTGAGTTGGGCTTTCTTGCTGCTCTTGTTCATCTTTTCTTCATCAGGTTCCACAAATGCTGCAAGGAAGGGTCCTAGGAATCCAAATCCTGTGGAGTGGATCTTGATATTGTTGAGCCTGGCAAAGATGCCGTGGGCAAATTCATGCGGGATGGCGATGATTGCGATCACCAGGATCCAGTCGATAAAAGGGAACTGGGGGAGGTAATTGATCTTGAAAAGTGAAGGGAGGTAAGGGACGAGAGGCATGAGGACCGGCACTTTGAGATCCCTGGCGATGGTAGGAGAACTGATGTATACCCAGGCTAGGCGCCCGATCATCCAGACTCCGATGACCATTAAGATGTATCCGCAACCGATGACTGCATATTGCAATGGTCGGAGAATTTTCTCAAATCTGGCACTGAATTTGTCAATGAACTGGATGCCTACACGGGTGGGATATAAGTAAAGTAACCCCTGTCGTTTGAGATTTTTTCTGCGTTTGTAAAGAAATAATATGAGCCCTAAAATAAAAAGGGCCATAAACGTTAAGTCATAGATGACAAAGCTCACAGAGCACCTACTTCTTTCTTACTGGTCTGAAAACCTTGCTTCCACACTTTGGACATTTCACCTTCTTTGCGAGGATTCTTACCGGTTGGGTTCGTACCCGTCTGTTGCACTCTCTGCAAATAAAAATATTCTGGAACATACGTGTCTGGGCGACAGGAAGTTTGGTTGCCATTATTGAACGACCCTCATGATTGCTTTCTTTCCTTCAACATCCCAATATTCAACATTCTTTTCTGGAACGATGCTTCCTTTGAGTTCTTCACTGAATACGACGTCAAGGGTCTCATAGTTTTCAAGATCCATGATTGATGCCGTGGTCTCCCCGACACTCAGAACCTGTGCTCTTTTCTTTTCAATCATAGGGACATCAAATTTGAAATCGCCTGGGACAGAAACGATCTTCTTTTTTCCGGTGAATATTTCAATCGCTTCAATTCTGCACTTGCTAGCTCCATGCTTTCCGGTCTTGCTGATATCATTGTTTCTGACGATGACTGCAACGCCATCAACCATAAATGCGGCGCCTGAATGGAGTTCATGGGCTGTGCTTAATCGTAATACCATGACAAACTACAAGAAGAAACGTTTATAAAACTTACTACGTACCAGAAAATATGGAAATGATAAAGAAAAATGATTTTGTCGAAATCCGTTTCACGGGTTCTTCCCAAGGTCAGGTCTTTGACTCGAATATAGAAGAGGAAGTGAAGAAGCTCGATCCAAAAGCTAAGCCTGAGAAACTATTGATTGTCGTCGGGCAAGGGATGGTCATCACTGGACTGGATGCGGCCCTTGAAGGCAAGGAATATGGCAAGGCCTATGAGGTTGACATCGCGTTCAAGGAGGGTTTTGGCCCTCGAAGGAAGGAGATGGTGAAAGTTCTCCCTTTGAAGATTTTCACGGAAAAACAGGTCCATCCTCAGGTAGGCATGATGCTCACGATGGACAACACCATGGCAAAGGTTATAGCCGTCTCTGGCGGCAGGGTCACGGTCGATTTCAACAATCCTCTTGCCGGAAAGGATCTTCATTATTCTTTTACCGTCGTAAAAAAATTGGAGGATGAAAAGGAGAGGATTGAGCTCTTGTTCAGGCAGTTCTTCGGATTCATACCCGAGTATGACCTTAAAGAGCAGGTCGTAGTAAAAGGGCCCAAGAGTTTTGTGGTCTTCATCACGGCATTCAAGGAGAAATTCAAGGAATTGATCGGGAAGGATCTGTCTTTTGAGGAAAAGCAAGGCGCCCAACCTGCCCCGGTACATAATCATGATGAACCTGGCCATGAAGGCCATGTCCATGAGCATTAATCTGTTCAGGTCATTCTTTGATCTTTTTTTTCGTAATAAAACAAAATAAAAGTTATTTTTGCCTTGAGGAACAACAATCCTTATAAATGCGACTTACGTAAAACGGCTATGGCTAATGTCTTTGAAAAAGTAGGTGTAGTATCTCATGAGATTGACAAGGAATTAGAGGATATTCTTAAAAAACAGGGGGCCAGAATCAAGGTAATTGGTTGTGGCGGTGGAGGTGGCAACTCGGTTTCTCGTATGAAGGAGATAGGCATCAAGGGTTGTGAGATTTTTGCAATCAATACCGATGCCCAGGATCTTCTGTATTCAAATGTTGATGAAAAGATCCTGATTGGCCGAGAACTCACCCATGGTCTGGGTGCAGGAAGCAATCCAAAAATAGGTGAGCAGGCTGCTCGTGAATCTGAGATGGAAATAAGAAAGAAACTTGGTGATGTTGACATGGTTTTTATCACGTGCGGTCTCGGGGGAGGGACGGGTACGGGAGCGGCTCCCGTGGTTGCAGAGATTGCCAAAAAGCTTGGTGCCCTTACTATCGGGGTTGTGACGCTTCCGTTTACCGTAGAGGGTCAGAAAAGGATAGAGAATGCGCAATATGGTCTTGATAAGATGGTCGCGGTGACTGACACCTTAATCGTCATTCCAAATGACAAGCTTCTTGAAATTGCCCCAGAATTGCCAATCCATACTGCCTTTAAAGTAGCTGATGAAATATTGACCAACTCTGTCAAAGGTATAACTGAACTTGTAACGAAAGCCGGACTCGTGAATCTGGATTTTGCAGACATCAAGGCAGTGATGGCAAATGGAGGTGTCTCTCTTATCGGCATTGGAGAGTCAGATTCTCCGGACCGGGCAAGAGATGCAGTGGAAAAGGCAATCAACAACCCTCTTTTGGATGTGGATACTACAAACGCTTCAGGAGTATTGGTCAACATCATCGGAGGTCCTGACATGTCCTTAGATGAGTATCGGCAGGTGATGGAAGTAATAGGTAACAAGGTGGCTCCAGATGCAAAGATCATCTCAGGGGCGCAAATTGCACCGGACATGGACAAGTCCATGAAAGTGTTGCTCATTGTCACCGGTGTTAAAAGCTCACAGATCTTAGGGTCCTCTACTGATCTTGAGACGAATGAACAGCGGGAGCTTGAAGAAGAGCTCGGTATTGATTTCTTGAAGAAATAATCCTGTTTTTTCAATCTATAGCTTGGGTTAACATTATCTATTAAAAGTGTCTTCTTTTTCGTAGACGAATGATTCTCCCTGCCTACAAAAGGGTTCCTGAACTTATCGATGCGCGGCTTGAGCAGGGGTATTTGGACAGGCATGCAAAGATCTATCCTAGCATTGCTGAAGATGACTTTCGTGCAGCCAGGGGATTAAAAGGGATGATGGGGTGGTTTGGAGGGTTATTGCAGGTCGAGGTTCCTGACGGGATTGTGATCGACGTCGGATGTGGTGCAGGAGGGTTTACGTATCAGTTATCAAAAGTCTTTCCTGAAAGTTCAGTGATTGGAATAGACAACAGTCACAAAGCAATTGACTGCGCAAAGGCTAATTATCGGAATATATCGAATTTAGAGTTCAAGGTAGGAGATGTCCTCAATCTTTCAGCGTATCAAAATGCGGCAAGGGCAGTGACCTGTGTCGACGCATTGCATCATTTTAACGATCTTGAAGGGGCAGTAAGGAACGTTTCCTTAAGCCTCAAAAAACATGGTTTCTTTCTTGTTCATGATTTTAACAGGAGCGAGATGGATGCTAAATTCATCATGGCCTGTGCACATTATTTTCGTATGATCAGAGAGACGGGTGAACAGGGTTTACACTCCTTTCTTGAAAAGCATAATGCTTTTTCAGGGACGCAAGCCATCGAAACAGCGTCGGTCCTTTCCAAGATGGCGGCTTATGCTGTCCATGAAGTAAAAGACGAGTTGCATAATGAGGGATTTGCAGTAAAAACTTCTCTGGCACCCGATTCACTATTTCTCATGCATGCAATAAAATTGTGTGATGCTCGTCTTTTGGCTTTTTGTGAGGAAGCAGGATTGTAGGTGATCTTAGGCAAACTCTGAGTGTAATCCTCCTCTTTTAAATACCGTTACTTTTAAAAACCGTTCTTACGTACATAAACCATGGAAGAGGATAAAGTCACAGCTTTCACGAGAATAAAATCATTTTCTATACAGTCAAAACGGGTTTGGCTGGTGTTAAGAAAACCGAGCATGGATGAGTTTAAGGCCATTGCAAAAGTTTCTGCGATTGGTCTTCTGGTGATTGGTGCTTTAGGGTTCCTTATCTCTGACTTATTGACTTTTATCATGCCCTAGGGGCAGAGGTTAGACTAGTCTACTATAGTTCTCAAAGAGCTGGTTTTTTACCTGCTCAATGCTTTCTTTCTTTATCTCAGCAATCTTTTCATATGAGGCAAGGACATTTGCCGGTTCATTGTCTGGGAGCTTATCAGGATGTAAATACGGGGAGTCGGTCTCGCAAAGGAGTTGAGTAAGTGGGACGGCTTCGATCATTTTTTGGAAATGCTCGCTGTTCTTGACGTTTGTCGGGATGGTCAGGGTCCAGTTGTTTTCCACAACCGTTTTTATCAGGGAGAATTTCCCCGAAAAACAGTGCATGATGACTTTCTTCGCATGCATCTCGGTTAGGATCGTCACACAGGCACTTTCAGCTTTGCGCGAATGTACAATGACGGGTTTGTCCAGTTCCTGGGCTAGCGCAATGATTTTCCTGAAGATCTGTTCCTGGCGGGCATGTTGGGCCAGATCTTCTTTGAAGTCCATTCCCACTTCACCTATGGCGAAAATATCTGATTTATGGTCGCGTATGAACGAGAGTTCCTGCTCTGTTTCCTCATCAGAAAGGGCTAGTGCGTCAATGGGATAAAGACCCAACGCAACTTTGATTTGGGGATACTTCGTGGCAAGACTGAGCGCTTTTCGATTTGAAGCAGGATTCACTCCTTGGGTTATCATGATTCCGACGCCTGCCTGGGTTGCATGACTGATGATGTCCTGGACAGGTGTCTTGCACATGTCAATATGGCAATGGGCATCAATAAATGTGGCTTTTTGTTCCATGAAATGTTATGTAATAATCTCTATAAAAATATTGTCGAAGCTAATAGTGTCAAGTTTAGTGCCTTCTTGAAAGGTCCGGGAGGAAGGGGATAAGTTTTCTGCTCCAGGTTTCAAATTTCTCTTGCTGTCTAACAATTTCTGATAATGGTCTCATACCGCAGGAGGTGATGGACGATTCTTTGAGCAAAATGTTCCCATCAAGGTGGGCAGTATACACTAACCCAAAATGTACTTTGTCAACCGGGGTGTCATAGGCCATGAGCGTTCCGGCCAAATGGAATCTTGAGAGTTTTCCTCGAATAGAAACCTCTTCCTGGGTCACCTCTCTTGTCAAGCATGCATTGACAAATGCGGGCCCGTCCTTTCTTATTATATGGCCCCCAAGACCTATGGAGTACTTCCCAAACAGCCTTGATTCTCCATAATCTTGGATATTGCTTGCACGGACATACGTGAAAATGCGGTCATGCTTCCCGAAAATCAATGCATAGGGGAGGATTTGCAAGGCCTGTTGGTCTTCTTCGCAATCATATCGTGAATGAAAGAAACCTTTTTGTTCTATTTCCTCGATAAGCTCTTGAGCAACATCCGGTCTCAGGGGTTCAAATCCTTCTCGAGTTGAACGGAATCTTGTTAGGACCTTGGCATCATGGGTCAAGACGTCCCTGTTTAGTTTTCTATAGTTCCTTGCGGCATGAGTATAATCAAAAGATCTGAAATGTTTTGATACCCTTGGGCCTAGCTGGCCTTGGTAATTTGAGCCAATACCCTTACCATAAACCTTGTCGGGAGTTTCTGCGACCCTGAAGAATTCAAGACAGCTCACCGGACGCGCATCTCTTGCTTCAAGGGTTACTCCCCCAGCCTCATTGAAACTACCTTCAAATACAAGGTCTCCTCGAAATCCATTGTCGATGAAGCCTGCTTCGTCCCACGTTCCTCGAATTCCAGTCCCATAATGTCTTCTCAGCTTCGCATTAAGATGTGCAGGGATGGTGAGCACCCCTCTTGATGCAAGCAGATATCTCTCGCCTCCATGGAGCTTGATTTTCCCATCCTTGAGCTCAACAGGCTCGAAAAAATCTTCCGCATCATAAAACTTGACTCTGGACATGTCAATGGGCTCTGGATTTCTCCTCGCCCTTAACGCAACAATTCCAGAGGTGTGCTCTCCGGTTAGATCCAGGCTTATTTGCATGCCATCGTCGATGACGATTGGCGAAGCTGGACGCAGCCTTCCCTGCTCTCCTTTTATCTGGAGCAGAGGATTTTTCGATAATTCAGCCATCAATTCAGATTGGGTCAAAGAGACATCTTTTCCTACGGAAAATTTCAGTTGGTTTAGGGTCAATCCAGGATGGACGATGAGGTTGAAGGCAGTTGGCTGTACCAGCAGCCAGGTCTGCAGCGGCACGCCTTGTGCATGTTGGTAATGGCATTCATCAAAGGAGGGGCTATAGTCTGCAAGCATACGGACAATGGGTAAGAGCCTGCCGCTGCTGCTCTTTGGAGATGACTCCAGATGTTCATCTTTTCTTAAAGTCACTCGTTCATTCAATGAGAGGAGATAATTGAATCCTATTTTCATCTCAAAACCTCCAGTGATATCGACCTCTGGCCGTTGTCTCCTCGGCAACTGGAGTAAAGCTCTATAAACGGTTTGATGGGTGCCAACACCAAAGACTGACTGTTGTTCAATATCCAGCACAAACGCCTGTGTTCCGAGAGTCGGTTCAAATGAAGAAGGTTGGATGCGTTGTTCTAATCCGGTTTCTCTAAACCACCCCTTTTCATCTCGGGAGAGGTTTGTTTCAGGCACAGAAAGGTCTCCTCTTCGGATCTTTTCGCGAATCTGTTGAGAAACCAGCGAGTAACCTCTTACCACTGTTTGAGACATAGAATAAATCGGTCCTTGGATTTTTTAAAGATAGTTATATTTTGATATGTATGTTTATGCTGCAAGGAAGAAAGACTGCTACTATAAAAACGAATTAGCCTTCCTGAATCTTTCTGAATTATCTTACAAGACTTTTAACTAAATCTGATCGGGTTATTAAACCGATCAGCTTGCCTCTTTCTTTTACAAGGATACAGGAATAAAACCTCAATAACTGGGTTATTACCTCAAGTCGGGTGTTCTTCGATATGATGGGAGGAGGTTCATCCATGATGTCTTTTGCTAGAAGGTTCTTGATATCTTGTAGGTTCTTGCTGAGAATGGATGTTTCCGTGACAATCCCTACAATTCTTTCCTTTTCAATGATGGGCAATTGAGAAATAGCTTTTTTCTGCATTACGTCAATTATTTTCAAAACTCCTATCTCTGGGCTTGCCGAGAATATGTTCTTGACCATGATGTCGTGTGCTTGCTTTTCATGTTGATTAGACAACTGCTCTAAAGCATTCTCAATCTGTTTAACCTTGGAATAGGTCGGGTCAAGTCTGCCCGACTCTACTTTGGCAACCATGCTCTGGCTTATTCCTGCTTTCAGAGCGAACTCTTTTTGTGTTAAATTGAGTTGTTTGCGGATTTTCTTAATCTGGGTTATATCAAACACCATCGCACTCAATGATGTTAAAGATATATAAATATTCTTAAAAGAATATTATTTGCAAGAAATTATTTATAGATAATCAGTTTTAATTAGAGATGAGTGGGTATATCTTTAGTTCAGAGTCTGTAGGAGAGGGGCATCCGGATAAGTTATGTGATCAGATATCTGATGCAATATTGGACGCTTTTCTCGAACAAGATATAGAAAGTCGGGTTGCCGTAGAATGCTTTGTAAAAAATAATCATTTGGTGATCGGTGGAGAGGTCACCAGTAAGGCAACTGTCGACATAGAAAAAATAGCCAGAGAAAAGATTTCTGAGATAGGTTATACGGGAGAAGGGTTCAATTCCCAAAACTGCGATATCCTTCTCTTTTTGTCTAAACAGTCTTCTGATATCGCTTTGGGCGTTGATAGTAAAGAGGGTAAGGAGCAAGGGGCAGGTGATCAGGGACTCATGTTCGGGTATGCAACGAATGAAACTTCTGAATTTATGCCGCTCCCGATTGTTTTATCTCATAAACTAATGGTAAAGCTTTCCCAGTTAAGAAAATCGAAGGAAATCTCTTATCTCAAGCCCGACTCAAAATGTCAGGTTTCTGTTGAATATGAAAATGATAAACCCAAAAGGGTGTGCACGGTTGTTTTATCTACTCAGCATGATGAAAAAGTTCCTTTAGAAAGGATAAGAAAAGAGCTCATAGACAAGGTTATCAAACCGGTTTGTGGCAGGTATCTTGATGCAAATACAACCTATCATATAAATCCGACAGGAAAATTTGTGATAGGTGGCCCTGAAGGGGATACGGGTTTGACAGGAAGAAAAATAATCGTGGATACTTATGGAGGATTTGGAAGGCATGGAGGCGGTTGTTTTTCTGGTAAAGACCCAAGTAAAGTTGACAGGTCTGGTGCCTATGCGGCTAGGTTTATTGCAAAAAATATTGTGGCCTCAAAATTAGCAGAGCGATGTGAAGTTCAGATTGCTTATGCAATCGGTATTGCAGAACCTGTCTCTTTATATGTGAACTACTTTGGCACAAATAACCTGCCTGAACATGTCATAAATGAAATAATAAATAAGAATTTTCCATTAAAACCTGCAGAGATCATTAAGGAACTTGACTTGAAACGACCTATCTATCAAAAGACTGCTTGCTATGGGCACTTCGGCAGAAATGATCCGGATTTCACTTGGGAAAGAATAAAAAATATTGACCTTTCTTCTTAACGTAGAATTTATGAGGATATTGAGAAACAAATGCAGGGAGTAATACTTATATGTTTTCAGAATCCTCATATGAGGCGGGCTAGGTTTATTTATTCTCGTAGCTATAATACATGCGGGTGATGTATCGCCTAGGGAATTGCAATAACCTTTAAGAAGTTTGTAATCTCCTTTAATCTACAGGGTTTTACATGACATTCTGTCATAAATGTGGAAAGCGGGTAAATTTGTCTGATGACTTTTGTGCACATTGTGGCACACAACTTCAGGAGGAATCCTCCTATAATCGTGGGCTTGAAAGACAATCCACAAGTAAAGGAAGGGGTTCAGTTTTAATAATTATTTTAGCGGTTTTAGTGATCTATTTTATTTTAGATTTCTGGGCCATGACTCAACTGACCCCTGTTCTATCTTTTGATAGTATCGTCGCAAGTGCCTCAAATTTTCAGGGAGATGCTAGCCTGTCAAAGATTTCTGCTGCAACTACTATCCGCGTAGAGAATCCTACCTTTGTTCCTATTCTTTTTACTAGATTATCTTATGATGCAAATTATGGGAGTACAAAAATCGCTGAAGGCAAAACTGGTTTTTTTATCATTGGTCCTTATTCACAGCAGGATATTCCCCTTGATTTAACTATTAGTAACTTTAATGCGATAAAATCAGGACTTCAAGGGGTGTGGAATGCTCTTACTGGGCAACATGAACGTGCCTATGTGAATATCTATTTGGATCTTGGAATAACTAAATTTATAATTCGGACGATAGGATGAAGAAGTTAGTCTTATCTTTATTTTTTATAATCTTGTTTATCAATGTAAGCGGAATCGTTCTTGCAGAATGTGCAGGGGGAACCGACCTTGACATTAACAAAATTGAGAGGGCTCCTGGTCAGAGTACCTTTAAAGTTGTTGCGACTGCAAATGGCAACGGTGATTGTTTAAGAGTTGCTTGGACGAAGGATAATTTAAACTCTTTACTGAATCAAGCATCTCCTGAAGAGATAACTAGTAATGACATTACAGGAGATATTTCAATAACTTCTCAAAAAGATACTTTTCATACAACAATTGAAAGCGATAAAAAGGTATTGGACTATGATACCTATAATCACGGTTGGACTTTAGGAAGCTGTGATGTTGATTCATGCAAGAGTTGGGGTTATTCGACTACGCAATTCGCAATAAGAACATTTTCATGGCCAGGCCCATGTTATTGTGTTTATACTTCCAGTACTGAGATTGCAACTTTCGGGATATTTTCAGGAGTCAAAGATAGAAATGGCAAGGCAGTAATCTCATTTTCAGGTCTAACTCCTCAAACAATAGATTTTGGTGAGCAGGATGGTACAGTAAACATCGATAATAAGATTACTGCTTCTTGGAGAGGCGACCTTTTAGGAGGACATTGGGTGGGGACACCGGGTTATAATACATTTAAAGACTCAAGTGGAGCATACCATCTTACTTCTCAAGATTTTGATAGTATTAACAATGCTCTGATAAGCGCTAATGAAAAAACTGATGTTACCATAAGAAATTGTTTAGGTGAATCTGACGGGTGGAAGCTTTCAGGTATTTCTGAAGCTACCAATTGCATATCTGCTTATAACCAAAAATTAAATGAACTGTTAATAGATAGAAAAAATGAATATATTTCTGGAAATAGTATAGTTAAATCTGCAAGCTTTGTTGGTTCTGATTTTGTTGTTGATGAGAAACCTTATTCAACTGCTTTTCCACAATTTACTCTAACTTTTGATGCTGCTTGGGCTGGAGTTCATTGGATAACTGGCCAACCAAAGGTTACTTGTCCTTCAGATGATTCCTTTACAAGCGGAGAAAGTAAGAATCTTAACCTCAATGTTGAAAATGTTGCTAATGAAAAGGGAGCATTTAGTTTAAGCTTAGACTGTGATGGGTTGAGTGCTACATTAAATGATAATAAATTACTCTTAGATGCTAGAAAATCTCAAACGACAATGGCTCAAGTGACCTATTCAACAGATTCTTCTAAGATCTCTAAATGTACCTTTAAAGTATATGCAACAAGAGATCCTTCTAAGGCAGATGAATGCTCTTTCAATGTTGAGGTTAAGCCTTTGCCCAAACAAAAGACATTAGATGTCAATCAGTCTGTTGTAACGAGTTATTCTGCCTCTTCTTTATCTGAAAAATCTTCGAGTAGTACTTTATTCTGGATTATACTTTTAATCTTAATTGCATGCGCAATCGGAATTTATGTTTATACTAAAAATAAAAGGAAAAATGGTCCTGCTAGCCTGAAGAATTCTGAATCCTCTTCTCTTGATAAGCACTGTACAAAATGCGGGCATCTACTAAAGGTTGGAAGTCTGTTTTGTACGCATTGTGGTCAAGAAAGTTCTAAAGAAAAATCTTAGAAGTAGACGAAGGGCAAACATCTTCTAAGAGGATATTGAGTTTGAGAGTTCTTTTAAAATAGCATTTAAATATTTAGACCATCCCGAATCGAAGTTCGAGAATGGGAGTAAAAACGGTCAAATGCAGAGAAGAAGAATCATAGGTGGAGAAATTAGAATAATTGGTAAGGAGACTAAAAATATTGAAGAACAACCCCTTGAACTAGGAAAAACTACTGAGTATCATTCAAGAAAGAATGTGACTAAAAAGGTTCTTAAAATGAGTAGTAAAGAGGCTTTAGAAAAAGGAGTCCCAAAACAGACTCTTTCCGATATGAAAAAGAGATTGAGAAAAAATACTAAGAAATTTAATTGGAAAACAAAAGCCGCTAGAAAATTACTAAGATAAAACTAAAGGCGTTCTGCAATTAGAGGATTTATTATCCTATCTGCTGAAAGATTAATAAAATAGGCTTTATTGCTATAGTCTTCTTTTGTATAAGCAATTACCATAGAAATAAATTTCCCGTTTTTATGATGTATAATACCATTAGGATTTCTTATTGATTTTGCTTCATTGGTTTCCGTGCTTACTATGACGCTGGACTGCCCTAGAAAAGCCTCTTCCACATCGATAAAGCTGAGGGTGATATATGATAGATTTACTACTACAATGTTATTTGTGCCTCTTGGTAATTGATTGACCTTTGTTAATATTTTCTGCTTTAATCTACCTGGAGTTTCCATGGTTTTAGTTGGCAGATGCATAAAACCAACACCCCCTCGCAAATTTTCTTTTGCTTCATAAAATCTAATTTCAGCTATTTTTTTCGTATCTCGAAAATAATCAAAAGATGCTTTGCTACTAATTGTTTCATTACTCTTTAATACCTCGTTTACGAAATTAACAAATCCATTAATTTCTCCTTCATTAAAATCATAAGAAGTTGAAATAGACAAGATATATGGTTGTTCTATCAAGTCTAATTCTTTTCTTATTTTATCTTGGATCTTTTCTATTTGTATAATCTGTTTATCATCAAAAATTGCTAATATTTCTAAGTAGTAATCCTCCCCATCGATTTTAACCTTTAAATCCATCTTTTTATTACTATTCGATAGTTTAGGTTCATATTCTATATCTTCTGGTGGGAAGTTCTTTAAATAAAAACCAATAACTTCAATTTCAGTAATAAGAGAATGAAAGTTAAAACGATCGATTGTGGACTTTAATTTGTTTATTATGTGGGTGTATAGGGGAACCTTAACGTTGATTGTATCTAAATTATAAATTAGATGTGAACATCTCCAAGTATCAGAAATAAACCAAAATAAAGGGTGTTTTCTCTCTCGTTCTTCTATAACTAATAGAGGGTCTAACCAATCATTACCAAAAACTTCTTTTAATTTAGGAAATTGTTCGATATTCTTTTTTACTCTTTCAACTTCTATAGGAAGAATATTAGCCATAACCTAAATAGAAAAAGGCAGTATAATTAGTTATTGAGTCCGTTATTTCAGAGATATATATAACCCCAGAAAAAGATGCGGGGAGTAGGGATCGAACCTACGAAGGCACTAAGCCACAGGATGTCTTATACACGATAAATTGAGAGTATGAGCTTAAGTCCTGCCCGTTTGACCGCTCCGGCATCCCCGCATATTTCTAGCTACCTTGATTACATTATAAAGCTTACGACCAGAATTAATTGATAGAGTCGAGCTTAGCAAGAATTTCATTCGCCTCGCGATTCACTTGCTGCAAAACCTCTTCATCAGTGGATGATGAGTTCTGCTTCTTGTATTTCAGGGCATGGGAAGCGCCTGAAATTATAGCCATTTTTAGCATCTTTTTTTGATCCATACTGAGCTAAAAATAACGAGGTTTAAAAGGATTATGGTGATAATTTTGAATGGCTTTTAGTGGTACTTTCTATATGGCGGACGAAGAACCTGGCGGTCTTTCCCGCAGGGACCATCCGCTCGGAATCCCGAATTGAATCCATCATAGTATGCTAGTCTCTCTACAAGCTCCTGGGCATCAATGGGAACATACCGGCTATACGTTGCAATTTCTTCGAAGGGCATCTGATAAAGCTGATGGGCCCGTAAGTCCGCGAGATATCCTAAGAGGGGGCAATGGATATGCGGCTGTCGTTTTTTGCTTACGAATCTTCTGCCGTTCTTCTTAAAATCTGCAATGGTAATTGTTCTTAATGCGGGATATCGCTTCGCAGTGTCCTGGTAGACTAATGCCTTTTCCGCCTCCCCGATGCGACCATCAAAAAAGATGCTCAGGTTTTCTAACGGCGCGGGCAAGAAGATGTTTTCCAGGCATCTTCGGATAAGGAACGGGGAGATCAATGCGAGATTTGAGTTGCCTCTGCTGGACTGTTTTGTCGTGAGCACGGCGAAGAAGTAATTTTCCGTCGGTGCTCGTGCGAGGACATTTCGTGCATCAGGGGTATCTCTGCCTCTCGTAAAGGTCTGGATATGGGCATCTTCAGGGTTGACAGAGAAATACGCGACGATGACCTCTCCTTTGTTTTGAGAACCCCTTCCTGCCTCGTCAAAACCGATGAACCCGGAATACCTTTTCAGCATTCTCCTCCTGAGGGGATGCGGCTTTAAGTGTATTCTCTTCTTTGAACATATATTCTCGCGTAATCTGTTTTACTAAAGGTTTAAATAAAAGTTCGTTTATTTTTGGCTAACCTAAAAGGGTGCCGAATGGAAGAACTAGACAAGTTGAGGACAGAATTGAAGTTGAGGGGATTTTCGCCGTTGACAGTACGGAACTATTCATTCTTTGTCGAGAAGTTTCTGTTGAAGACGAAAAAGCCCGCCGTAGACCTGTCTGAAGACGACGCTCGGGCCTATCTTTCTGACCTTTTTGAGACGAAATCAAAGAACACCATCATGCTTGCTGCCGCGTCGCTTAAATTCTTCTATATCGAGGTGCTCAAGAAAGATTTCAGCCAGGTACGTATGCCTAAGAAGGACAAACGTTTGCCAGAGGTGTTGACACCCCAGGAAGTGCAGAAGCTGATCAATTCGGCCGACAACCAGAAATCGCGTCTTATTGTGTCCTTGCTTTACTCTGCCGGGCTTCGAGTGTCTGAGCTGGTCAACCTCAAGGTGCAGGATCTTAATTTCCAGGATAAGACGGGATGGGTAAGGCGCGGCAAGGGAGCAAAAGATCGTGTCTTTGCTATATCCGAGACGTTATCAAAGGATCTTGAAGAATATATCAAGGAAAGGAACCACACCTATATATTTTCCAAGGACGACCCTTTGACGACCCGTAATATCCAGAAGATCATCAAAGGCATGAGGGAAAGGGCAAGCATCAACAAGAAGATCACTCCGCACACGCTCCGTCATAGTTTTGCTACCCATCTTTTGGAGCAGGGAAACGACATTCGTCTGATCCAGGCCATGTTGGGCCACGCCTCCCTCAGCACGACTCAGGTCTATACCCATATTTCAACTGACCAGATAAAACGGGTACGTAATCCTTTAGACACACTATATATGTCTGACCAGAATTAATTGATAAATTCATTTCTGTCAAAGGACCAGAATCTAAAACTGCCGCCTTCTGACTTAAGCACAGTCGGGGTTTGGGCTAACTTTTCCAGTTTGCTATCAATAATCAGGTAAAAGAAGGGGCGATACTCTCCTAAGGCGTCATACTCTTGTGTGCCGATGGATGCAAGGGTCAAACCTTCAGGGAGAGGTGCAAACGCGGTTCTAGCATAGGGGGAATAGCTCTCAGGTTTGATTTCGCATCCTTCAGCATATCGGACTATTGGTTTTTCAGGAGGGGCTTGGGCAACTGTCTCTTCGGCAGGGTTTAGGCTTTTAGGAGGCAGATGGAGCAGTTTATGCCCATTATTCCTTGAAGCAGGATCGACAGGATCAAACTCGCCTAAAGACACTCGGTACTCCACTGCGCCGCTTTTTGGGACTTTGCATCCGGCAATCCTCAGGGCAAGACAATAATCTCCCCTGAAGTCGACCATCTTCTCAGCTACCCATAGCGTAGGCGATTTTGGAGTGTAAATATCCATAACCTACATGAATGATGCTGACTTTTAAAGATTTGTAGCCTAGAATTAACGATAGGACTTCTGTCTCTTCGCTCTTGCTTTGGAATCTCCAGGCTTTCTGGTTTCCTTTCTTCTTGAATCAGGGACAAGGATGTTTCTGTCGTAAGTGATATATGCTTTCTTGAGGACGTCAGAGCCGGTTATCTGGACCAGGGCTTTGGCAATGGAGAGCCTTGCAGCCTGTATCTGTCCTTCTTTTCCGCCACCGACAGTCTTGATGGTCATGTCATATTTCATTGGACCAATCTCCTGCTCATAGATCTTGACTGGTTCAGCAAGTGCGAGTCTGTGGAACAAAGGAAGCTCACTGGAAGGAAGATAATTGAAACTTACCTTTCCTGTTCCGGGTTTGATCCTTAACTTTGCGACCGCAGTCTTTCTTTTTCCTGAGACGATGATGCTTTTCTCTACCATTAGATTATTTTCTCCAACTCTGCAAGGGTCATGCTCTTGGTCTTGAGTTCTTTGACGATGGTGATTTTCTTGCTGTTGGCAAATTCAAGAGGGACTGCATTGTAGCACATCACTCTTTCAAGGGCATCCCTGCCTCTTTGCTGGGTGTATGCTAGCATTCCCCTCACGGTCCTTTTCATAAGACGTTCAGGATTCTTTGGGAAGAAAGGGCCGTTCATGCTTGATCCGCCTTTTCTACGCAGGGTATTATACTCATCTACGATGTTATTATGGGTCCCGCTGACAACGGCGTGGTCGCAATTGACAATGACCACTTTCTTTCCAAGCATGGCCTGTTTTGCTGCATAGCTCGCAATACGTCCTACTATGCCTTTGGTGGCATCAATGACTATAGTGATTTGTTCGCTCATCGGAGTAATTTGACCCCCTTTGCTTCAGGATTCTTCTTGATTTCATCAATGATATATGCACCTTCAACTTTTGCTTCTTTCATCTTGTCCAAAGCAGAGGCGGAGAAGGAGAAAGCGACAATCTTAATTTTCTTGGAGACTTTTCCATCACCCAGGACTTTGCCAGGGATGACTACTGTGTCTCCATCTTCAGAACCTGCATCAATCTCATGAAGGTTGAAAGAAGGATACTGCCGAGTTGGGCTTGCAAGGCATTTTGCTACATAAAGCCAGGCTTTGTGTTTCTTTGCGGCCATGATGGTCTCGATTGACAAAGGACTTGTCTTTTTCTTGACATCTTTCTTGATATGTGTCTTGCTGATTGCTTTTTGCATAGAGCCATCTCAAATTCTACCTATTTAAATTTAACCCTCACAAAACCTTTTTATACCAGAATACACACTTATACACTATGGCAAAGAAAATGAGGGTCAACATCACGGTTGACGCGCAGTTGTTGGCGAAAGCAAAGACAAAACTGGGTCTCTTTGGAGGCAAGCTCAGCACACTTTTCAATGCCTATCTTGCTGATTTTGTCGAGACGATGGATAAGGAATATGCGATGAACCAGAAGGAGCTTAAGACAAGGCTCCAGGAGCTTGAACGGCGCATTGCTCTCCTTGAAAAACGCAATCACTAGAATTATACAGTCCAAAGGGTGTTTGAGGGGCAAGATATTTTTATAAATCTGGAAGGAGATGGCTCCCTATGGCTAAGAAAGTGTTCGTAAGTGGTTTTTTTGACCTTTTGCATAGTGGGCATGTTGCCTTCCTGCAGCAGGCCGCAAGAAAAGGAGAGGTCTATGTGTCCTTGGGGTCTGATGAGACGATGCGTCAGCTTAAGCATCGAAATCCTCTCTATGGAGAAGAGGAACGCCTTTTCATGGTTGCAGGTCTTGCAAGTGTAAAATATACCTTTATCGCCTCGGGTACAGGCGTGCTCGATTTTGAACCGGAACTGAGAGCCTTGCGGCCAGATATATTTTTAGTGAATGAAGACGGGGATGATCTCCAAAAAAGAGTGTTATGCACTTCTTTGGGCATAGAATATCTGGTCATGAAACGTGAGCCTCATCATCCTCTGCCGTTCAGAAGCAGTGAAACAATAAGAGATGCTTCTAAGATGCCTTATCGTCTTGACCTTGCCGGGGGATGGCTTGACCAGCCTTATGTCTCAAAGTACAGTCCTGGACCGGTGATCACTATCTCCTTGGAGCCTACGCAGGAATTTGATTTGCGCAGCGGCATGGCAACATCGACGCGAAGCAAGGCCATTTCGATCTGGGGCTCGAGGATTCCGGCAGGAAATCCTGTGGACCTTGCCAAGATTCTTTTTGCCTGCGATAATCCTCCAGGTACGAAAGAGATAGCTGGATCCCAAGACGCTATCGGCATTGTGCTTCCTCATCTAAACTGTCTCTGGTATGGGGGTGAGTACTGGCCTAAGCATATTGAGAGTGTCAAAGACGATGCGACGCTAAACTGGTTGGAAAGGCATCTTCGGCTTGTCAAACTAAAGCCAAGGAAGGAAGACTTTCGCGTGCTCGACCAGACCAATATCACTCCCGAACATGCGATTGCATTATCCCAGGCAGCCCAGCGCTGTTATCAGGGTATCCTTGAAAAAGATATCATCGGTTTTGGAAGGGGGATGCGTGATAGTTTCGAGGCCCAGGTGCGTATGTTTCCTCTCATGACAAACCCTCTTGTGCAAGAGACGATTGAGAAATACAGGGAAACTGCTTATGGCTGGAAGCTTTCCGGGGCAGGAGGGGGAGGATATCTCGTGCTTGCAACCGATCTGCCTCTTCCAGACGCAATCCCTCTCAGGATCCGAAGGGTTGGATTTTGATTTTTTGAAAACTACTTCTTCGGTTTAGCGATTATCTTCGTTATGCTCTTGAGAATGACTATTGGTCGCGGGAATGCGACGATGCTTTTTTATTGTTCTTTGCAAGGACGAAATCTGGGGAGAGTTTCAGGGCCTTATTGAAAAAAGGGATGGCTTCTCGGTGTTTTCCCATGCTTGCAAGCACATGGCCTTTGTTGTTCAATGCATGGAGGTGATGGGGATTTACTTTTAATGCCTTGTCAAAACAGGCAAGGGCTTGTTTGTGCTCGCCAAGAAATCCCTTGGCTACTCCCTTGTTGCTCAAGGCCTCGCTGTCCTTTGGATTTTTCGAGAGTACTTTGTCATACTCGCTGACAGCACGTTCAAATTTTCCTAAGATAAGCAAGGAGTTGGCTCTATTGCTCAGGGCAGAAAGATAAGCGGGGTCGACGCCTAACGCTGCATCATACCAGCTTATGGCCTCTTGATGTTTTCCCATGCTTGCAAGTGCATGGCCTTTGTTGTTCAGGGCCTTGCTGTATTTTGGAGAGGCCTTTAATGCAGCGTCGTACGCATTGAGGGCATCATCATATTTCCCGAGGTTGGCAAGACAAGCCCCCTTGTTGTTGAGGATATGGGGATTGTTTCCCAACGCGGCAAGCAAGGAGTTATAATGCACCAATGCTTGGTCATAGCTTCCTTTGTCCTCGAGAGAATAGGCTTTTGCAAGAAGTTTTTGTAAGTTGGGAAGTTGTGACGCACTTTTTTTCTTGAGGGGTTTCCCGGTCTTTTTTTTCGGCATTGTGGGTTGAATATGATGCGGGGGGTAGGAATCGAACCTACGCAAGCACTAAGCTACTGCCACCTCAAGGCAGCCCGTTTGACCGCTCCGGCACTCCCGCATTCTAGGGGGAAGAGCGTCCGTGTTTAAAAGCTTTTGTGCTCTTTTTTCGTAGGGAAAGATAGACGCCAGAAACAAGTAGGACCAAGTCGATAAAAATGTAGATTCCCAGCATGAATGGGCTGTGAAAAATGAGGATTCCTAAGAGGGGTGTCGTCACCTGGGAACTCACTCCCGGCCCTACCGTCTCACGGGTCTGGACAGGGATAAAATATCCCAGGACCAAGAAGACGGCAACAAATATGCCTGCCATCAAGACAAGATCACTTTTGCGCATGGCTTATCGAGAATAATTTTTTATTTAAATCTTCTGAACTTTTATTTCAGGGGCAACATGAAAGGAAATATACGAATATTTAAATAGTCCTTACTTCGATTAATATTTCGAGGGAAAAAAAGATGCCAAAAAAATGTATCTACTGTAAAACTGCGATTGACGACAGTTCTGTAATTGATTTTTGCGAAAGATGCGGGGTAGGCGTTTGGGGTGAGAAGATGTTCCGCGCAATTGTTGATAGTATGGAAAAAGCCAGGGATTCTGGCGATCTCAACCAAGGTTCAGTGGGAGATTCGACGCCACCTAGTACGCGTCAAAGGGCTTCTTTCTCTAAGAAAGCTTTTTAAACTAACCTTTTTTAGCTACTCTATGTTATCTCATAAACATCCAAGCACAAAGGGAAGAATATCTTTCACAAGGTACTTCCAGGAATTTGCAGCTGGCGATTCTGTCGCCGTTTGCGTAGAGCTTAGCTTGCCTTTCAATTACTCCCACAGGCTTCAGGGAAGGACGGGTAAGGTCCTTGAGAAGAGAGGTTCAGCATATTATGTGGAAATCAACGACCTGAACAAACCTAAAAGATATCTTATTAAACCTATACATCTTAAGAAAATCGAGGTTACAACCAAGAAATGATAATCACTCGAAAGGCACTTACATTGGCAGAAGCGAGAAGCTATCTCAAGCCTAGTACCAACGAGGAGAAAAATCCTGTTGAAGATTATTTCAAGGCCTTTACAAAAATTTCTAAAGAAGATGCAATTGCACTCGCAGAAAAAATAAGAGCTTTGAATAACCCTAAAATAAATGAAGAGCACGTCATAAAGACAGTTGACTTTTTGCCTAAAGACAGTGAAGACTTGAGCAAGATTTTCAACGAGTCCGTGCTTTCCGAAGAGGAAACCAATGCTATCCTTGCACTTACCAAGAACTACTAAACACAATGACCGACAAAGAAGATTATGCAATCATATTAGATTATCTACCTTACGGATATCCGATGGGTGGAAAGATGAATCCAGTAGCACAAGCTATCGGTGAAACTCATCTTGCCCTCCTCGAACTGGTTCCAAGAAGAGGAATAACCTTGACCCCACAGGAAAAGGTTTATATAGGTCCGGATAAGAGAGATAAGATATACTTCATCTCAGGCAGATTGCCACGAGAGAAGATCACAGAGACTGCAAAGATCCAACTACAAGAATTCATTTCGAAGATGGTTGCGGAGCAGGAAAAGAAATACATCGATTTCTTTAACCAGGCTCAGGCAATTAACACACGTCTTCATCAAATTGAACTCTTGCCAGGGTTTGGGAAAAAGCATACGCAGGAAATCCTTGAGGCGAGGGAAGAAAAACCCTTCGAATCGTTCGAGGATATCAAAAACCGCGTAAAAAGCCTTCCAGATCCTAAGAAAGCAGTGGAAAAACGTATTGTGGAAGAACTCCAAGAAAGACAGCGTTTTAATCTCTTTGTAAGATAGACATAGACAACCAACAACATGGCTGAAACAAAAAAAACAACCGAGAAAATCGAAAAGGCGCAAAAACAGCAGAATGCAGCTGCCGAGAAAGAAGAACGAAAGAAACAGTTCCTGAAGGAAGAGTCTCATGAGATGCTTATCAGAATTATGGGATATGACATTCCTGGTTCCAAGACACTCTACGCGGGTCTTACAAGAATCAAAGGGATCTCCTGGGGAATCTCCAATGGTCTTTGTATCAAACTCGGGTTTCAAAGGACAAAGAGAATTTCCGAATTGACAAAAGACGATATCCAGAAGATTGAGAAATTTTTGCATGAGCTTGATCTTCCTGTGTTCCTCAAGAACCGGCGCAATGATTTTGAGTCAGGCGAGACTGCCCACTATTTTGGTTCTGACCTCGATATTAAGAGAGAATTTGACATCAAGAGACTCAGGGAAATCAAGTCCTACAAAGGAATCAGACATGCTCTCAAACAGCCGGTGAGAGGCCAGAGAACCCGATCGCATTTTAGAAAGAGCGGTGGAACAATGGGGATAAAGAAGAAGAAGGAATAACATGATAAGAAAGAAAAAACTATTCAATAGGCCAAGGAAAATGTATGTCCGAGCCAGGATTAACGAGGAAAATGTCCTCTTGACCAAATATGCACTCAAAAGCAAAAGGGAAGTTTGGAAAACCCTCGCAAAGATAAACTATTTCAGAAGCAGGGCAAAAGATCTTGCCAAAGCCTCAAACGAGGAACAGCAAGTGTTGTTCGGTAAACTTCAGAAGATGGGCCTGAACACGCATAGTATCTCGGACGTTCTTGCACTCAAGATTGAGAACTTGCTTGAACGAAGGCTTCCAACAGTGGTCTATAAGAAAGGCCTTGCCGCGACTCCTCAGCAAGCAAGACAGCTTGTGGTGCATAAGAAGGTCCTTATTGATGGCAAAGCCGTAAATATTCCTAGTTATCTGGTCGCTGTGGATGAAGAGGCTCAGATTACTATAAAACCTGCGGCCAAGAAGCCAGAAGCAGCCCCAGAGGCTCCAAAGACGGAGGCTAGTGCATAAACATGGAAGAAGAAAAACCTACTAAAGAAAAGACCGAAGTTGTTGCAGAAGCGGCAGCAAAGGTTGAACAAACACCTGTAACCGAAGCAGTTCCTGCAGTTGCAGAAGAAGTCGTAGTCGTTCCTGTTGAAGAGAAGAAAGATGAACGAACCGGAATTGTTTATATCTTCAGCTCCCAGAATAATACTATCTTGCATCTGACGGACATGGCGGGAAACACCCTGCTCAGAGTCAGCGGCGGAATGGTCACCAAACATAGCAGATTGAAGGCGGATCCTACCATTGCGATGTTTGCAGCGAAAAAGATCTGTGAACGGGCAAAAGACCTCGGTATCACCTCATTCTACGTACGGACAAGAGCAAAGACTGGCGGAATGGGCATCGGTTCAGGCGCGCATGCTGCAGTGAAGAGCATTAGCAAAGAAGGCTACAGAATAATCAACATCCTCGATACTACCCGTGTAGCTCGTGGTGGTCCTAAGAAGAAGGGAGGTAAGAGAGGAAGAAGAGTCTAAAGGTTTAAAAAACTCTTTTTCATCTATACTATACACAACATGGAAGTCGTTCAAAAATCCGCAGAGAAACTGGTCATTCGCATGGAAGCAAATGAATCCTTGGCTAATGCCTTGAGAAGAAGCGTGAGTGAAGTCTCGACGCTCGCCATTGACGAGGTAGAGTTCTTCAAGAATGATTCAGCACTTTATGACGAAGTCCTTGCTCATCGATTTGGACTGGTGCCTCTCAAGACTGAGAAAGGGATGAATGAGAAGACCAAGATTGACCTCAAACTTTCAAAGGTAGGCCCTTGCGTTGTTTATTCCGGCGATCTCAAGGGCGGGGCGGACTTGGTATATGACAACATTCCTCTCACCATTCTCGGAGAAGACCATAAGCTCGAACTCGTAGCAACAGCAACCCTCGGAAAGGGAATTGACCATGCAAAATATGTCCCAGGATTATGCTACTACAGACATCTTTTTGAAGTAAAGGCCAGTCCTGAAGTTGATAAGATTATCCAGT
>CAIQQL010000103.1 GCA_903873955.1 uncultured archaeon | reverse complement strand
TCACAGTCTTGCTAATCGCCCCAGATAAAAAGGGTTGGCAAACTGCCATCATTTTAATATGGCCTTTGTAATGAATAGCTCGCTTACCCTTTGCGGGTTTAAATGCACAGTCAAATACAGGAAGATGTTCTTCTAGGAGCTCAGGAGCACCTTCAATGGTATCATTCTTGTCGACAAAGTTGAGCATATTCTCTATTTGGACAGGTTTATATCCTAGGTTCTTAAGTGCATATGAAACTCCCTTGTTCACAATTTTAAGCATACCTCCACCAGAAAGGACTTTATACTTCACCAGAGCAATATCAGGTTCAATACCAGTCGTATCACAATCCATGAGGAAAGCTATGGTCCCAGTAGGTGCTAGCACTGTCGTCTGAGCATTTCTATAACCAAATCGTTCACCCAAATCAAGAGCGTCGCTCCAGGCATCCCAAGCATCATTCACCATATATCGCAGAATACTTGGCATCTTATTGACTTCAATTTTCTTAACGCTTTCTTGATGCATCCGGATGACCTCAAGCATAGGTTCTCGATTCTTAAGATATCCTGGGAAAGGCCCGACTAAACTTGCGAGTTCTGCAGAGGTCTTATAGGATTCACCACACATGATCGCGGTGATTGCAGCTGCTACGGCTCTCCCCTCATCAGAGTCATAAGGTAAACCAAAGCTCATAAGAAGTGCCCCAAGGTTTGCAAACCCTAGTCCCAAAGGTCTGAAGTCATGCGAATTTTTGGTGATCTTGTCAGTTGGATAACTGCTGCCATCCACGCAAAGCTCTTGGGCAATAATCATAAAACGAACTGTATGCTTGAATCTTTCAACATCGAACTTTCCATCTTCTGTCCTAAATTTAAGAAGATTAATGGATGCAAGATTGCAGGCAGAATCATCCAAAAACATGTATTCTGAACAAGGATTGCTTGCATTGATTCTACCAGAGTTCTTACAGGTATGCCATTTGTTGACTATAGTATCAAACTGCATGCCTGGATCCCCGCAGATATAGGTACCTTCAGCAATTTTTTTGAGGATTTCCTTGGCTTTCAAGGTTTCACAGACCTCCCTGCCCCTTACAAAACGGGTGTTCCAGTCTCCATCTACCTTTGCAGAGTCCATGAAATCATCAGTCACACGTACAGACATATTACAATTCTGGAAAGCGACACTGCTATACGCTTCTCCATTCATACCTCCGCTGTATCCCTGCTCGATAAGCGCCCAGGCTTTCTTTTCTTCTTTTTGCTTGGATTCAATGAATTCAAGAATATCTGGATGATCTGCATTCAAAATTTCCATCTTGGCAGCCCGACGGGTCTTTCCACCAGACTTGATAATGGAAGCATAGGCATCATAGCCCTTCATGAAAGAGACAGGTCCTGAAGCACGCCCTCCACCAGTCAAACGCTCTTTAGAACTTCGTAAGGTTGACCGGTTTGTTCCTGTACCGCTCCCTGCTTTGAAAAGATTACCCTCAGCAACCTGTAAAGCGAGGATAGAGTCCATATCATCTTCCACACTCTGGATAAAACAAGCTGAACATTGCGGGCGCGAATCTGTCTTTGAGGCATGGACAACTTTGTTAGAAACAGGGTCCCATTTGTAAAGAGAAACCCCTCCGGCATTGGAATTATATTCTTGGATCCCTACATTGAACCAGACAGGAGAATTGAATGCTGCAAGTTGATTGAGACAGATAGAGGAGATTTCATCCCGAAGGATTGTAGCCTCTTTTTCATCAAAATATCCCTGAAGAACTGCCTGTTTTCCCATCCATCGAGAGACTCGACCAATGAGTTTCTCAACAGTATCCTCACGCTCATGTTTAATCTGGTCACCCCAAAAATACTTACTTGCGACTACTTTGACCGCAAGAGCACTCCAAAAATCAGGGCGTCTGACCTTTGGTTGAGTAAATACCAGTTTTCCACGGTCATCAGTCACATTGACATCCTCAGAAACCCAGGTTAAAGGATTCCCAAAGATATCAAACTGGAATGGATCCTTACCTTCATAAGTAAGAAGGCGGTCAAGATGCATCTCCCCCATTTGTAACTGTTTTATTTTTTCTGGTGTCATTTCTTCACTAGCTCCCTTATTTCATGTTTGAAATCTGACAAATCAGCAAACTCTCGGTAAACCGAAGCAAACCGAATGTAAGCCACTTTGTCTACCTTCTTCAGCTCATGGGAGATAAAATCCCCGATAAGATTGGTCGGTACTTCCTTTCCTCTTTTTTGAATCTTTTCTTCAACGTTCGCAATCATCTTTTCTATTTGTTCTGTACTGACTGGTCTCTTTTCACATGCCCTTACAATACCTTTCCGCGTCTTCTCTCGGTCAAAGTCTTCTCTTCGACCATCCTTTTTGATGACCCGGATATTGACCTCTTCAAGGCCCTCATGGGTATTGAAACGCTTCCGGCATTTTAGGCACTCACGCCTTCGCTTGGTTATACCCTCTGAATCCCGTTTATCAATAACCTTCGTTTCGGTAAAATGACAGTATGGGCAACGCATCTTTTGAACACAACATCTTGTGTATTCTTAATTTAAAGAACACAAGCTATTGTATGAGTAAAGAATTTAATTTCTTTTGCTATTTAAAGATTTCTGTAATTTTCAGATAATCGTCGTCAAAATTGCGGAAAATATTTTCTTGTTTATTGAGTAGTGAAAATGGGTTTTTTCTGTTATTTGCCGTGAAATCTATGATAAAAATCGATTTTACGTCGGTAAATCTTAGGATCAAAAATAAAGGTACTACTGCTAAGATAAGAATGTTATAAATAATAAATGAAGGCAAGATTTATAAAAGAAGATTGTTTTATTTAGAAAAGAAGATGGTAATGGACTATTCCTCATTGGCTAATGAATTTGGTATGCCGTTATGGTTATTAGGAGTCGTGATTGTCTGGACGCTGGCCTGGAAAGCTTTTGCACTTTGGAAATCTGCACGGCTTAACCAGCCCGTTTGGTTTATACTGATTTTAGTGGTTAACACATTCGGCATTTTTGAAATACTCTATCTGTTTATATTTTCAAAGATAAATATCAACGCTAAAGATTCAAAAAAGCCGCTATTAAAAGCAAAGACTCAAAAGCGTAAAAGAAAATAAAGAAGACGATAAATATTTTTAAGCTACAAAAAAACTAATAATTTTCCCCTAGAACCTCGTAAAATGCACGAGAATGGCTGCATGCAGGACAG
>CAIQQL010000102.1 GCA_903873955.1 uncultured archaeon | reverse complement strand
CCCCAAAACCCCAAAACCCCTTACTTGCTTATTTTGGAAAGAATAAATAGTAAAAGAACATGGATTCAAACTAGTCCACACCACCAGAGGTTAGGAGGGAAGTTGACGATGGCACTGACGAGCAGTAGAGGGACGTTAAAAATATCAACAACATGCTGCTGGCTCCAGGTGGATAGTCACTTTTCGGGACGGATTCGAGAATTGAGGAAAACAAGTGGAACTTTGACATGACAGGGAAGCCTGACTTGAAAGGAGGCATAGAAAGAGAGTCTGGAAGGCCCATGTCCGCGGCTCACAGAGTGAGTAGTGAAGGGGGCTTCGTCCTTGGAGGAAACAAGAAAGGAGAAAAGAAAAACATGCGGGTCTCACTCTCACTCAACCTAGCTGACAATCTGTTTCAGATCTTCACAGCAAACGATATGTATCCAGTTACCTAGACAGAAGGAGACCTGAAGCACGAGGCAATAAGGCTCCGTTAGTTTTAGTTCAGAGATATCCTAAGTGCGAGGGTTGACGATACCAATCAGCAAGTGATTCACGTCTGGACCTTCAAGCAGCACATTAACAAAAAGGGAAGCTGTTGCTGTAAGTCAGAAAGCACAGTCAGAGTGCTTGAGGTAAGGGAAGACATAAATCTCCATGCGTAATTACACTGTTAGGATACTTTAATAATGGGAGACCACCCTGAAATGGCATAGGAATGGGCATCCAGAATATAGTGTGCTGTTGAAGGGATCACTTTCGATGGGTGTAAGTGGATTCGTGAAAGTGTTGATAATGGTAATAGAGATGCCCAGAAAGAGGAAAATGTTAGTCCTTGTGAACCCCTTTTCTGGAGGAGGTGAGGCTGCACGCAGCTGGGATACCGCACGACCCATTATAGAGAAGGCACACTTGGAACTTAAAGTTATCTTCACAGAAAGAGCAGGTCATGCTTATGACATAGCGAACCAGGAAATGAAGCCGAAAGAATATGACGGGATCATAACCGTAAGTGGAGACGGTCTGATTCATGAGGTCGTAAACGGAATCTATCGAAGACAGGACCAAATACTTATGATGTCTACCATGGCCTTAGGCTTCATTCCAGGAGGAAGTGCAAATGGTTTAGTGAAGGCTGTCTTGGATCATTCAGGAGAGGAGTTCTCAGTAGAAAACGCTACCTTCTTGGCAGCTAAAGGTCGAGTTACTCGTATGGATCTGACTTAGATAGATGCCGAATACTAGAATGAGAAGATTTACTCCTTTCTCGCAGTTTTCTGGGGAGTGCTTGCCGACTGTGACATCAACTCAGAGGTCTTGAGATGTCTGGGTCCAGCTAGATTCACCATTTGGGGCATCTTTAGAGTAATATGTCTCCGAACTTACCTGGGATCAGTGTATTTCACAGGCTAAAGAGTTGTGAATCGAGACGATGCGAACGAGATCAACGAGGATGGTTTCAGTCCAGATCTGCCCGAGCTTGGAGAGGAAGCTGTTAGGCATGAGGACGAAACTGATTAGTACAGAGAAACCGTATTTAATCATGTGCTGATCCAGAATACACCATTCATAGGGAAAGATATAAAAAGCGGGCCTCTTGCAAGCATCAATGACGGGTACAACGACATGATAGTATAGCCAACTACAGCAGGAAGGCTGCGTCTTGCAAACACCCTGATTCAGTAGGATGGAGGGAGCTACTTCTCTGAATAAGGCACGATCAAAAACTCTCTCGGTGTCCACTATAACAAATGCCGAGCCTGGCGCATTGACCCCTTTGTCAAGGCACCGAAGCCTCTGTCTGAACATAATGCTACGTCAGAATCCATCGGAGGGGCAGTAGACTCTCAAAACAAGTCGCCTTTCGGGGAAACTGACATCTCACCCAAAACCCCAAAAGACGCTCTTAACAGGAACAATTCGTCAAGTTCAAACAAGGAGGAAGAGCGAAAGTCTCAATCAAAGAAGAGGAAGAAGTCGGCTGCTGCACTGAAATAAAAGCTGCTAGACAAGAATCAGAACTCTGAGGGAAGCGGTGCCGTTTAATAGCCTAGTAAGATAGTCTATAGATATGACGAGAGAAGCTTTTTCTCAATCGACGGGGAACGGTACCCCGCTCAAAGGATATAGGGACGTGTACTCAAGGGTGCTTTGCCTGTCTTCTACTGAAACTAGCTATCATAACCTATATATTCATTCATCACAGTTTTATTCATAAGATTTGTTCATCTTCGGCAGGGGTTTTGGGGTTTTGGGG
>CAIQQL010000101.1 GCA_903873955.1 uncultured archaeon | reverse complement strand
TAAAAGAGGGTCCGTTGCAGACTCTGCTTCTTGAGATCTTGGAGTTTTGCAAACTGATGTTCAATACGTTCCAATGAGAAATTATGCCTGGTTACAAGAATATCCTTTATTTTTTGCTCGTCTACTTTGGGAAATGTGATCTTGGTCTGGGACACATTAGGCCTCTTGAAAATCTCGAAGACCTCTTTCCAGTCAAATTCAAGCCTTCCCTGTTCCTCAAGATTGGCAAAAATCTGCACAGGATACCTTTTCTCATGTATTAATGCCAGGGCTTTTTTTGGCCCTATGCCTCGCACTCCACCAGGATTGAAATCGGTGCCGACTAAGATTCCCAAACAGATAAGTTGGTCACTGTCAATTCCCAGAGTGTTTAGCACCTTCTCATATTCAATCATCTGTGGAGTGACTGCAATGACGCCTGTCCTGGTCTTTTTCGTACGGGCAAGAGCAAGGTTCTGGATGATCCTTTTTCCGCCCACAGCTAAAGCATCATAATCTTGACTGCCGACTGCATAAGCTTCCCCGATCCTGACAAGTTCTGCACACTGCATTTCCCCTTCCCCAGGGGCTTGATAGACAGCGATCCCCATGGACTCAAGAAGTTCCTTGCTTTCGGTGATCATCTCCGCAGAGAGATGTGAAAAACCTTTGGCATATCTTGCCATGGAAGCGATATCTCCTTCTTCCTCTGCTTGTTGAAACTTTTCCTGGGCAGTTTCTTTGGCTTCCTGACGTATCTGATGGGTCTTGTCTTTTAAGACATTATAAGATCCATCAAAGACATAGACCAGTTTGATACCTTCAAGAAGCAGAGAGATGTTACGGTAAAAAAGACCGGAAAGATGGGATGTGACCCTACGTTCAGTATCCATCAACGGCGTGCCATCAGGCTGGCGTATAGAACTTAAAAACTGATATAATGCATTGAACGCATCTACAGCAATTACCTTCCCTTTAAGTTCGCTGAAAGTAATTTCACGGCGCGGGATAATCTCACCAATCTGTAAACCCATGATAGCAAAAGGCAAGAGAAGATTAAATAGTTATCGAGGGACAAAAAGAGAGTTTATAAAAGAGAAGAGATATAATAGGAAATGAGGGGATTCATACTTTACCCAGATTACAGCACAGAAGAGGGTAAGACCTATGTGAAGCTATACGGGCGTCTTGAAAATGGGCAATCTTTTCTGAGCGTGCATCAGGTCCATCCCTATTTCTTTATTACAGAAAAAGAATACGCACCTATTGCAGAATTACTGAAAAGGACGCAGGTAGAAAAGACAAAATTAACTACCTTTCAAGGTGAGAAAGTGGTGAAGATCACAGGTGATTCGTATGGCGATCTTCAGGACCTTGCAAAAGAGCTTCACAAAGCAGGCATCCATACTTATGAATCAGACATTCGACCGCAATATCGATTCATCATAGATAATAACCTCCTGGGTTCTATTGAGATTGAAGGAGAACATAAGCCTTCAAAGAGAGTGGAGAGAGTGTATGACGGACCTAAAATAAAACCTGCACAATTTGTGCCTACACTGAAGGTAGTTTCCATAGACATCGAATCAGGAAAGAAAGCGGATGAGCTCTTCTGCATAGGCCTTTCCGCACAGGGCTATAAAAAGAATTTTATGATCACGACAAAAAAACTGGAGAATACCATCAGCTGTGCGACAGAGAAAGAATGTCTTGAAAAGTTCAAGAAAGAGATCATTGCCCTTGACCCGGACATCATAACCGGATGGAATGTCATTGATTTTGATTTTGATTACTTGCACAACCTTTTCAAGAAATACAAATTGCCATTCGATATAGGAAGAAATGAAGAAAGCTTAAAACTAAGGATTGAAGAGGGGTTCTTTAGGCCTTCTTCAGTAGACATCCCGGGAAGGCAGATACTTGACGGATTAAATTTGATCAGGGACCCGTTTATACAAGAGGCACCATCCATTAAACAGGCTGAATTTGAGTCGTTCACTTTAGAGGATGTTGCCCAACAGATCCTGAAGAAGGGCAAGCTCATTAAGGGAGAAAATAGGCACGAAGAGATAGCTACCTTGTTCCACTCAGATAATCAAGAGCAACTGCAAAAGCTGGTTAATTACAATCTGATGGACTGTGAATTAGCATATAATATTCTTGAGAAGACACAGATGATTGAACTGGCTGTCGAAAGGTCGCAATTGACCGGATTGCCCCTAGACAGGATGACTTCCTCGATCCTGGCCTTTGATTCCCTGTATATTCGCGAAGCAAGAAAGCACAACCTTGTCTCCCCCACAACTACTTATGGACAAAAAGAGACTCGTATCAAGGGAGGATATGTCTATTCATCAAAACCCGGAATTTACCATAATGTAGTCATCCTGGATTTTAAGTCACTGTATCCCTCACTCATTCGAACATTCAATATCGATCCAGCGTCATTCCTCGAGAAAAAGGAGAAAGAAGCCATAGAAGCGCCAAACGGTGCGTTTTTTAAGAATCAAGAAGGATTATTGCCTCAGATTCTTGAACGGTTGCATCAGGCACGAGAAAAAGCCAAAAAAGAAAAAAGAGAGCTTTCAAGTTATGCCATCAAGATAATCATGAACTCATTTTTTGGTGTTCTGGCCTCACCCAACTGCCGTTATTTTAATTTGAGCATGGCGAATGCGATAACGCATTTTGGTCAGCACGTCATCAAACTGACTGCTAAACAGATTGAAGAAAAGGGCGTCAAGGTTATTTATTCCGATACCGACTCGGTTTTTGTGGAGACTGGACTTGAAAAAGGAAAGGCGAATAAGCTTGGGAAAGAAATAGAGGAAGACATCAATGCGTTCTATAAGCAGTATATAAAAGAGAAATATAATCGAAACTCGGTATTGGAACTCGAGTTTGAAAAACAGTACCTGTCCATGATGATTCCTAACATCCGAGGATCGGAAATAGAGAAAGCTGCAAAAAAACGGTACGCGGGGATGATTGAAAAAGACGGGAAGGAAGAACTGGAGATTGTCGGACTCGAAGCAATCAGAGGTGACTGGACTGAGGCGGCAAAAGAATTCCAGAAAGAGCTATTGGAAAAAGCGTTCCATAAGGAGCCAGTAGAACTGTTCATCAAAGGATATATTAAAAAAATAAGGGATGGGAAGATGGACAGCCAGTTAATCTATCGCAAATCCATCCGTAAGTCATTAGACGAATACACGAAGACTACTCCTCCTCATGTCAAAGCAGCACGTCAATTAGAGAAACTGGATTCCAATGTCATCCAGTATGTGATGACACAAGAAGGTCCAGAGCCAATACAGAAGATCAAGCATAAGATTGACTATGAGCACTATATCGAAAAGCAGATAGAACCCATCGCAAGCCAGATCCTCTCATTGCTGCATAAAAAGTTTGAGGATATTTCAAAGGACCAGAAACAAACGAAATTGTTCTAAGAGACTATTTTTCAGGAGTTATCTCCAAAAAACCGCAATGGATAGGTGCCCCAATCTTTGCAAAGAGATTGTAAAAAGATGCAAGAATTGCGAGAAAAAGTGGAACTAGGACAACGACAAGGAGACCGATAAAGAATGATGCAAAAAAGACATCGGTGTTGGTGACAAGATTCTTGCTTAGCCCATAATCATCCAGAATCCCTATGGTGAGATGAATAGTGAAATAGAATAATGTGCCCAGGAGCAATCCTAAAAGGATACCACAATAAAAACCAAAAACAATAGTGCGCCAAACATAGAATTTCTTTATGGCTACTCTTTTTACGTCCGAACCTGCCATAGAGTGATTGAGGAAAAGAGGTTTATAAAATTACCTTAGGAACCTATTCAAAGGCTCCACGTTTTTCAAAAAAGACAATAATCCCCAGGATGATAAGGATTGAACCGAGAAGGAAACCGCCAAGAACATCGCTGAACCAGTGGACATTGAGATAGATCCGGCTAAATCCTATCAGGGCACACAGACCGATAAGG
>CAIQQL010000100.1 GCA_903873955.1 uncultured archaeon | reverse complement strand
TAAATAATATAAAATGAAAAGAAAGGTCATCAAACAGGCAAACCAGGCATTCACCTTGACCTTGCCGATAGACTGGGTAAGAAAGAACAAGATAACTGAGGATTCAGAGCTTGAAGTGACTGTCGAAGGAAAGAATCTCATAATCCATTCCTCGGGGGAGATACAGGGGGGCTCAGTGCTGCTCGAGCTTAAACAGACGAGTGCGCGTTCTCTGCATAATCAGATTGCCGCACTGTATGCAAAAGGATATGATGAGATTATCATTGCTGCTGACGCTGACTGCTCCTCGACTATTTTAGGGTCTTTGAATTCAATGATTGGGTTTGCTTTGGTTGCCCAGCAAAAGTATACGTACACAATCCGTGATATCAGCCCGATAAATTATCCACATCTCGATGAGATATTCAAGAGGGTGTTCCAGATGATCCTGTTGCTCTATGATGCCGCTATCCAGGATATTTTCGGGAAGCAAGAAGAAACGCTTGAAAATCTCAAGACCAGGGATAGTGAGATAAACAAGTTCTGTCTTTATCTGGAGCGTGCAATAAATCGCATGTCCTATCAGGATGCGATAAATGGACGTATCCTTTTTACATACTCCTTTGAACTGGAAAGGATTAGTGATGAGATTGAACGTCTCTGGAGGACGAATATCAAATACCATGTGCAAAAGACAAAAGAGATTAAGGCGTTGTTAGAGGACTCAAAGGAGGCGCTCGCCGCATCTTTTGATCTCTACTATCAATTTAATCCTAAAATGATGGATGATATCTATGCGTTGCGTGAAAAAGTGCGTACCGAGTCCGTAGAATTGAAGAAGCTGACTCCGCAAACGTGGCGTTTTATCAGGCATGCCGTGAAGATAGCAGAAGACGCGGCCGACCTCAATCATCTGACGCTTATGCGAAAGCTGGGATGAAGAGGCAAAAATGTATTTAAGGGGTCGCACGTAATAAGAACATGGCACTAAATCTCTCTTTAAGTCAATTTGTGGTCATCTTCCTTTCTCTTTTGGCTTTCGTTGCTGGTGTCGTCTTGGTCATGGAGGCCAATTCCCTTGCTAGCGCATTGAACATACCTTCCATGCCTTTTCCGGGCGAAGGTCAAAAATTATTGGTTGATCCGACAAATTCCCAGCAGGGGACATTGTTTTTATTGAATTTTTATTATCCCCAAGAAGCAGAAAAGCAGGACCTTTCCTTGGTGGTCAGAAAAGGGACTGAGACGCAGACCGTGGCATTATTTGATGATGGGCTGCATCAGGATAAAAAATCTAAAGATAGCTGGTATGGAGGGTTCTTTGATTCTACCAACGCTACGCCAGGAACGTATGAGGTGGTTTCAGGAAACAACGAGGTCCTTGGTCATTTTGAGGTCGTCAAATCAGGTTGCCAGCTTATCCAAGGCAGTGGAAGAGAAGACACCATCAAGTTTGTTATTCTGTCAGACAAATATACTGACTTGAGCGAATTTAAGAACGATGCTTTACATTTGATCACCGGCAAGGACGCAATTCTTACTGTTGAACCCTATAAATCAAATCTTGATAAGTTTTCATTCTTTGTGGTCAATGCCAATAATGACTTCAATTGCCAGGTTGGTTGTCATGGAATCTCAACTTTGGTGTGCTGCGATGATAAAGCGGTGATGGATGCTGCATCTCAGTGCTCCTTTGACCAGCTCTTCGTACTCCTAAAAGACACGACCCTTTGCGGGTCTGCTTCCACGTACGCAAAGATCTGTGCAAAGAATGATTATGCCCCTATGGTGATCATGCATGAACTGGGACACAGCGTAGGTGACCTTGCCGATGAGTATCTTTATGACACGGCCTTTGGGGGATATGATGTGGGCAAGATAACCTCGGCAAACTGTGACGCACAAGGATGTGATAAATGGAAAGATATCACGTCTGGATGCTTTAAAGGTTGCAGCTATGACTATCTGTATCGTTCCGAGGAAACAAACTCCATCATGCTGCAATATGTTCCGGAATATAATCTGGTTTCTCAACGAGAGCTATCAAACAAGATCAGCAATTATTCAATGCAGATAGATGAACGACAGCGGACCGCGCCTCCCCAGAAAAGTTATTTTGTGAATGCTGAATATGACAACGGTTCTGTCCTGATCAATAGTGTGACCCTGAAACCAGTAGATGCTCCTTTGCAAGTAGGAGGTTCTGAGTTTAGTACTGAAGTCTTGGACACAAAAGGAAAACGATTGCAGGCTCAGACTTTGAAAGTGCCTTTGATAGTCTTTCCTCTGCCTAATGCATCAGCAAGCGCATTTAAAGAAGAAAGCTTTAATTTTTCTTTCTTGATCCCTTATCAGAGCAAAGCAGACTATCTGGCCATAAAGAGAAACGACAAGGTGGTTGCAAGCTCATCGCTTTCCGTTTTTTCTGCCACGTGTGGGGATAACCGCTGTTCTGGTGCAGAGAATCATCTTTCCTGTCCTCAAGACTGCCCGATAAATGAAGGATTTTGTCAGACGGGTGCTTGTGATCCTGATTGCCCAAGCCAGAAAACGTGCGTGACTGACCAAAAAAATAAATTTAACTGGGGTATCATCCTTATGGTCGGAGCACTGGTTATAGGGATTGGCGGTTTTTTTATATTGGGAAATCGTAAGAAGTAATCTTTTTATTTTTTCAATCGGGGGCATAAGGACTGCCTGCAGGAAAGGCATTTTGTCTTACTCTTGCAGATGCGGCAATCCTCTTTGGAGCATCCTCTGAACTCTTTTTTAGGGAGAATCTTGCCGCACGTTATACATTTTTGGGAACAGTTCTTACAGAAATAGCCCCCGGCTACTTTATAGAGGCTGTTTTTAGCACAAACATCACAGATTAGGCTTCCGCATCCAGGACATTCCTTGAGCTGTTCTCGCAGGGCCATGCTTCCACAAAGGGAGCAACGGGTGAGGCAATTCGTGCAGAAGGCATGGCCGCTGGTGGTCCCTTTCTTGGTGTGGTTAGCGCACATGTTTTTACCGCAGTTATGGCAGCGCACAGAACATTTTCTGCAAATATGCTTTCCACACAATTCACAGGATTTGGTAAGACATACAGCGCAGGCTTCCTTGCCACAGCTTTGGCATCTTCCGCTGCATTTCACGCAGGTGATGTGGCCTCCGCTGCAGAGCATGATTTCTTGCACATCCTTCTTGCAGTTATCGCAGGTAGGAAGGACGGCGGTTTTTTCCATAGGGTTATACTTGAGGTCCATAAGTCTTTTAGCTTCACCGTTCTCGACCATGAACTGGTAATTGAAGATGGGGTAGTAGACAACTGAGGTGTTCAGCATACGGTTGCTTACACTCAAGCCGTGCTTCCTGTTCTCCTCATTGATGAGGAACTCTTGCTCCTGCTGGGCCTTGGCTGCATAATTTTCTTTTTCAAGCTGTTCGCGTTGTTCAGTCACTCTTTTGAGTTTAAACTGGACATTCTCTTTGTTCTCCACTTTTCCTGATTTCAGCTGCTCTTTCAAGGAGACTTCCTGCTTCTGGCACTCAAGCAGTTGCTGTTTCTTTTCTTGGATATAATTGACATAATGGTTCATGATCCTGGCAATCTCTTTTTCAAGTTTATCTTCTAGCATGGCACTTAGTCTTGCCAGATCTGGTGCAATCTGTCCTTTCAGGTGCGCTTTTGCAAGCTCATAGTCCTTCTCGACATCAGGCAGGCCCATCTCCTCTTTTTTGCCTTCCACCAGTGTGTATCCATCAAGTTCTGGAAAGATGACCTCTCCATTTTCCACATAGATGGGAGTTATCACCTGCTCTTTCTCATTCAGGTATTGGAGCAGGGTCAGGAAAGTGAACTTGGCAAAGCCGCGATATTCCTTGTTCCGTTTGATATTGCTCACTTTTGCATTCAGGAACTTGATACAGCTGTTGATGTCCTGCAGTGGCTCAGTCTGGATGTCCAATTTAAGGAGGCTGGTCTGGCCCCGATTTGATAGATAGTCCCTCATAGTCTTGAGCATGGGGCTTCCCGATATGACCAGTTCATAATTTTCCTCTCTGGCCCATGCTTCAAAGGCGAGATAATAGGGTGCTTTCTTGCCGTAGAAATGCTCAAATTCAACCGGGGCATCCTTGACAAAAAGAACCTCTCCCTTCCAGCTCATGCTACTTCCGAGATTGGTGAAAAATGACTCTGTGAAATTTTTCAGGTCTTCACCTTCATGTTTTTGGCTGTCCGTTGTTTTCTCCATTGTTGTCTAAGAGCTCCGAGCTGCTTTCTTTGGTTTTCAGGTAATCTTGGATTCCCTGTTCGAGCGAAGAGACAATCTTGTCCAAGTCGGTTGAGAACTTGTCCAGATTGTTTTTCGAGTCAATAAATGCATTCATCAGGGCTTCTTCAATCTTACTCATGCCTGCCTCTCCATGGGAATCGAGCCCTAGGTTAAAAAGGATGATGGGAAGTTCACCGATGACCAGGCCGATGCAACACATCTTGTTTATGATGAGGTCGACTATCCTCTCTTCCATGGTTCCTTTTATCGCCAGACTGTAAATATGCATGTCTCTTTGTTGCCCAATCCTGTCAAGTCTGCCAATCCTTTGCTCTACGGCCATCGGATTCCAAGGGAGGTCATAGTTGATGAGATTGTTGCAGAACTGGAAATTAAGCCCCTCTGCTCCGGTCTCCGTGCTGATCATGACATTTGCCCGTGTCTTGAACTCCTTGATGATTTCCTGTTTTTCCTCTCGGGTACAGCCTCCGATAAATTCCACGACAGAAAGACCGAGGGGTTCAAGTTTCTCTCTGATGTATCCTGCAGTAGTGGGGTGTTTGGTGTACATGAGTATTTTTGCCTTGGGGTCATCCTGGTAGATGTCCTTGACAAGGCTGATCAGCGCCTCGATCTTCGAGTCTTTTTTTACCGTCTTATATTTGTCTATGATCTTCTGGGCGATTTCCTTGGTGCCTTCAGAATATTTTGGACCATCGACAATCTTTTTGAGGGATTCAAGGGCAGATCGTGATGAACTGGTCATTTTAGGAAGTAAGGAGTAGATGATGAGCCTTCCTTTGATCTCGCTCCCATTGCAGGCGAAATATTTGGTCTGCAGCAGGTCTCCTATGTCCTTATAGATCTCCATCTCTTCAGGGGAGAATTCGACAGGGACAATCTTTGGTATCCTCTGTTTGTAGTCTACATTGGTCTCGCTTCTTCTTCTACGGACCATGACCTCATCCAGTTTGCTTTTGAGCTCCTGGGGATTGAGAGGATGGCGCTTGTTGCCCTTGAATAGGAACTTTTTTTTGAATTCATTGATGGTCCCCAAGTGTCCGCGTTTAAGCAGGTTGAGCAGACTGTACAGTTCGAGCAGATCATTCTGGAAGGGTGTTGCAGTGAGGATCAAGAACCTTTTTTTGGGTATCTTATCGACAAATGTCCAGCGGACGGTGTTTTTATCCTTGAGTTTATGTGCCTCATCAACAATGAGAAGATCCCAGCAGATTGCGTGGGCACTCTCATGCTTGAACTTGTTGGTCTTGCGATCATAACCCTTCACACGGTCTATCGAGGCGATGGCAAAGTTTGTCGCTCCCCATTCTGAGTTATGCTCGACCACGTGGAAATCCAGGTCAAATTTGTCGCGAAGCTCTATCTTCCATTGGTCGACAAGGGAGGGTGGAGTGAGGATGAGTGCCTTTTTGACAAAACCGCGGGCTATGCTCTCTTTAAGGATCATGCCAGTGGTGATTGTTTTCCCGAGGCCGACCTCATCAGCAAGGAGGGCGGTGCAATTCAGGTCCCGCAATATCTTGATCGCTCCCTGTTTCTGATGGGGCAGCTCATATTCCAGGTTCTTTTTTATCTCAGGATAGGAGATGAGGTCATTGATCTCATGGTCGTGGGATATCTCCTCTGACTCTACTTTAAGCCTGGCTAGCTCTCCGGATTCGAATTCTTTACGCACAATCTTCTGCAAGATTGGCGCATCTTCATCTGAAAAGCTTTCATGTATAACAATGCCCATCTTTTTTTCTCTTATAACTATCTGAGCTCAGATTCTGGTCCCCCTCTTTTGTATGCTAATCAAAAACTCTTAAATGAGTTATAAAGATTTCTGTAAACGATACAATAGAACTGGAAAAAGAAGAGGATTAGTTCGTTTTATTTCGTTTATTCTTCTTTTCTGGATATCTGAACCATAATAAAAAATAGAGTAAGGTCACAAGGGAGATTGCTGCTGCAAATCCAAACGCATAGGATGGACCTATGCCCCAAAGATACCCTGCAATAAGAGAAGCAGGAAGGTAAATGAGGCCTGTGATGAAGTTATAGAACCCTATGGCGGTGGCGCGGCGCTCTTTGGTAAGGTCTGTGATGTAGGCTTTGCTCTGGCTTTCGTCAAGGGCATAGAAAATGCCGTAAAGCAGAAAGAGCAAGACCACTGCGGTCTGCGTTGAAGCAAAAATGAATCCTAACGTCATGAGGAAATAGACGAAATACTCGGTCATGATGATGCTCTGTCTGCCGATTTTATCCCCCAGCTTTCCTAACGGTGCTGCAACCAGGACGAATGAGACATTGAAAAGGGCATATAATAAAACCACATCTTTGATGGCAAAACCGACCAGGTATGCTTTGAGCAGAAGAAAACTAAAACTAAAGTATGCAAGAGAGAAGAGGGCAGCACTCCAGAGATAATGCTTGAGCTCCGGGGTGAAGTCACGATAGGATTTGAGCATGTTTTCTCTCTTCTTTGGTTTTTCAGGTTTGTCCTTCATGAAAAGAAGCAGGATGACTGAAAGAACGGCAGGCACGATCGCTATCCAAAAAAGCAGTTTAAAGGTGGCAGCATTCTCTCCAAATGCCGAAAGGATCCAGTAGGCGATAAGCGGACCTAAAATAGCTCCGGTTTTATCAAATGTTTTATGCACTCCAAAGGCATATCCACGATTCTTTTTGGTAGAGAGCGCTCCGATCCAGGCGTCTCTTGGGGGGCCTCTAAAAGATTTGCCTAAGCGTTCAATAATCCTGAAAGAAAAAGCTGAAGCAACCGTGCTTGAAAAAAGAAGGATTCCCTTGGCTAAGGTAGAGAATCCATATCCTAAAACCGCGTATCTTTTTCTTTTTCCGCTCTTGTCTGAAAGGTACCCTGCAATATAGTCTAGTGATGATGCGGTAAAATCTGCGATGCCCTCAACAAGCCCTAAAAGGACCGTGGATGCTCCGAGGATTATCGTGAAGAAGATAGAGAAGACAGCGAAAATCATCTCTGAACTGACATCCGTCAGAAAACTCACAACCCCTAGCCGGGTGATGTCTTTATCAATGCCTAACAGTTGACGCTGCTTGCCTCTTTCTCGCATAAAATATAATCGTCACAGTTGTTTTTAAGGATGGCGGTCGAGAGAGATTTCCTGGAAATGAAAGGAGGTTAGTTGAAGAACCCCTTGGGTTTTTACTTTGCAGCAGGAACGTCTACATTCATACTGCCGCCCTCTGCTTTCAAAGGACTGATATTCTCTGAAAAGGGTCTGGGAACTATTCAGGCACTCTTTAATCAGCTCTATCTTGAGACCTCATCATTCGTACCTTTCCCCGTTTTTTATGACTTTTTCTATGCTGAATAGCTTATAGTGCAAGATTTTTTCCTCAAATTTGTTCTTAAGAAGATTGACATAAAACTTTAACTCTTGGTAATCCTGGCTGATATAGTCAAAAATGATATAATTGTCAAATGTAGAGGAGATGAACGGGATGCTTTTTTCTTTCTCCAGGAAGCGTATAAGATCTTGTACGTTCTGTCCATAATTGATCTCGAGCAGACAGATGTTGTACATCTTTGCTAGTTTTTCATAATTAGGAATTATCTTGTACCAACGAATAATCTTTAAAGACTCTAATTTTTTTATATAGACTGCGGTTGTTTTTGGATTAAGTTTGAGTTCTTCTGAAAGGGAGTAAAGGGAATAGCGTGAATTGGATTTGATCTTGTTTAACAGGGCAATTTCCTGCTTCTGCAATGTGTAATGTTTGTCCGTTATTTCGATTTTATTGCATATCTTCTGGACATCTTTGTCAAAGATGACATTGGAGATAACGTGGTCTTTTATGAAGAAAATCTCTTTCTCTTTTATTTTGTTCTTGCCTATCAGATTAACTTTCTCTATGAATATTGCTAGTTCCAACTGGCTTTTAAAAAAGAACGAAATCCCCAGGTCAAAATCTCCAAAAAGTTCTGCGACCCATGAAACTCCCTTGATATCTGATACTTTCGAGATAAAGTTTTCATAATCCTTTCGTTCATAGCCTTGCAATTTCAAATAAACATGGGCATTGTTGTATCCTATCGCGAAAAGGTCGACAAAGGTCACAAATTTGAAGTACTCTTGTTCTTGCAGGTTTTTTATTTTTTTAGAAACTGCCTGGTTCGAGATGCCAAGCCTCTTCGAGAGATGTGCGAGACTTTCTCTGGAGTTAAGGTCTAATAAACTTAGGAGTTTAAGGTCTTTGTTATTTAGTTTACTTTTATCCATTATTTTAACAATTGTTACTTACTTTTAAACTTTTTCGTGTAAGTAGGTTTAAATATTTTGCAAGGAATTAAGAGTATGCTAGGTCCCTATAAAGCAAACAACGATGGTACTATTTCTTACAAGGGCAACAAAGTCTTTCAAAAGATCCAGGATGTCTCCAAAGCTGTTCCTCCTCTAGACGAGATTGAAAATAGGGTCAAGGCTTTATCAGAAGATGAGATGTGGGAACATATCTCAAGAATAAACCATAGGATGAATATGTCTGCAAATGAGTACTTTGACTCCTTAGGGGCATTATATACTACCCTCCCTTTGACGACAAGGATGATCTCTTCACCAGGCGCGGTGTATGGGAAGGAAGCCCTAAATTATACCACTGACACCTGTCCTATAACCCTCAAGTGGTTTGACTTGCAGGACACTGCATTTTTATCAGAGTCTTCTCAGATATATCTTGAACTTGCCATGATGCAAAAGAATATCGATCATGTCTATTCCATATACAATTCTTTCAGAAAGGAAAAGGCAGATGCGACGCACTTATCCGAGTTTCACCATATCGAATATGAGGGCAAGGTTGATCAAGAACAAAATGAGGGGATTGTTTTGGGCTTGCTCCAAAAAATCCTTTCGGATTTACTGGACAAAAATAATGAGGATCTTGCATATTTCTTATCTCATGAGAAACTGACTGAGTTGAGGGAATTTAGTGAACATATTTTGGAGGTTCCTAAGATTACTTTTAAGGAAGCATTGGATAGACTATACCAGGAAACGGGCAGTGAGAAGTACAAAGAATTTACTCTGAAGCATTTTGGGGCATGGGAAGAGATAAAGCTTACCGAAATTTTCGGTACGATGGTCATTCTGACGGAATTTCCTCTTCTGGAAGTTCCCTTTTATCATGCGGTAATAGATGGAAAAGAGCCGAAGGTGGCAGATAACTCTGATTTTATATGGCCGAGTTATAGGGAAACCATCGGTAGCGGGCACAGGGTGCGCTCCAAAGAGGAACTTCGTAGCAAGTCGGAAATATTCAATCTTCCAAAAGGAGATTATGCCCCTTATCTAAAAACAAGAGAATTGCCGGGATATATAGAAACTTCCGGTTTTGGCCTAGGCTGGGAAAGGATGCTTCAAGGATTGCTTGAAATGCCATTTATTTGGAGCGCTTGCCAATTCCCAAGGGTTGATGCTTCTCTAAAACCCTAACATGGACATTGAAAAATTATCCTACACTGATTTTATTAGTCTGATAAGGGAAGAAAATCGTCCACCGGGAGGAAAAAAGACGGTCAGGGAGTTTTTATTAAATTCTTTTGTCAATTCTCGGAGCCGGGTTCTTGAAGTCGGATGCACCAACGGATTTACCACGCTTGAAGTTGCAAGGACGATGGGCTGTAAATCCTATGGAATAGACATTAATGAGAAGTCCTTGGAAAATGCCCGAAGAAGGGTAAACCATGAACGGGCTAAATTCTTTTATGGAAACGCTTACAAGATCCCTTTCAAAAGCAATTATTTTGACCTGGTCATATGCAGTAATGCGACTTCTTTTATGGATGACAAAAAGAAAGCTTTGGCGGAGTACCTCAGGGTTATAAAGCCCTGGAAATTTATTGCAGTTAGTCCGATGTATTATATCCGGACCCCTCCGAAGAAAGTGGTTGATGGTGTCTCTAAGATAATCGGGAATAAGATCGATATCACCTCAAAAGAGGAATGGTTGAATTTATTCAAGGCAAGCGGATTGGAAGTTTATTATTGTAAGGACTATGTCTTTAATTTTAAATCAGCACCAGAACTCAGGTATTATAATGAAAAAAGTTTAGAAAAAAGGCACTTGAAAGCGCTACCTCCCGAAGTGTTGGGTAAGATTAAGGCAAGATGGGCAACCACTATGGACATTTTTAACAATAATCTAAACTATGTAGGTTATTCAGTAATCTTATTAAGAAAAAGGGGGGAGCCTGAAGAGATTGAACTTTTTGATTCTAAGGAGGCAAAGATATGAACGATAAACTTTCTGGCAGGTTGATACTCGCTGATGCAGGTAGAAAATTCTCTAGGTTGGGGGTTTTTGAGGTAATCGACGGGCAGCAGTATCTCTGCTTTGAGAAGATCTCTACCTCTCGGGGTGATGTGGCTGCATATATGACCCGAACTGCGTCTAACGAGGGTTTTGTTAATACAAAAGTGGGTCCTGGAGATATTGTAGAATTAAACGGGAGCTATGGGGGGGTTAATGGAAATGCGTATTTTATTGCAGAAGCGGGTAGGATACTTTCAAAGTGTGAAGGGGGAAGAAAGTCCGCAATCTTCGGCTTGGCTAAAGATGTTAAAGAGGCTACTCTCTTGCGTTCAAAAGCACTTAGGTCCATTAGAGGATATTTTGACCAGCAAGGGTTTGCTGAGGTTTCTAGTCCTATCTTGCTTCCTTTTTACGAAGGTGGTGACGCTGACCCTTTTCGAACAGTGGATAAGGGGGGAGCAGAATTATTTCTAAAAGAAACCAATGAGCTAATCCTTAGGAGACTGATCAGTTGCGGAATCGGACCGGTTTATGAAATCGGAAGATCTTTTAGGAATATCGGGACAAATAAGAATAGTCTAAGTGAGTTTTCCGTAGTAGAAAGTGCAATCCCTCATGCCTCTCTTCCGGAGGGAATAGATTTTGCAGAAGGACTGCTGAAACATCTCCTTACTTCCCTGGAATATGTTGATATCGACGTAGGTCGCACATGGAAACGGCTGCGCTTTGAAGAAGAATATCAACGGATTACTGGTCAGGTCTATGTGCCTAAAGGAGACTATCTTGCAGATCGGCAGGAACTATCCCAAGTGTTAAACGCTCTAAAAGAAAGCCCTGCATTTCTAATCGGTTTGCCACATGAGATTTCTCCAATAAATTCTCGAGGAAATACGACTTTAAACGAATCTGTTTTAGTTATTGGCGGAGATGTGTATTGTGATGTTTGTGATTTTGAGGTTTCAAAACGAAATCTAGAAGAGAGACTAGCAAGGCAGAACAGAAGAACAAAGAGGGATAGTTCTTCTTTTCTAAAATTTGCAGACCAGGGGCTAGTACCTGGAGTCGGGATTGCATTCGGAATAGAACGATGGCTCAAACAAGTCTCGGGGAAGGATATAACTGCCTTGAGAAATCTTGGAGGGGTAGTGTGAACCTCAAGCATCCCGGGAATTTTCAGTCAATTCTAAGCCCGAGGTGTGCGATGGACGCTTTAAAGTATTCTGGGCGTAAAGGACAAGGATATTCTGCGAATGATTCTCCAAACAGAGTTGAGTTTATTCCTCGTGATGCTGAGCTTCAGTTAGCGCAAGGGATGCAAAGGGTAAACCTGGACGGGGAGTCCGTCTTGTTCGTTTGCAGCCATCCCCACTCTTGGTTTATCGCAGATTCATCATTAGCCCAGATGGTT
>CAIQQL010000099.1 GCA_903873955.1 uncultured archaeon | reverse complement strand
GTGATGAGAGAATACACTACTGTAGGAAGGAGATGGATAGATTGAATCTAGAGCCTCCAAGCAGAAAGATAGTAGTGTTGGAAATCCGTAAAGCCCAGGCAGAGAATAAGGTAGAGGAACTAAAGGCTACTATGGATGAATGCATGAAGATAGATATTATGATATCAGAGAAGAGAAATAAGGAGATTATGGAAAGAGAAGAGAGAGAGAAGGAGAAGGTGAAACGGTGGTTAGGAGGAGATTAGGAGTTTTTGGAATTTGCCAAACCGATTCCAGGATTTTGGCGTTTCGTTTTCAAGGGGGGTTACTTTTTTAGCGTTCCGTTTTTTTCCCGTTTTTTTTTGACCCCCCCTTCGTTTCAAAATCCGAAAATCCTGGAATCGGTTTGGCAAATTCATCACACCGTTTTTTTGCAATTGGTTTGCAATTGGAAATCCTCTTTTTTTCTCCAGAGAAGCTATATGGTTTGGCAACAGTGGGGAAAGCATTCTATAGTGAACCTCTTTAACTGTTGTCCAAAGGCTATTCGTTCTCCTAATACTATCCGGCTCTTCAATGACTGTTTGGTAAAGAAGATTGATATGGTTGCTTATGGACCTCCTCAGATAGTGCATTTTGGAAGTGGCAACAAGGCAGGATACACTCTTGTGCAGTTGATAGAGACATCTAACATCATGGGACACTTCGTAGAAGAGACGAATGATGCTTATCTGGATATCTTCTCTTGTAAAGAGTATTGTCCAAAGACGGTCGAGGAGGTGGTAAGAGAGTATTTCAAACCAGAGGCTATTCAGATGACTACTATCAAACGGAAAGCGGGTCCTTATGACTCGTTGTTTAACTGAACTCTACTACAAAGTTCACCGGAGGAGGTTCCTTCAGTTTTCTCATATAACTCCGTTGGCAGGGTTTGCAGAGACACTTCTTTTCCACTTTCCCGACCATCGCTTTCAGTGAGCGAAAGTGCTTCAGCTCCTTCCGTTCCCCGCACACTCTGCACACCATCGTCGCTGCTTTTAAGTGTTCCATACCACAAGGTTACTAGTTCATTGATAGGTTTTCTTTTCAGAGTGGCAAACCGAGAGGAGTAGATGTTTCGGAACTGATAGCTGCCGTTCCGCTTTACATAGTATGTCCGTTTGCTATTTCGTATATAGAACTGCGACCAGGCTTTTGCATCAGACCACTGAACTGGTTCACCTTTGCTGGTTTGACAGCGAACGTGAACTGATTGAAGATAATAGTCCTCTGGAGTAGTATGCCGACTCATCTACCTATAGAGCCGATTCCTTGTGAAACAAAACCCGAAGATAAGCGGTTAAAACAACTCAACTATAGCAACCTCCCGAAGCTGCCTGCTACCTTTATGATTCTGGGGCGTTGTGGGAGTGGCAAGTCTTCCATCCTCCATTCTCTCATCACGAAGGGATATACCTACGGGCCGAAGAAGAAATCGGTGTTTGATGAGTGCATTAGCTATCTGGGGACAATGGATGCTGTGGATACCTTTAAGAAGCTGCCTATCAAGAACAATGTCGTGCTGAATGACTTTGACGCGGATGACTTTGAGGAGTATCTGGATGACTTAAAGGCGCATCAGATGGAGAAGCTGGAGCGGAACAAATCGCCTCTGAATACTCTTATTGTGTTTGACGATTTCGTAGGGAATAATCTTATGAAGTCGCATAGGGGGAAAGCATCCCCTCTGGAGCGCTTAGCTCTTACGTCGCGCCATGAGTGCAACGCGACCATCTGCTTCAATTCGCAGGCATACAAAAATACAGGATTTAGCACCCCTACAATACGCAACAACATCACGACCTATGTCATTGCCAATATGACCCGGCCAGAGATTGAAAAGATTGCAGAGGAGCATTGCAATGACCTGACCCCGAAGGAGTTTATCGAAGTCTACGACCAACTAATGAAGAAGCCCTACAACTTCATGGTGATTGATTACAGGAGGCCTCTGGATGCACGCATTACGGAACAGTTTCACATCCCGATAAAAAAACCTAGGCGCTTACTAGATGAGGAAAAAGAGCGACTTACAACAAGGTCTGGAGAAACTTCTGAATGATAAACATGCTTCTCCTTTGACTAACCCGGCGGTATACAAGAGTCTTATTTCGGCTACTGGACAGCCACTGTCTCAAACGCTGAAGTATTTGGGAAAGGGGCACAGGAATCAGAAGAAGGAGGACTCCGAGAGGGCGGCGGCGCGGCTACAAAAACTAGAGGGTGAAGAGAAAAAATAAAATAAACACCCAAAGTATAACATGTCTACCTCGCTCGTCCAGTCCCACCATTCTATGCCCATGGAGGAAGTGGTGCCTGATGCAGCTCTGGTGAAGGGTCTGTCTCGGAGCAGTATCCTGACTCAGAGGCGCCGTATCCGTGTGCCCGCTCAGACTGGTATTAGCTACGGCTCAAATGGAACTGGTGGTGCTG
>CAIQQL010000098.1 GCA_903873955.1 uncultured archaeon | reverse complement strand
GCATAAAAAAGCATATTTCTGGACAAGTCAAACCCGCTCATCAGATGAGCCTGAAACAAAGTTCTACAAATGCGAAAAATGCAGGTATACCTGGCGCAAGTACAGATAATAACGATTGAGAGATAACTAAATTTAAAAAGGATTTCTAGTTCATAGATTTATGAATGAAGGGTTAAGTTTTATAATAGCAGATGACGAAACGATGTTACATTCTGTGTTAAGAAGAGGAGTTCAGATGTCATTTCCAGGCTATACAATCAAAGCGGAAATAGTCGAGAATGGTGCAGAGCTTTACGCAAAGGTTGCTTCCCAATATGACGCAGGGCAACCTTATCACGGAATAGTTACGGATCATAACATGCCTAAGAAAACTGGGCTACAAGCGATTATAGAGCTTCAGGAGAGGGGAATTGTCATCCCAACACTGATTATCACAGGAAAGGGCAGTGAGGAGATCATAGCACGCCTTCCAGGATTGGCTCGAACAACATTGCTCGTAAAACCCTTTCCCATGGAAGTTTTCATAGAAACTGCAAAACTTGTTTGGCCAGAGTACGTTAGGGTTCCCGCAACAACAGCATAAAAAAGGATAGAAGCACTGCGATATCTTTTTAAACAATCTTCTAATAGGTTTGATATGGCTCCGTAGCTCAGCCCGGTCAGAGTACTGGACTCTTAATCCAGGTGTCGCGGGTTCAAATCCCGTCGGAGCCATTTTTTTCTCTAAAACCTATAAAAATAAAGAAGGAAGGGATAGAAAGCAGTAATTCAAAAAGAAGATACGTAAAAAAACAGTTAACTAATCAATCGTTTAATGTTTTCAATGTTATCGGCAATTTCTTGGCCCTTTTTGGTGAGCTTGATCAGCTTTATGCGCCCTTGTTTCTCAAAAACGACTAACCCTAGCTTTTCCAAGCTTTGTAGAATCTTAACTGCATGACTATAGGTACAGTCAACCTCTTTTGCAAGGACGCTGCCATATCTTGCTCGTGCCATGCGTTTGAGGGCAACGAGTAGTAAGGCGGGTTTTCTTCTGAAAAAGATATCAAAATTGTCTTTCATATTATGTGTTATAATTTGCTATTGATGCAAACTATATATTAAGGTAGTCATTACTAAGCTTTTAAATTTTTCTACTTATTTGTTACCTACAGGAGTAACAATTTACCAGAAGTTTGCATACAAGAATGACGACAAATAGCTATAGAATGGTTTTTCCAGTGAGTGATTGAAACAGTTGCAGATACCCTTTGGAAGCAAGAGAAAGCTTGCCAGCCACCATCTCAATGGACGAGCCCCCGTTGGAGAAGGAGAGAGGGATATTGGCTGGATCCTTTAACATTTTTATGACCTCTAACTTGGTAGTATGTATACGGACATCTTCACCGGTGACCTCACCACGTGCAACCCCTACAAGACCCTTATAGACCGTCGCATGGAAGGTCTCATTGTCAATATAAAAGTTCATCTTGGGAATATTTGAACTTAAAGGAGGATTATGAAGTCGATTGGCATTGACCATTGCAAGAAGATACCGAATGTACATCTCATTGAATCTAGCCAAGGCATCGCTGTCATTATGTCCCGCGAGAGGATTAGGGACCTGTATGCTGATTGACCCGCCAGTTGTTGAGGGAACAGGAGGGGCATAAAAAAAGAAATAAAAGAGGACAATACCAAAAAGGATTACCAACAATGCAACGACTCCGAGAATGATCCACCCCGACTTTTTCATAGGTTTTGATGACAAAAAGAGTTTAAAAAGCTTATGACGGGACTGCAAGGTATTTAAAGCAAAATTACGAAAAGAGAGTATGGGGAAAAAACTGAAATTACTTGCCGCGGCAGATTTGCACGGAGATTCGAAACTGGCAAAAAAGCTTGCTCAGATGGCCTTTGACGAAAAAGTGGACCTTGTGGTGCTATGCGGGGATATCTTGGGATGGACAGAGACCAAGGATATCATCAAACCATTCAAAGACAAAAACAAAAAAGTGCTTATCGTACCTGGCAACCACGACTCTTTTGCGACAACCGACTTTATTGCAGAGGTATATGGGATAAGAAATATTCATGGATATGCCGCAAGATATGAAGATGTTGGATTTTTCGGAGCAGGAGGGGCAGACATAGGGCCAGGAAGGATTTCGGAAAAGGAGTTGTTTGAAACATTGAAACATGCTTACCAAAAGATTGCAGGAATAGAAAAGAAGATCATGGTCACCCATATGCATCCAAGACATAGCCTATCTGAAGGATCAGGAATTCCAGGCAGCGAGTCTATAACCCGGGCTATTAAGGCCTTCAAGCCAGACCTTTTACTCCATGGACATATCCATGAGGCAGCAGGTGTTGAAGAAATGATAGGTAAGACCAAGGTTATTAATGTCGGAAGAGCAGGAAAGATAATCGAGCTTTAGGACAAGGTTTTTCTTGAAATCATCTGGGCATAAGACCTAGGTTCATGCCGCGACTTATCCAAATTTAAATAACGGAGACAAGAGTCAATCTGTTTCTTTGGACCCTCGATTTCAACAAACCTTTTTTGAGAGGGCAGGATAT
>CAIQQL010000097.1 GCA_903873955.1 uncultured archaeon | reverse complement strand
AGGGCTCAAAGCTGTTGCAATCTATAGGGAAAACAGTAAACGTAGCCAACCCTTGAACACTGCAAAGACTGAAAATGAGATGGTCAAGAAAAAGGAAGCAGAGGTAGAAAAATTATTAATGTGGGAACGTAAAAAATTACCCCAGACTAGGAGATCCATGACTCATAAATTTGATATTGCGGGTCATGAAGGATATATCACTGTCGGTCTTTATGATGACGGTAAACCTGGGGAACTTTTTGTTACGATGTCTAAAGTAGGTTCTACTATTAACGGTTTGGTCGACAGTTGGGCAACCTCCGTATCTATCAATCTGCAATATGGGGTTCCTGTCGAAGTCTTGTTCAGCAAATTTAGACACCAGAAGTTTGAACCTTCAGGTTTTGTCAGAAATGTTGATGCAGGCGATCTTGATAGAAACAAGCCTATTATCCGAACATCCTCATCTATTGTAGATTATGTAGCGCAGTTTATGCTGAATAATTTTGGACCTGGGACTGGGAAAATTGACTTTAATTTCCAGAACGCCAATGCTGTAAGTTTAAGCAACACCAGTTTTGTCGCGAGTCCAACGGCAACTGCATCAATTGGAGCCCTTTCTGCAAGTGAGCAACTACTCAAACTTGAGGAACAGAAATCTCTTACTGATTTTGGTCATGAAGGATTAGTCTGCCCACATTGCGGCGGACCAGCAAAGCGAATGGGTAACTGTGCTACATTCTGCACCTCTTGTAAACAGACTACAAGACATGGCTGCGGAGAATAAATCTATTACTCCTAAGAGAAAAAGTGACTGATAACTCTTTTATAAGATGTGTTTTTCCACTTAATGCCTTATCTTTTGCTGGCAGCGGCCTTCCATAAGATCTCGAAGTAGTCTCGATAGGCTGTGGAAGCTATTGCTCCCTCGATGATAATTGCTTCCGGGATATCAGACCATAGGATAAGTGCTATCTTGTTTGCATAGATATTTGTAGTGATATCTGCGCGGTCGAGTCTTCCTTGAAGGTACCTGATGGAAGTGGTCTTGCTGGGATGACGCTCAGAGTCAGTATTAAATCGGACAATCTGTCTGACACGAATCTTGTTTTTTTCAAGGCCTAGAATGTAATGGGGTGCATAATAGGGCATCTTTTCCATGAACTGACCCGAAGAATCAATAACGAGGTTTTCTTTGCCTTTGGCGCTCTCCAAAATGTCCTCAAACACGGATTTTAGGCCCTTTACCCCCTTGTACATTGTGACCTGTGAAGCTTGTTTGTCTTCCTTATAGAATCTTGTAAGCTCTGGGAGAATGTTATGGATAATCTCCTGTTTTTCCTTCATGAAATCGGAGAGTCTTTGTGGAGGATTGGCTGAGAATTTCTTCCTGTTAGCCTCGATTGCATAGCTTATGAGTCCTTTTTTGAGAAGAGCTTGTAGGGAATCATAGCAGGTACTTCTGTCGATATTTGCCTCCTTTGCAATCTTTCCAGCCATGCTTGGTCCAAGTCTGAGAAGGATAAGATAAATCTTTGATTCATTATGACCGAGGCCTGCCTGCTTTAAGGTTTCCCGAAGCTTTTCAAAATCCATGGTTGTATGAAGTAAAAGAAGGTTTTATACCTTTTTATTGTTGTAGCTTTTACCTCTACACTTAATTTTTCTTTTGGACAAACGTTATCGCTTCAAGATTCTGCTGAAGAACCGCTAGTTTCCAAGAGTCATCTGGTCCATCGAAAGAATCAGAATTATCTAGACTACCTCTTGTCCAAACTGCTCTTACGTATACTCTCGTCCATTTTTCATCAGTCGCATTCTCCTTTCCAAGGAGAGTATTCGAAGATATTCACCCTCATCTTCTTAAGATTTCGGTATACATTATTTATTGGGAAACCTACGACGTTTGCGTAGCAGCCTTTTACTCTTTCAATAAAGACTGAGCCAAGGCCCTGTATTGCAAAGGACCCTCCTTTATCGAGGGGTTCTCCTGATATCACATAATGTGTTATTTCGCTTTCAGTTAATTTTTTAAACGTTACTTCTGTAATCTCATAGTCTTTGATCTCTTTCCCTGTGCTACAGTCTATAAACGCTATTCCTGAATAGACCTGTATTGTCTTTCCTGAAAAACTTTTCAGTATCTGGCGTGCTTTTTTTGCTGTATGTGGCTTACCTATTTTTATACCTCTGTATACGATGAACGTGTCGATGCCTATCACAATTCCTTCAATTCTATCTTTTGCAACACTCTTTGCTTTTCCATAAGAAAGCGTCATTGCAAGGTCCTCTGGGGAAAGGGAAAGAGTCATGTCTTCCGCATAGTCACTTGGAACGACCTCGAATTCTAACCCCATCTGTTTTGCTAATTCCTGTCTTCTCGGAGAGGTTGAAGCAAGGATAATTTTCTGTTTCATCGTGCGTTTAATCTATTGAACTCAGTAATGAGCGATAAGACCCTTGCTTCATCAAGCTCGTTTTTCCAGTAACCTTCCTGTTTGATGAACGAACCGACAATGAAGAGATCGGCGTAAGGAAAATATCTCTCTAAGTTTTTATCTGTGATCCCTGATCCAATGAGCACAGGTATCCTTACCGCTTTTTTGACTGCCTTAACTTCATCAAGTGATGCTTCTGTTCCTGTTGCTATCCCGGTTACAATGACCCCATCTGAGTGAAAGAATTCTGCAGCATGCGCAGTCTCTTCAATGGTAACATCAGCGGTTATAGCATGGGATGAATGTTTCTTTTTTATGTCTGTGAAGACCAAGGTATCTTCAGCGTCTATTTGTCTGCGGTATCTAGCGATTTCTCCTGCACAGGATTCTATATATCCCTCATCTGCAACATGAGCAAAGACAAATCCTTCTGCTCTAATAAAATCCAGATCTGCAGCCTTTGCGGCGGCCAGTGCTTCCTTATTTGCTCCAGCAAGGATTTGTATACCACAATAGAGCCCAAGCTTTCTAACTTCCTTCCCTATCAGAGTCATTAATGCAGTTATCTCAGGTCCAGGATCCTTTACGTAAGGGATATCATGCATGTTCTCAATCATGACCACTTCAAATCCCGACTTCTTGAAGAGTTCAGCTTCCTGCACAGCCGTGCTGATAATCTGCTCAGATGTAAGTGTGCTTTCCGGAGTCCCGGGGAGGGCCCTTACATGAATCATTCCCACTAAAGCCTTTTTTTGTTGAATGTAACTTCTAAAATCAGGTTGTGCTTTTCTTTCTTGATGCGGGCTATTATGTTCCATTGTCTTTCTTGCGTCAAGAGAATATTATAAACTGTGTTGGAGGCAAAGCTACAACAATATTTGAATGATTTTTACAGAAAAACAGTATTTATTAAATGCCACCTTATGTTGAAGAGTCACCAATCTTCTTTAAGTGGGATTTATGTAGTTTGGCGCAGATGTATTTTTTCCTTATTCGCAGGGTCTAAAAAGAATTCCTCAGCCTGCCCGACGGTCAAAGAGTCTGGTGAAAGTCTGTAACCATAAAGCCCTGCTGTTTTTTGGCCCATGTTCTGCCGCAATACTGCTTCTAAAGCAAGATAGGTAGGAATCGCCTGTCTTATTTGCTGCTCGAGCTCTTGGACAGGACCTCCTTTATTTTCTAACATAATAGAAGGACGCTCAGATTTTCTTAATCCTTCATAGATTTGAACCAAGGATTGGTAGATCAATTCCTCTTTACCGCCGCTCATCTGGCCTGCTGTGCCGGCACCTTCTTTCTGGCGGTATGCTTTTCGCTGTGCAATCTCATTGATAGGGCACGTCAGGATGATCTGCATGTCGGGAACTCTTATATGCTGCCTTGCATTCAATGCAGCTATATCATTCCATGTATATGCTTCATCTTCTGGGTCAATTTTTTCGATTATTGTCTGGGGCAATCTCCATTGTTGTGCCATTGTAATGCTTGGCCAAGTTTGATATGCCATGCTTGTAACCGTCCACCTATCAAGAATAACATCATTAGTCTGCAGTTGGCCGAGTAAATCTTTGTTGACATGGCTACGCCCAACGGCAAAGAAATATGCTAGGATGGCTTGTTTCTTACCTTCTGGCCTTGGCCCTGAAAGGTCTAAACCCTCGACATACTGTCGTGCGTCGCTTGCGGTCTGAGCAACTAAGGGATCTGTGCTATACTGTTGCATCAAGCTTGCGAGCCCATCTGCAATAGAGTTAGTCTTTAATAATTTGTTGAGTGATGCTGTCGCATTCCTCAGAGGATCTCGCGTGTTCTCTCTTAAAACTGCCGCATTTTCACTTCTTTGAAGAAGCATTTCGACCATTGTGCTCTTTCCAGATAGTGATAATCCGTCGAATGCTACCACTTTACCAAGATTTTCTACCATTTCCATTTATAGATACCTTTGATTATTTAAATGTTTTCACTATTTAGAGACACTTATTTGTTTACTCTTTTTAGAGACAAAATATTACTTTAAATCTTTGGGAAAATCTCGTAATACCACCAAAAAAATATTTATTTT
>CAIQQL010000096.1 GCA_903873955.1 uncultured archaeon | reverse complement strand
TCAGATATATCGAAGACCGGTTCCAACCTCAGACGCTAATTTTGTTGACTGGGTGTCGGCGGCATATGGGGCAAGTAAGGGAGTATCTCCCAAGGAAGGACGTAACATGCTGTTTTCATCTAAGCTTGCTCAGACAAAAGCAGGTCTTGAACGCCTCAGAAAGAATAATCCTGAAGCGTATCACATCGTCTCAGAACAGATTAATGCTGAATATGCCGGAATCAGAAATAAAGGAACAGGATTCCGTGCATACGTCTTGGGAAATTTTGCTGTTGAGTCTAAGAGTCCATCTAACCAGAAAAAAACAGTCAAAAAAAGTAAAAAATAGGGCTAAAGGAATTATCAAAAAGCCTTTTAAATAAAAAAAGATTGGGAAAGTTTATGCATTATCATCTCATCCTCACTAATCTGTGTAATTCACATTGTGCTTACTGTTACGAAAAATCAATGCATGAATTTGATAATCAACTCAATAAGACTTTTACATTTGACTTTTCAGCTCCGGATAGATCTATAGTGCAGACAGACAAGCTCAGGTCATTTTTGGAGCAAGACCCAGAGCCGATACTTATTTTTTATGGAGGGGAGCCACTTCTTGAGATTCCCAAGATTAAAAAAGTGATACAGGGATTGCAAGAGACGAACGTCAGGTTCAGGATGCAGACAAATGGAAAACTATTACATAAACTCCCAAGACAATATCGAAACAAGATAGACAAGATTCTCATTTCATTAGATGGCACAGCAGAAAGGACAGACAAGAACAGAGGGGCTCAAACCTATGAGACGGTGATGCAAAACCTCTCATTGCTCAAAAAGACAGGATACAAAGGAGAGTTGGTTGCAAGGATGACTATCACCCCGCCAAATGCGGACCTTTACGAACAGGTCCGGAGCCTTATAGACTCAGGGTTCACTTCCGTGCATTGGCAGATTGACGCAGGTTTTTATAAATTTGATTATGACTTCGTACAATTCAAGACTTTTGTCAAAGAGTACAACGACTCACTTTCTCGATTGTTTAGCTTTTGGACTGAGCTTATGGACAAGGGAAAGGTCATCAAACTGTATCCTTTTCTGGCAATCACCAAAAGCATGCTAGATCATGAACAATCACTCTTACGATGTGGTGCGGGCCATGCAGGGTATACAATAACCACAGATGGAAAGGTTGTTGCCTGCCCGATTATGAACTCGATAATTGACTTTGAAGCAGGTACACTTGACAGCAGTCCGGGCAACCTGAAGACCATCCCTATTCAGGGTAAATGTACCACTTGTGACATAAAGGGGCTTTGTGGAGGCCGCTGTCTTTACTGGAACAGAGCTAAACTTTGGTCAGAGGAGGGTAATGCCCTTATTTGTGACACAATACACCATCTGATCCAAGAAGTCACTTTAAACCTTCCGGGCATACAGAGAAAGATTGACAAGAGTACAGTTTCAATGAAAGATTTTGATTATGAAAAATATTTCGGACCGGAGATTATTCCTTAAGACTATCTTTTTCTTGTTTTGAGTTTATTCTTTACAAAGGAGACAGGAGTACTGCGTAGATAAGGATTTCGTTTGGATCGTAGATATAACACCCCTAATACTGCAGCTACAAGACCTCCTGCTAGAAGAATCCACCAATAGTCAACTAAGGTAGGGGCAGGTCTCAGAGCAACAACTGAAAACCATTGGGAGTTACTCTTGACCTTGTCTTGATAGGTCGCACGAGCGTAAAGGACGTAGTTCCCAGGAGTTATCCGGGCAGGCAGTTGAATAGTCTTGATAAATGATAGCTGATTTTGTACCGCAACCTTTTCTTCAGAACTATAGACGGTAGTATTAGCACTGTCATGAATCTCCCAGAGGAGGGTCACATAGCCTTTGTTAGACTCTCCTTCCTTGAAAAGCGTGACCTCACTGATAAGTTTGTCTCCAACATTAACTGTCTTGCCCTTTAAGGATAGACGTAAATCAAGAAGAGAGATTTTGGAAGAGACATCTAACGACACAGGAATTTCCTTGAATCCGGAGCCATATCTATAAATGATCTTGCCCTCATGAAGGGAAGGCACTGCATCAGACTTAGCGCTAAAGTAATAGATGAACTGTTTGGTTTCATTTGGATTTATCGTTACCTTGCTTAAAGGAAGAGTGATAAATTCATCTAGATTAAATGAACTGAGATCTATACTGATAGGAATGTCCCGATTGTTCTTTACAAGAATGATAATTTGTTTAGTCTGACCTTGGGCTAATGAAACTTGGACAGTACTTGGCCGAATATCGAAGGTTTCACCCGTTTGTGATCCATATCCAGTATTGCCGCCACCACCGCCTCCACCACCCCCTCCAGAAGGGAGATATGCAGCACTAGTGAAGTTATAAGTACCGTTCATGACACAATTACCTGCTTGATCGCAAATAGAGAGATTATAATAGTAAAAAGTAGAAGCATCAAGGCCTGGGAGATATACTGAGGTATTGTCTCCAAAAGCTGAATTCCAGGATTGTAATGAAAGATTCCGGTCTTTACCATAAAGGACAGTAACATTTACAGGTTCGCTCGCATTAAAACTGATATTTACTGCGCTACTTGAGATAGTAGAAAGATTACTGACCAACAACGGAAGGTCCAATGAAGGGAAAATCAGGTCCATAGTCAGATTGACAAATAAGCTCGTATGCATATCGGTATAATTTTGGCCTCCAGTGACATTAAAGTCATAGAGATAATATCCAGATGACAAGAAGTAGTTTATACCGAGAACTATCGGAGTACCATTTACAAAAACCGCTAGAGATCCTCCAGTTGCAACTGCAGTCACATTAACACTATAATTACGAAATTGCGCACTAACATTCGCAAAGTTTCCGTTGAGATAAGCATTAAGGGTGGAATTCGCACGAAGAATACTCAAAGATATTATTTGCGTCGAATTACTTTGAAAATTACTATTATTAGCAGACCAGTAATAACTAAAGCCAGTCCCAGCAGGTAAAGAGGGTAATGGGTAAAGAAAGATACTGCCACTATTGGCAACATCACCTCCGCTCCAAGTATAGTTTCTCCAACTCCCACTATGATTAGAAGAAAGGACAACATTAGAAATTGACCCCGAACCTGAAGAGACATTGACAGTTAGATTCACTGCCGAGGGAGTATAAACATAATTAGACGTTGGGGCAGCATTGGCAAGGGTAGGGGCGGCATAAACTGGCCAATGGGTTAATACAAAGATATCAGACCTATTCGTCCCGTCAAGGATTGAAGTACTAAAATTCACACCATAATGAGTCTGGTTATAGGCGATAATAGAGATAGCGAGTCCGCTTGAACCGCATTGCACGTCATTATAACCGAGGGCATAATAATTTGTAGCACCACCTCCGCAGGTAGGATTGCTAACAGTAGATGTACTAAGCATAGTCAAAGTCCCGGAATTGTTTATCGTCGCATTAACAATGGTGCCCAGTGGAGCCTTTGTGGCAGTCGATCCCAAATAGACACATCCCTTGACATTACAGTAAATTGAACTTACTAAAGGGAAACCTGCAAGTAAAAGTAAGAAAAACAACACTACAATTAAAGAAATTTGTTTTATCACCCATTTAGTAGCCATACTCTTCCTTTCCTTATCGACAACTAGATAATTTCTAGTATTTAAATATGTGTCCATCAGCAAGAATGAATCTGCCTCCCGAGTATTAGAATGCAATTTAGTCATCTGGATCTCCCTCCAATGAAAGCCCACTTTTTCGATAGTCATGAAGAATAGATTCAATAGTCTTGCGGATTTGTGCATCCCTCTTTTTTTCACGTTTGTCTCTAAACACAATAAAGACATAAAGAATCAGCGCTGAGAAAATACCGATTATAAAGACTAAGAAAAGGTCTTGAACAGGATGCGCCGTAGAAACCACCATTCCAGTAGTAGGAGAAGAAGGATGCAGAGTCAAAGAAAATAGCAAACCCAATACAATGATCATGACAAAAGGTCTCCAAAATTGCCACCACTTCTTTTGATTTGATTTTTGTGCAACACTGACTGAAGGAATCTTAGTTGCAAGTTCTTTAGGTTTAATATAAGTGCTCACCACTTTATCACCTTCCCGTTTACTTTCATAGAAGTAGGGACCATAAAGCTTACCTCCAACTTTGATATAACGCTGATATGCCATTAAGGTACACCTCCGCTAGGTATTGCTTTGATGCTCAAGTTGTTGATATAAAGACCGATAGGCTGCTTAGATGAGACATTCAGATAAAATCTAAGGTAACGAACTCCACTACTTGAAAAGGCGTCACCTATGCGCTGATAGGATGTAGAGAGTGCATACATCGCAGTGGGGGTAAAGTCAGAGTAGGCAGTGTCAAATGCAAAGGTTTCATTAGCAAGACTGAGTATGCTTCCAGTTGATCGGTCTATGAGATCCCCATCAGCTTTGATGTATACATCATACGCAGTAGTTGGAGATGGGGAATTAATTCTTATAGAATAAAGTGTGGAATTATCTGCTCCATAGACATTTCCAGATGCATTTAGGTTCGCTACAGGTAAATAAGTTACATTCCAATTAATCGTTCCAGAAGCAAGGGAATCTGAAAGGTTGAGAGTTCCATTTGCAATACTCACTTCGCACATATTTGGTTTTCCACTACTGTCAAAATCGGCAAAGATGCAAATTCCCTCCGCCTTACGACATTCAAAAAGAGAGGTAGTGTTACTGTTCACAAGCATATTATGGCTTGTTTCCAATACACGAGCAAAAATTCGATAATTCCCATCTAGGAGAGGAGTTACTGAAAGTGACGGAGCAAAACAGGTATTTCCTACAGCAGGTGCATTGCCTAAAGCAACCTCTCCAGTGTCGTTTTGCGCAACAAATATGCAACTTCCCAAAGAATCTCCAGCAGGGACTGTGAAGCTGGCGTTAATTGCGACAGTATCTCCCGCATTCGAGGCATTGTAGAAAGGCACGAGTTTGTTCAATGTGACAGAAACAGGAACAGGCATGAGATTTATGACATAAGGTAGAGTTACTGTGGTGCCCAGATTTGAATAATAGTCTATGGGAGTAACATTTACATTGTAGACGCCTGAAAGGGTTGGAATAAAGTTAGCCGTACACGAGGTAGAATTTGTCCTTAGGAAGACGGCTGAGGAGTTATATACGACAAATGAGCAAAGTCCCAGAGCATTATTATCAGTTATATTTGCACGGACAAATGCTCGCGAACCGACAGAAAGGTTCCCGCTACGAGGGACTAACTGTACTTGTGTAACCAATGGAGGAAGATTTTCTCTCACGGCATAGCTAATAGGATTATTTAAGGAGATAAGAGACCCATTAGACTCAGAATAAGTCAGCTCAAAAGTACGTGAGGACAACAGAGCAACTGATTGGATATTGAAAGTAACACGATAACCTGAAGAGTGAGAAGCAGTCGAAGTTAAAGACCATCCCGCATTTTCTTTCTTTAAAATGAATGTAGCATTGTCAATATCGGACAAGTAGGCCGAACTATCATTGAGTGAATCATTATTGAAGATTCCCCGAGTGGCGTCTCCTAGAAACCAGATGGTGTTTTGAGCTCCTGCACCACCTTGGAAGGATATTGAATACCAGTTATTCATCCTTACTTCAGTGGTTGATTGTAATACACGAGCGACCGAGGAACTGATTCCATTAAGAGAAATAGAACCCGATAAAACAGGTAAGGAAATTGGAGTGCTCCCGGAGATAGTAGAAAGATTACAAGCTGAATTGCAGCTAGAATCCATACAGTCAAAAACACCATTGGCGTCATTATCAAACCCATCATAGCAATCTTGCAAAGTTGATTCCGTAGCACGGCAGAACACACTCTGGTTGTCAATTAAGCTTCCAACTCGCCCATCACACGAGGCATGATCAGCACAATCAACAAGGGTATTGTTATTATTATCAAACCCATCATTACAAGTTGTCTCAGTTGCTCTTTGGCAAGTTGCACCAGTCAAAGACCCAATCATCCCGACACAGGAAGGATCTTGGCAGTCAATGAGAGGAGTAGGCATATCATAATTGTTGTCAATTCCATCAGCACAAGAGTTCCAGGTCACATTCTCATAATCATAACAAGTAGTGATATTGCACAGATTAAACTGTTTATTGCATGCAGGGTCACGACAGTCAGTACCTCCTAATGGCCAACCTTTCCAAGCATTCCCATCATTGTCTATCCCATCCATGCAATACATCCCTGGATTTGAGAGAGATTGGAAAAAAGGAAGACTAATGTTATACTCTGTTGAAAGACAGACCTGAGCAGGATTCGCAGGATTAGCAACGCCCGTGCAGGAAGGGTCAGCACAATCAACTCCAGTTGAAGCATTCTTCGCAAAGCCGGTTCCATTGAAGTAATAGGCATCAAGATTGTTGTCAATGCCATCAAAGCACCATTCAGGATGTAATCCATTAGCGGATTCACTTGAGGAGACATTTGATCCATAAATCTTACAGGCATAGTTATCATAATCCCCACTAAATACATACGACTGGTTATAATAAGCTTGATAAGCAAGAGGAGCTCTCGACCATCCCGCTCTAGGATAGTTAGCTCCTGCATCAGCACTGAATGCATTGTCAAATCCATCCGAGCAATTAGTCTCCATACCAAGTTGGCACTGTTGACCCTTGCTGTTATACTGCCCATTACAATCAGGATCGGGATGATAATTTTGACCAATGCTGAAATTACCGCCCCATCTGCAATCAATTCCTCCAGTGTTATTTATAGTGTATTGGTCAGAATAAGGACCTGTAATTATTAATGCATCCCAGTCATTATCAATATTATCAAAGCACTGATTTCCCTGCTCTTTGGAAGTATTATGTAAGCGACAGAAATTAGTGCAGTCATATTCAGCATTATCAGGAGTAGGCATTGTGGTGCTATTGGCAACAGACAGCAGTTCACAATCTTTAAGCTGCATCGCATCATTATTGAAATTGTCAGAACAATTTAGCTCGTATTGATAGTTACAGAGTTGATCAGAACTACTTCCACCAACGCGGCCGTTACAATCCGAATCAAGACAATCAGTTACATTAAACTGATGTAAGGTATCCCATTTCTGTCCTGTGCTATTCAATTTAAGGCAAGCGGAGAGATTACTTCCACATAAAGCATAATCCCAGTCATTATTGATTCCATCATTGCAGATGGTCTCGTTTGCAGGGCATCCTGAAGAGCTATTTTTGAAGCAAGCAGAGTCATGGCAGTCAGTTAGGCCATCATAATTGTTATCGTAACCATCAGTACAATTGAGTTCCTGGATATAATTGCAAAGCCCGCTTCTGCCGCTTCCAAATTCATTAGTCTGACTAGGATTACCTGACTTCAGATGGCAATTGACGTCAAAACAGTCATAACTATTCGTCCAGTTACCAAAGAAGAGATAATTAAAGTCATTATTTGCACTATCACCACACGTCCCCCCATATTCAGTAGCCGCAGGACTCGTTTCGCCTTCTTTCTGGTTATACAATCCGATACTGGAACTGAAATTAACCGGGAACAAAACAGGGTTTCCCTGATTATTGGCATCAGTATAGGAAATGACAAGATAAAGTTGTCTCACCTCATCAAAAGATTGATTAAACGTGACATTAAACACAAAGTCTAGAGTACCAACAAAGTTATAGTCGAATCGATTATTGGCAATATTCCAGGTCCCATTTCCTGCATTGGTCAAAGCAAATGCGCCTGCACCAGTATTGTTTCCATAAACATTAGCACTTTGTACGTTAGTAAGATTATAAACGGTAAATGAAAACGTTTTATTTACAAGACCTTGTACAATACGTATTTTTAGATTTCCTTTAGAGGCATTGACATAACGAGAGTAAGATACTGCAGTGGTATACAAACCTGACCCTAAAGAGACAGTGAAATTAGTATATCCATTAGGATCATCAGTCATTGCAGAATAAGCGGCTCCAGAAAGGTTATTGAAATAAGCCGTTGATTCATATCCTGGGAAGAAAAGACCCTGACAAAGAGGATCAGTAGTGTTGAAAGCATTTATATTATAGCAAGATGAATTAACATTATTTCCTGTACGCATACGTAATGCAAAAACAGTATCTTTTGCATATTCGCATGAAGCAGAGTTGTTAAAATAAAGGAAAGGTGTACCCTGACAGGCTACTGCACGCGTTATTTCACTATCCATCCAATAAGTAGGACTATGGACATAAACACGACCATGGGTCGTTCTAACACAAGCAGTAATACCGCTATTGACAATCGTACAGTTCTTGATAATCCATGGCAAATAACTTGCGTTCTGATCATATACAATAGGATCACTTGCCTGAAGAGTATAATTAAGTGCATAAAGGCTCGTATTCAAAGAAAGCCCAGTAACACTGATAGTTTTGATACCATTATTTGGAAGATTTAAAGTACAAGCAAGAGTATCAGAAGGAATAATTGTAAGATTCTTAAACCATATGCTGAAGGTGTTAACATGAGTGCCTAACAGCGAAGCGTTATTAGGTTCAAAAATCCCGTTAGGATAAGTAATGTCATTCCAAACTGGGCATTCTTGATAGTAAAAGGTAACATTTCTTGTTTCTGTTGAAAAAGAATTTCCCAGTGAGTCATATGCAGTCGCATTAAAGAAATACTGCCCATCGGACAAATTAGTGAGATTAAAAAAATAAG
>CAIQQL010000095.1 GCA_903873955.1 uncultured archaeon | reverse complement strand
AAGTACTCCTGTTGAAATCCTTGAGCAACATTGCCACATTGACTTTGATGATGATGGCTACGCTGAGCCTTACATTGTTTATGTTCGTAGAGACAACAAAAAAGTTGCTCGTATCGTTGCACGTTACACAAGGCAAGATATTGAGTTCGACGAAGACGATGTTGTACTAAGTATTAAAGCTGACCAATACTTTACTAAGTTTCCTTTTATTCCATCTCCTGATGGCGGTTTCTACGATCTAGGCTTTGGAGTTCTTCTTGGTCCCCTCAACGAGTCAATCAACACAATTCTCAACCAGCTCGTGGATGCTGGCACTATGGCTAACACTGCTGGTGGATTTCTTAGCCGTGGCATTAAGCTTCGTGGTGGCAACTACTCCTTTAACCCTATGGAGTGGAAACACGTTGATACCACTGGTGATGACCTAAGAAAAGGAATTGTCCCTCTTCCCGTTCGGGAACCTTCTCAAGTATTGTTTACGTTGTTAAACCTATTGATTAACTATGGTGAACGTATTGGTGGTGCTGTAGACATTCTTACTGGTCAAAACCCTGGACAGAATACTCCTGCTGAAACTACTCGCACTATGGCTGAGCAGGGCATGAAGATTTTTAACGGAATCTTTAAACGAACTCATCGTAGTCTTAAACAAGAGTTCCGTAAGCTGTATCGTCTTAATCAAATATTTGTTACTGAGAACACTCAATACGTTTCTAATGCTCAAAGCCAAGGAATGATTTTGGCTAAGGATTATGATGGCCCAGTAACAGACGTTATGCCTACTGCTGATCCAAGTATTACTTCAGATAGCCAACGTATGCAACAAGCTATGGGACTTGCTTCTCGTGAAGCTGCTATGCCAGGTTTGTACAACAAGTATGAGGTTGAACAGCTAATTCTTAAAGCAATGAAGATTAGTAACATTGAGAAAATTCTTCCTGATCCTAAAGGACCAAACGCAATTCCTCCAATGCCTAATCCTAAGTTGCAGATTGAAGAGATGCGTATGAAATCTAAGCAAGCTGAATCTGAATTGGCTATGAAGATGGGTATGCTTAAACTTATGGGCGAAGCAGAACTTAACCAAGCTAAGATTAAAAAGCTTGAAGCCGAAGCAGAATCAATTAAGATTGGTATTGCTACTGAAGGCGAGAAGATGCGTATACAAGAGATCAACACAAGCATTGCACTTCAACGTGAACGTCGAGAAGGTATCTTGAGTTCCATTGATACTATGCAAAAGATTTATTCCACGATAATGACTGGAAACAAAGAGCAACCGTCCCAAGCACCTTTACAAATACCTCCTGTAGGTATGTCGGAGGAGGCAGGACAAATGCAAGCACCTATGATGTAACCTTAAGGAGTAAAGATGACATTAGAGAGAGTTAGTCCAGATAGTTTTGAAGAATGGAAGTTTCACCCTGTTACCAAGCGTTTTATGAAAATGCTTACAGCAGATCGTGAAGCAATGAAAGAGGGTTTGATTAACAATGCTTATGAAGAAGAAGCAGAAGTTAAAGGTCGGTGTCGAGTAATCGCTACTATCCTAAACCTTGAGTACGAAGATTTGTTTGCAGACAAATAAGATAGGAATTAACAATGAGTAATGAATCAGGAATCAACCCCTGCGGTTGGAGGGTGCTTATTAAGCCCCAAGAAGTTAAAGAAATATCTGCTGGTGGCATTTACCTTGTCACTGAAAACTCTAAACAACGGGAGCAGATGGGCAACACTACTGGGATTGTTATTGCAATGGGCGACCAATGCTTTGCTGATGAACCAGAACCGTGGTGCTCTGTTGGCGATAAAATAATTTTTGCCAAATACGCTGGACTTCTTTACTTAGGTAAAGACGGAAAGCAATACCGCATGGTCAACGACAAAGACATTACTGGCACTCTT
>CAIQQL010000094.1 GCA_903873955.1 uncultured archaeon | reverse complement strand
CCATCAAAAGTGTAGGCACCGCCATATTTCCCAGAGGAATTGAAGTTAGGACAGGCAGACCCTGAGCAGGTACCCTTATTGCCATAGATGCTCGTATCATTCATCAAAGTATAATTGTCAAAATTGAACATAGCGACAAGACTCGAATTATAGAGAGTGACATTGGTCCCATTCCAGTTCCAGAGCAGTTTTGCAAAGTCATTTGCTTGGGTCAGTGAGACGTTGACCTGGAAGAAAGTACCGTAAGCTGCAGTCATATCAGAAGGGGTAGGAGAAACGTAACTGATGCTTGGAGGTATAGCATGCATAGTGAAATTTAAGTTAGCGATAGGGGTTTGGGTACCCACATCAGTCGTACAGACAAAATTGACAGAGTATTGCCCATCTGCAAAGTAATCAAAGGAATAGGAGTAATAGGTGTCATTAACGGCCGACAATGAATAGTTGGTATTCCAGTTGTCGAGCGTGAAAGTGCAGTCAGTAACAACCGATTTTATGATGATGGTAAAATTAAGGGTAGAATTTCCCGTAACAAGAATATGGGGAGATTCAATGATAGGGGCATTAGCAGGATTTTCATTCACGCCACCCACATTGACTACACGTGACTCACTGACATTGGTATTCCAGGCCGTATCTGACGCAGAGGCGCTATAATTGTACAATCCAATGTCTAAATTTCGTTCCAGTACTGAAAAACCGTAGCTTGTGGAAGAGTACTTGGTGACAAACGTAGAATATTGCTGTTGTATTTCAAAGGGAGATAATGCTTTGGTCCAAACCACCAGTGAATCCACGGCACCGCCAAAATAGTTATTGACATTAAAGGTCCTTTTGCCAATATAGATGCCTGCAGAATTGAAGGCCCCAGCGGTGACATCAGTGGCGGTTCCTTGTAACACACCATCAATATAAAGCGAGAGTTGGGTTCCCGCCTTCACAAAAGCGACATGATGGAAGTTCCCATCATTGATAGAGACTGTCGAGGTGATGCTGACGTTGCGGGTCATGTTTCCTCTTACGACACGGATGCTGCCGAAGTCTGGATCTCCGCTATCACCGATATATCGCACTGAAAAAGGAGAACCGCTCCCTACTGCCCAGCGAGAAAAAATATCATTTTCTCCATAAGCAGAATTGTACTGATCCGAATTGGCCTGCACCCAAAGAGAGATAGAAAAATTATAGTCAAAGTTAAAGTACGAGCTGGAGAGGATATTTGCAAATTGGCTTTGACCATCCAGACCTAAAGCAAGACCAGATACTCCTGGAACAAGACCTGTGCCCCCCGTGACCGTGAAATTGTAATTATAACGGCTGATATCTTTAAGGAAAGTATCATTCTCTCCCAAAAGGCTTTGGTTATCAAAGTTCACCATCAAAAGGAGCGCGGTCGAATTCTGATATGCAGTATAATTAGTGTTGTTCCATGTCCAGATGATATTCACGATACCAGTGGGTTGCGAGATAGTGAGATTGAAGGGAACATCTCCAGGGTCTACATGAGAATCATTTTCAGGAGTATTGCTGACAAAACGGATGGCAGGACCTGCATTGTCTACCGTGACCTTGCGTGTCGCAAGATAGCCGGCATAGGGAAGGATATTATATGCAGTAGCATTAAAATAATAGACGCCATCAGGGACATTCGTGAAGTTTATGGCAAGAGGAGAGGAAGTTGAGAATGCGGAATCATAAAGACCTGAGGTATTATACAAAGAAATGGTGACATTCGCAAAGTTTGCTGGAATGTACGTGTCTGATGCAGTGACGCTTATCTGAACGTAATTCCTTCCTTTGATATAGGTCGAATTTGTTTCAGTATAGGTAGCATAGCTGATGGAAGGGGGACCAGGATCGGTGTCGGTATTCGAGATGTCTGCACGGCTAAACTGGTAAATACGACTAGCCGCATCCGCAGAGGCAAACACGTAGTTGTCAGTGACTGCTAAAAAGGGAATAAGATCCGTTCCCCCCAGACCAGAGATAGTATTAAGGGTTTGGGAGACATCATTCGCATCAACCTGGGCTAATACTGCTCCGCTACTATAAGCACCATAAAAGACAGAGTCAAAAGTGACTGAAGGGCCGAGGTTATACTTATTATAGGAACCCAAAGAGCTTTGGGCAATCTTGACAGAGATGTTAGAGGCATTTAATTGATAGAGGCTAAAATGTTGGAAATAGGCATAATCTTTGGTCACTGCAGGAGAAGAATAGATAGTATTTCCTGCATTGAACGTGGCTTTGCCGGAATTGAAGGTGGATTCATTGATCTGGTTGAATGTCGAATCGCAGCTAAAATACACAAACCCATTTGCGACAACGACAGAAGTGCTGATGGAGCCACTGCAGCTATAATTGGATACGTAAGGCTTAGAGACATTTGAAGCGTTAAGTTTGTACAGTTTCCCGTCTGATCCACCAACATAGACAAAACCTTGGTAGACTGTAGGCTGGGCATTCGCACCAATAGAACCGGTGAGGGTATGATTTGCGATGCGTTGGGAGATATTAGAGGCATTAAGCTGCAGAAGTACCGTTCCCAATCCCACATAAGCATAACCATTCTTGCTAATCGAGGGGGCGCCAAAGGTAGAACCAGAATAGTAAAGAGTACGAAGAGTTTTGTTGATGTCTGAGGCATTGACCTGATAGAGTGTGGACCCTCCAGAGAAATAGACATAATTTTTCGTTGCGATTGCAGCACTCATGGAGGCGCTTCCACCAGATAAGGAAGAAACAGGCTTAAGGATATTGGAAGCATTGAACTGATAGAAATCGAAGTTATAGTTGTCTCCAACATAGATATAGCCATTGGCTACAGCAGGTGAACGGCCTGAATTGATAAGGTTATACTTCTGGAAATTTACTAAATATTGTGCAGGGACATGCTGCCCATCATAAGAGGTATGCCTCGTGCTTCTTCCAGACATGGGCCATTCATCGACAATCGACCGGTTGACAATGAACGAGACCTTGGTCGTATTAACGCCATTGGCATTACTAGCATAAGCATAGAGGGTGTTGTTCCCTTCATGGAAATAATAGGTAAAGGAGTCGGTATAGGTAATGTTTGCAGTACCGTTAAACCACCAGACTGAATCTTCAGTTCCATCAGTCCGGATACTTACAAAAAGATTGTCTATGTCGATAAGGTCCAATCCGTCGGTTGCCTGATAGGTCTTTGATTCAGGATAGGCAAATACTATTCCTGGAGGGGCTGATTGGGTCTGTTTCACTCCGGAAGAACCACCGTCTGAAAGTGCTTTCGAGGAGGAAGAGGAAGATAATGAATTTCCTAACAAAAGGCTAGATCCTGTGATAAAAGGGAGATTTGAAGACGACGAAACGGCCAGATTGCCAAAGGATCCCTCTGCAGGCGTAGCGATGTTCCCAAAAAAAAGAAGAAAAAAGGT
>CAIQQL010000093.1 GCA_903873955.1 uncultured archaeon | reverse complement strand
ATGAGATACTTCAAATCTAAAACATCTCGAATGATTTGGTCTTTTGTCATTTTGGATGTAAACATTTCCACAACCAAAAAAAGATTTTAATTCTTCGAGTATGTCCTTATCTTTTTCCTGAAGTTTTAAAGAAAACCTCATTGTAGGATTCTTTCTATCTTTTCTAAGTTGGACCTGAAAAGATCCTTCTCCATCGACTAATCCGACAATATATTCTTCAGTTATCATTAAGGTTTAACCCCTTCCCTTTCGGTACTATGAGTTAAGCTGACTTCCCATTTAAATTTGTGTTTTAACTTAAAAATTAAATAGGATCTCCTTGGGTCACTTACAAAACTTTTTCATTCATCCAAGTGAAGATTTCTTTTCTAACTTCCTTATGTCACCGACCCATGCATAAGTCGTTAGATCTCCGCTTTTCGTTTTAAGCATACATTGCTGTATACGAGGCTGAATTTTGGCTCAGGTCCTCCAGCGACGTTGTTACCAACGGCACCTACCTTGTTGCCTACTAGTGTGGATTTACACCACCTAGTCTTGTAAGCTGCCAAGCACATTTATTTCGGTGAGAGCACGGGACATTGACATATTCACCGGACTCTGATAAAATCCGATTACTACGAATTCCAGCGTCACGAGGGTGAGTTGCAACCCTCGATCTGAACTAAGCTGCAGTTTATGAGATTAGCTTCGCCTTTCGGCGTCGCAGCCCTTTGAATGCAGCATTGCCGCGCGCGTGTAGCCCAGGGTATTCGGGACGTACTCACCTAACGTAGCCCGCACCTTCCTCCCGGTTGCCCGGGCAGTCTGTACATTGTACGAATGTAAATGTACACACGGGTCTCGCCTGTTACCTGATTTAACAGATCATCTCACGACACAGGCTGACGTCGGCCATGCATCTCCTCTCAGCGTGTCAGGTAAGCCCTTCAGACTGACCTTCATTCTGCTGTCGATCCTGGTGAGGTTCACGGTGTAGAATCTAATTGAACCGTACGCGTCACTCGTTGTAGTACCCCCCCGCCTATTCCTTTAAGTTTCGGTCTTGCGACTATACTTCCCAGGTAGCACACTCTCCGACTTCTCTACAGCACTAATGCCTCTCGAAGAGGCACTAATGTTTAGTGTGCAGTGTTTACTGCTAGGACTACATGGGTATCTAATCCACTTTGCGCCCCTAGCCTTCATCCCTCACTGTCAGAACCGTTCTCGTAAGATGCCTTCGCGATTGTTAGTCCATAGGGGATCAACGCATTTTACCGCTACCCCCTACGTACTTCTTACGCCTCCCGGTCTCTAGCTAAGAAGTATCTCTTGCCCGCCGGACACTTGAGATGCCCGATTTCACAAGAGACTTTCAAAGCAAGCTACGGATATTTTAGACCCAACAAATGTGGCTGCGACTCGGACTGCTGGGATTACCGCGGCGGCTGGCACCAGTCTTGCCCAGTCCTTATTCGCGAGACTTTTTACATCTCACAAAAGCTATTCAAAAAAGAATAGCACTCTGGCTTGCTTTGTCACACTTACGTGTATTGCAAAAATTTCCCGACTGCTGCACCCCGTAGGGCTGGGAATGATGTCTCAGATTCCCTCTCAGGGCCTCCTCGCTAAAGGCCCTTACGGATCATCGGCTTGGTGGGCATTTACCCCGCCAACTACCTAATCCGCCGCAGCCCCATCCTTAAATAAACTTTCAGAGATAAATCATTCCAGAAAAAATCTCCTATCCGTTATTAACCTCAGTTTCCCGAGGGTATCACAGACTTAAGGGCAGGTTAGCTACGTGTTACTGAGCGGTACGCCTTTTACTTCTTGCGAAACAAACGACTTGCATGTCTAAGTGCAAACCAGATAGCCGCAGCCGCCAGCAGGATAAACTGGATTTATATTTCAATACTGAAATATTATGTCAAACTTCTTTGGCAAGATTTTGACAACACTCAAAGATTATTCCTCCTGAGCGACTGTTTGCATATTATATTGGCTAAAAAGAATATATAGAAGAACTACAACTTGTTCCTTGCTTGCATACCTCATACCTTAATATGCAATATGTGCTGAATATAATGATTCCAGCGTTAACATTAAGGCACTCATGATTGTTAACATTGTAACGTAATAAACAGTTGCTAAAAGTAGTTTATAAACCTTTCGAAGTGCTTATAAAATTCTTACAGAAAATAATCACGTACCCGTCGGCTAATGAGCAGATAAGGCACTGCCAACAAAGGCAGCACGCAGAGCAGCACACCGACGATATAACTGCCTTTTATCGTCAGATAAACACCTGATGCAAGCTCAAAAACAAAGAGGATAATTGAAGCGATTCTGGTCCACTGATTGCCGATCCAAAGCCCTTTCGCAATGGAAAAAATGAGTATACTGAGCCCTATAGCAACCACGCTGACTCCAAGCAGCACGAACCCCACGAAGCTGACCGGCAAAATCTTCAGATAAAACGAACCTGCCAACGCTAACAGATCATCCAGATGGAATATATTCCCCCAAGAAGAGGCGATACCCTGAAACATTTCCGGCTTTGCCAATGCAATCGTTGCAAGAGTTATCGTAGCAAGCGAGGCGATGATACCAAGACCAAAGAGGATATAATAAAAGACCGCTAGAATCTTGACGGCGACGGGTGCCGATTCATCGATAAGGGTATTTGTGGGAACATACGCTGGCCGGGCAGTATGGGCATCAATCTCATGACGAAGATACCTGTGTTCATCGTCTTTTTCCGTGGGCAAGGACAGGGAGATTGCTGAAGGAGAGACCGTCCCTTCTTTTTCAGGAGCAGGCTCAAGAGGTTTTTCAGGTCCAGGTTCCGAGGGTTTTGCTTTCTCAGACTCTGGAGTAGGCATCCCCTCTTTAGCAGGTGCAGTGGAAGTGAGATCGATCACCACCCCTTCACCCAGTACATCCTCTTTGTGTTTCGGTTGAGTATTTTCAACCATTCTTAGAATATGACAAGAAGCTATTTAATCTTTTTGCGAAGCTCAGGTTGATATTTCTGATTCACTTTGATTGCAAAAATAAACACGATGACTGCCGCGACAAGCCCGACAACAAACTTGAGCAGGTCGTCGGTGCTTCGCCACCCAATCGCAAAGCCATATGTGATCAAAGCCAAACCTGCAAACGCGATTCCGGCACTAATATTTGTCATAGAAAAGAAAAAGAAACTGGCTATGATAAGCAGGCTTCCGAAAATTGCGGCAAGGATAAACACATTCCGACCATGCAATGCTGAAGCCTTGTCAAAACGGTCTGAACACTCCTGCTGTTTTTTGTTTAGGGCATTTTGTTCATCCTGATATTGCTGACATGCCTCAGATGTACTATTGAGCATGCAAGCATTTGCAGGATATACTTTTTCTGGATACACGGGATAGGAGAGCGAAGAACAATTAAATTCCATCATCGTGGGATCAGGATAAAATGCCTTGATCCCTTGCAATACCAGCAAGTAAAGAATGACTGCGATGCCTATACCGAAGACAACATTCATGACTTTAGCCATAGTATTGCATAAACCTCACCCTATAAAAGGGTTATGAAAGAAAGAATTATTTTGGAGGCTGCAGATTATCCCAGTCGTCAATAAAGTCCTGGACTGGGGGAACGGTCACATCTAACTTTCTTTTTTCTACATAGAGCTTTGTCAACAAGTAGAACATCATCCCTAAACTCTTTGCGCTCTTGTTGTTACTAGGGATAATCTGGGCGATACCTTGAGTAAAATTATTTGTATCACAAATGGAAAGAACTGGAATCTTTATTCTGTTTGCGTCAAGGAGCGCGTTCTTGTCCAACCAAGGATCACAGATAAAAATAAGGTTTGCCTCGATAAAAGTATCGAGATTTGTGTTCGTGAGGATTCCAGCAGGATATTTCTTGGTAAAGCATCGAATGCCCGTCACTTCAGCGAACTTCAAAACTCCTTTCCAGCCAGCTTCTCGCTTACAGACCACGATAATGTCTTGAGGGGCAAATTTAGAAAGATATTCTGCACCCTCACGCAATTTGTCATCCAAAAGAGCAGTGTTGAAGACTGCAAGACCATCTGCTCTGCGTCGATAGACATATTTGCGCATGTCTGGGGTGATGACCCTTGTTCCCAAATGCACGGAGGCCTTAAGATAGTCCTCCATTGGGACAAGCGTATCTTTCTTTTCTTCTTCAGAATCTTTTGAGACTTTCTTTTTAAGATCAATATCTTTTATATCTTCGACAGCGCCCTCCAACTTCTTTGCTTTTTCAAGAAGCTTGGCAAATTTTGCTTTTTTCTCTTCAGCAGTATCAACTTTTACTTCTGCTCCAGGAGCCTTTTCAGTATCTTCTGTTTTTATTGCCTTTGCCTTTTTGGCCTTCTTTGGCTCTTTGACTTCAGCTGCAGCCTCGACTTTAGGCTCTTCAGTAGGAGCAGATTCCACAGTTTCCGTTTTCTTTGCTTTTGCCATTGTAAATTGTAAATAACGAGTACACGGGTTTGTCCGGGGTTATTGCAGCCGGTACGTGTTCATCTTCTGCCTTGTGAGCATTACTAATCTAATAGAGAAGGGGTTTTTAAAGATTTGGTTTGAAAAAATCTGTGTGAAAAGTTATTTTATTTTTTTTAATACTTCCTTAGGGTCTGCAGATATCATGGCCCAATCTTTTATCTCTTCAAATCCCAAAGAAGTATACCATTTTAAAGGATAT
>CAIQQL010000092.1 GCA_903873955.1 uncultured archaeon | reverse complement strand
CAGTAGAAACACCTCTGGATAAAAGAGCAGTCCATACTTTTGCTTCATAGAGGTTAAGGTCGAAAATTTTTCGAAGTCTGCTTAAAAATTCGTCCTTGATTATCATAGCTGTTATTGAATAATACCTCTTATCTTTTTAAAAAGGTTCTACTATTTAAATCTTTTTGATGTTACTCCTTAAGTTTTCGAAAAGTGTAGAAAATTTCCCTGTTTTTGATTGGGGAAGCGATGGCTTCAGAGGGCTTTTTATCGACGCTGATAAAGGATACTGAAGAGGCATTGATTTTGGAGGAGATAATGTCCTGATGTGCTGAGAGATACTTCTCCGTCGTGGTATCACTATATACGACAATCTCGATAAGTTCCCCTTTTTGTAATCCTGCTTCTTTTCTTGAGGCCTGTATTTTTCTCGTGAGCTCTCGGGCAAACCCTTCGGCTTCAAGCTCAGGGGTCATCGTCGTGTCAAGGCTTACGGTTATCTGGTCCTGAGTAGTAAAAATCAGCTGTTTCACGTTTAGCTGACGCATGATCACTTCCTGTAATGGTTGGGAAACACCCTGTGGACAGGAGATCATCGCTTTTCCAAGAGGCCAGCGAAGCCCTACCTTGACTTTGTCTCTCTCAGCAAGGCCGGCTTCGATGAGTTTTAAGACGATGCTGAATTGTTGTTCGAGCTCTACATTTATTTTGGTGTCATCTGCCGTCGGTAAAAGCGCGAGATGTACTGATTCTTCTTTGACCATTCCCTTTTCACGGAGGTTCTGCCACATCTTCTCAGTTATGAATGGCGCAGTCGGGGCAAGCAATCGCAGAAGATGTGTAAGGCAGTAGGCCACAACCGCACCGTTATCACGGTCTCGGGTCATGCGTACATATCCTCGTGAGAAGTCATTGATGATAAAATCGGTCAGTTTTCTTGTCGCAGTATGGACTTCGTAGTCTTCCACCAATGCGTCATACTCCTTGAGGAGACTGTGGAGACGGGAGATAATCCAGCGATCTTCAGCCTCCAGCTTTCCTAGTTTGTCGGTTGTTGCAAGATTCTGCAGGTTCCAAAGGATGGTAAAGAGACCGCCGACATCTTTCTTTGCGCTCTCCATATTGAACTTCTGGATTTCATACGGTGCGATGTCGGAACAGATATAATAACGCAGGATGTCTGCCCCGAGTTCCTTGAGGGCCTGCTCGCCCGAGATAACATTACCGACGCTCTTTGACATCTTGTCTCCGTTCTTGTCCACCAGCCATCCGACCATGCTCACTGCCTTATAAGGGGCTTTTTCAAAGACTGCTGCTGAACAGATCATCAAGGAGTAGAACCAACCTCTGATCTGGTCCTGGGCTTCATTGATGCGGTCAACAGGAAAGTGGGATTCAAACAATTCTTTATTTTGCTGGGGATATCCTAGGCTTGCCCAAGGGGCGATGCCAGAATCAAACCAGACATCAAGGATGCCTCTGAACTTTTGCATTTGTTTGCCGCAACTGCAGGGGAGGGAGATGCGTTCTACCGTATGCAGATCTTCCACTTTCCGCCCTGAGAGCTCTTCAAGCTGTTTTCTGCTTTCAATGACCTTTCTCTGTCCGCAGCTGCAGGTCCATAAAGGGATAGGGATACCCCAGTATCTCTGTCGTGAGATGTTCCAGTCCTCTGCGTTTTCTACCCAATTTTCAAAACGTTCACGTGCAAACTCAGGCATCCATTTGACTTTCTTGTTCTCTTTCTTGACGGTCTTCTTTGCTTTCTCAATGCTCAAAAACAACTGCTTGCTGAGGCGGAAAATAAGAGGGGACTTGCATCTCCAGCAAAGGGGATAGCTGTGGGTGATCATCTCATGGTAGAGCAGCTTTCCTTGTGCTTCCAACGACTCCAGGATGACCTTGTCCGCCTTTTTGACAAAACCTTCAAATCCTGATTCGGGAGTGAGTTTGCATTCTTCGTCGACGGGTGAGACACAGGCAAGCCCATAATGCTGCCCCACAATGAAGTCTGTCTTGCCATGTCCTGGAGCAGTATGCACAAGGCCGGTACCTTCGTTCATGGTGACGAATTCTTCGAAAAGGTCATCGCCGGCAAGGCCTTTTTTGGCTTTGACTTTTGAGGCGACCCTCTCCTTCATGAGAGCGATTGAGGCGATCACCTCATGGGCTTTCCCTCGTTTTCCGCTGGCAAGGTCTCTTTGGAGAGGGACATCCAAGAGAGGCTCGTATTTTTTACCGACCAGTTTTTCACCTTTGAAGGTCTCAAGGATGGTGTAACCAAACCCCAATTCTGAAAGCTTAGGAAGTCGTTTTTCTCCCAATATCACTTTTTTGCCCCCAATCTTCACTTTAGCATAGACTTCCGCAGGAGCGACGGCAACGGCAACATTTGCTGGCAAGGTCCAGGGGGTGGTTGTATACACGAGCAGGAATGCATCTTCCTCTTTAAGTTTGAAAAGGACGTAAATTCCCGGGTCGCTCACATCTTTGTAACTATCAGTGACTTCATATCCTGCAAGACTCGTTTGGCAATGAGGGCACCACATGACTGGCCTTTCTCCCTCATAGACGAGCCCCTTTTGTTGCATCTGCGAAAATGCCCACCATCCTGATTCAATGTAATAGTCTTCATAGGTAAGATAAGGCTCCTTGAGCATATACAGGCTTCCCAGATCTTTGTACACCTTCATCCAGACATCCTTGAAGATTGCTGCATTGTTCCTGCATTCCTGCATGAACTTGTCAATGCCGAATTGTTCAATCTCCTTTTTGCTGCCTAAATTGAGTTTTTTCTCCACTTTGTTTTCAATGGGCAAACCATGGGTGTCAAATCCTGGCTGGAAAAGTGCCTGTTTTCCTTGCATAAATGCCCTGCGCAAGACGAGGTCCTTAAAAACTGTATTTTTTATATGTCCCACATGGGGGGCATCATTGGCATAAGGTGGACCGTCAAGTAAGAAAAACTTCTTTCCTTTCCTGGCTCTGAGTTTATCATAGATTTTATGCTCCTCCCAGAAGGATAAAACCTCTTGTTCAGTGGATAATGGGGTGCTCATGGTTCATAATTCCTATTTCTCTCTATTTTTTAACCTATCGGGTCGTCAAGATTTCGCTTTACTAAGTCTGCGGCTTGCTTCTTGAACATATACTGAAGCTACGGAAATATGTCCCTGACTGCGAAGTTCAGGGGTTACGAGCTTAGGGATATCAGGATACATTCCCTCCTGGGAAGAAAATTCTGCGGCGCCAAACTCCGGATGACGCTCAAGAAGACGAAGATATCTCTTTAAGGCGTGATAGCTATGGCCATATTCCCTGCGGACTTCATCCCAGCATTCTTCTCCGCAAACGCCAGGGCCCAGCATGATCATGGAGAGGAGATTATTGGTGAGATGGTGGAAATTAGTGAGGGTGGTCCCTTGGTGGTATTGCGAATGCAGGGCCTGAGTTCGCATAGAGAAACGACTAGCAATCCCCTCAAGCACCTCTCTCCTCATACTATCCTTCCCATTTTACATTTTATAAGCTTACTTATGTTTTCGAATCCATATCTTATCATAACTTTTGAAAAAAGATATTGCACTGGAGATGGTGATGAAGAGCAGGGTCAAGGTGAAGGTGTAATTCTTGAAATAAAGGAAGATGAGCGCAAGGATGGTTGATAGGATGGCCAGGAGCAAAAACCAGGGCCTCCCCGCGAGAAGTTCATCACGTGTGGTCCAGGCAAGGATCGCTCCAAAAAGAAATGAACCTGCCAAAATGAGGACAGCCCAGAGCCAGATCATTCGAAGAAGAAGTTACCCTCCATCTCTTCAAGATTCGCCGCAAGATCGGTGAGGGAAACGATGCCTATGAGCTTTCCTTCTTCCAAGACCGGCAATCGCTTGACCTTATGTTCTTTCATAAGCTCCAGGGCCTGCATAGCATCTTCTTCAGCATCAACGCCGATGATATCTTTGGACATGATGGCGGAGATATTCTCCTCCTGACCAAAGTTTTTGAGCAGGTCCCGTTCAGTGAGGATTCCTTTTATTTTGTTTTTTTGGATGAACAAAAGGCTGCCGATGTTATGTTCGCTCATGATCTGTGCAGCGTCCCGTAAAGAAATGTCTTTGTCTACTGCATAGGGTTTTTTCATGACCTCTTTTACTATCATCTCTCTTTTAACGCCTTGCCACTTAAAAAGGTATCCTCCTGTTATTTCTCGATTAGGTCGATTGCCGCAGCAAGGGAAAAATCTCTGTCGCTCAGTCCTTTTGCTTCATAGGTGGTGAGCGAGATGCGCAGATGCCCGTAATCCAGGAAGATGACTGGATGATGGTTGTGGGTGTTAGCAACGTCCTTCACTTTGACCAAAAAATCGATCGCCTGGGAGAAATCTGTGAAGAGCATGTCTTTTACGATGCTGTCCCCTTCAATGGACCAGTCTGAAAGGTTTTTCATTTTTTCTTGGATCTCGAGGAGGGTGAGCATATCTCTTCTAGTCTTCTTTTCTTAATAATGTTTTCCATAGATTTAAATAATCGTGTGTTCTTTTACTAAAATGCCAGACGCCAACGTACAAGTCTCAAAAGAGGAGCTTATAGGGTATCATAAAGGGGCGATTAATACTTTAGTTTCTGAACGTAATGAACTGCTCCGTATTGTTAAAATTACTGAACAGCTCATGCAGGCACATCTTAAAGAATTGGAATCTTTAGGGGTTAAGCTTGAACAGGCCCAACCCCCAAATCAACCTGCTTCAAGTCAAGCGAAACAATAATTATTTGCCGTGCTTTGCCTTAATGGCTTCAATCTCTGAAATGATGCTTAATTCTTTTCCGGCAAACAGGTCTTCATTTTTACGCAACGCCCTGATCTGTGTTGACCCCAGGTCAGCATAAAGGTAGCGGGTGTCTTTGAGTTGGCGATCAAAAGTGACTCCAGGAAGGGCCATGGCAAGTTCATCTCCCTCCTTTGCTTCAGCCACTGTCGCTTTTTCCAGTTGGATGGATTTGACCCTGGCGATATCCTCGCCCTGCTCATTGATGAGTGGGATGCCTACCCTTAATTTTCCACCAAGGACTTTTACTCCAAAGATTGCAGGATTTGAATTGCGGAAAACATACTTATGCAGGATTTCGAGCTTGCAGATTGTTGCAAGACCCAGGAGTTTTTCCTTTTCAATCTGGGCACTGCGTTCTGTTCTCCATTCCTGAAGGTCTTCGATAAGTTTGTACACGACTTCATTGAGCAGTAGTTTGACACCCTCGGTTTGCACGTCCTCACCAAGTTCGACATTGAATCCTACGATGATGGCATTCAACGGCGAGATGGTCTCGTTTGCTTTGGCCGAAAGGATGTCTGCTTTGGTAACCGGGCCGATTCCTGCTTGGACGATACGGATATTTTCCTGGCGTAAGAGAGTCATTAATGCCTCAAGGCTTCCTAGCGAATCGGCTTTTATGATGATGCCCTCGCTGTCTAATTTCAGGCTTTGGGAGATTTCTTTCCTGAACTCCTGGATGATGGACTCAGTATCGCCCTTGACTATTTGGAAAGGCATTCCCGGAAGCGCGTCTTCATTGCCGGCAAACTGGATACGTACGCCACTTGCTGCAAAGACCTTTTTGGCAGGATTGTATTTATTGGAAAGCGGTTTGATCTCCTGCAAGGCCCTTACCTTTGCGAAGATAGGTTCTCCAAAATTGGCGATGATCAGTTCGTCTCCTTCTTCTAACGCCCCATCATAGATGATGGCTTCTGCAAATCTCATGTTCTTCTCTTTTTTTACCTCTAAGATGACTCCCTTGGCAATCTCGCCGACTTCCAGCCTGCTTTTCAGGAATCTCTGGCACAGTCCGCAAAGCATGAGCAACAGTTCGGGAATTCCTTCGCGGGTGCGCGCAGAGCAGGGTACGATGGCGACTTTTTTGGTGAAGTCTGCCATATCAAAATAGAGGTCGGAATCAAAACCGTGTTCACGCAAGGAGCCTTGGAAGAGCATGAGCGCTTCATCAAATTCCTGCCGGGCATGGATGGGCTGGAGGTCAATGGATGAACGCAATTCTTCATGCTTAGTCCAACCAGAAAGCGCATCAATCTTGTTGAGTGCGATGACAAACGGGGTTTTATTGGCTTTGAGTATTTGGAGAACTTCAGCAGTCTGGGGCTTGATGCCTTCTTTGATGCTCACCACAACAATTGCAAGATCGGCAAGAGACCCTCCGCGTTTTCGTAGACTGGTAAATGCGGCATGCCCTGGAGTGTCAATAAAGAGAAACCCGGGGATGTCTAAGGCAATATTATTTTTTTCGATAAGGGGGCAGGCAGCCTTGATCTGTTCAAGAGGATACTTCGTGAAAGAAATCTTTTGTGTGATGCCTCCGGCCTCCTGCTCTTGAAACGCGCTGCCTCTAAAACAATCAAGCAGTGAGGTTTTTCCATGATCGACATGGCCGCAAACCGTCACAATGGGTGAACGCAAGATAGGGTGTTTTTCTGTTTCCATTTTTAGGCCCTCGCATACTTCTTATGTGCCAAGGAGGTTTAAAAAGATGGTGTTTTTCAAGTCAAAATTCTCCAGGGAGATGATGCAGGTTCTTCCTACTTTCTGAAGAATCCTTGCTGCAAGGGGCGGGGTCTGAAAACTATCCGACTATCGAATTGACTTTCTTCAATAACACGGAGAGTTCAAATGGTTTAAGCATGAAATCTAGGATATTCTTGCCTTTCACAATCTCTTGCCTTTCACCATCGGATATCCTGACTGCGGATAAATAAACGACCTTGATATTGCCAAGTTTTGGGATGATCTCCCTGACAGGAGTTCCAGGCATGATGATGTCCATCAAGATTAGGTCCGGCTTTTCACCTGTTTGGACTTTCTTCAGGCAATCATCGGCACTACTGGCAGTCACGACAGCATATCCTCCGCGTTCAAGGGTTTCCTTTATCGGTTCTAGGATGTCCAGCTCATCATCCACGACCATTATTTTTTTCATCTGAGGTTTCTCTTTTTGTGGGCTGCTGTTCTTTTTCATGTTCATCTTTTATATTCCAAATAACTCGGCATGGGGTTTAATAAATGCATTAAAACGTGAGATGGTCTTGTCTAATGAATAGTTTCCGATATCATTCTCATTGCAGACAAAAACAACATCGCCTTTGAGTATGCTGAGGAATTCAAACAGCCCATCAAGGAATTTAGTCATGGAAGCGTCATTGAGGGAATGATAGATCAGGACATTTGAGATTGAGTCGAAGATCACTAAAGTATATCCCTTGCTTACTGCAGCTTTGATGTTCTTGTCAATCGTTTTAAGATTATCAAATTCATGTATCTGGACAGAATTCATCGTGGAAGAGGAACTTTTGATTCTGGCGGTGATGCCATCGATAAAATAAAACCTTTCTCGGGGGATTTGATTTTTTTCTGCAGACTCCAGGATGAATTCCGGGGTCTTGTTAAAGGTGACATAGCATACATTTTTTTCATGCTCTTTTACAATCTGAAAAACTCTCATAAGATAATCATCGTATCTTTTTACTAAGATTAAGGTTTTATCCATCTTGATTTATTTTCCTATCCTCAAGAGTATCAGTCTCTTTTTTTATTTGCTACTCTTCATTATATCACTTCTCCAAGAATTATAAGCTTTGTGGTTTAATCGTAAATTTATTGCAGATAAGCAGTTGATTGCCTGGGATAAGGTTCAGTTAAATATATAATTGAACAGTACCTATTAAAAGAGTTGATTAGGTGCAAAACAAAATCATAAAAGAGGATATAGTGAAGGAAGAAAACGCGGAGGTAAGGCTGAAAGCAAGCGAAGAAAAATTCAGAAGGCTCTTTGAAACGGCCCAGGATGGCATTCTTTTGATTGATTTCAGTACGGGGATGATCTTGGATGTTAATAAGTTCCTCATTGACTTGCTCGGGTATTCCAAGCGCGACTTTTTGGAAAAGCACCTTTGGGAAGTCGGGGTCTTTAAAGACGTATTGGCATCCAAGGCCAATTTTTTAACGCTTCAGAAAAAAAGATATGTCCGTTTTGAAGACTTACCTCTTGAGACAAAAACGGGAAAGAAGATTGATGTTGAATTTGTTGCCAACGCATATCCTGTAGGGGGGAAAAGGGTTATCCAATGCAATATCCGCGATATCACCGAACGCAAACGTGCGGAGATGGAGTTGCAGAAGAGCACTCGTGCCAGGTATCTGCTTAGCCTATCTAATAAGGAACTGGTGCGTGCCACGGAAGAGAATGCGTTGCTGCAGGCCGTCTGTCGTCTGGCAGTGGAACAAGGTGACTACGTCCTGGCGTGGGTTGGCTTTGCAGAGCAGGATGAAAACAAATCAGTGCGTCCGGTTGCCCAGGCTGGGTTTGAGAAGGGCTATCTTGACAAACTCAATATCTCTTGGGCGGATGTCGAACGGGGACGCGGTCCGACCGGTACAGCCATCCGCACCTGCCAGCCTGTGCTGGTCCGCAATACCTCTACTGATCCTGCGTTTGGGCCTTGGCGCAAGGCTGCGTTGCAGCACGGCTATGCTTCATCGATTGCCTTGCCGATGCAGGAAGGCAAGTATTGTTTTGGCGCGTTGAATCTCTATGCGGCGCAGCCGGATGCATTCGACTCCGATGAGGTAAGGATGTTGACCGAACTGGCGAGTGACCTTGCCTATGGGATCGGCGCGCTGCGTCATCAGGCAGAGCGTAAGAAGGCAGAAGCGGCACTACGGGAAAGCGAATACTTCTTTAAGGAATCACAACGTGCGGCATTCATCGGTTCCTATAAGACTGACTTCATCAAAGGGATGTGGGAATCATCGGAAGTGCTTGACCAGATTTTCGGCATTGACGATAGTTATCAACGGTCTGTTCAGAATTGGTTGGAGATTGTGCATCAGGATGACCGAAAAATGATGGGCAAATACTTGAGTGAAGAGATTCTAAAAAAACATAAACACTTCAATAAAGAATACCGAATTACCCGTAAGTCTGATGGCCAGGAAAGATGGGTGCTCGGTTTAGGTAAGGTGGGATGGGATAAGCGAGGCAAGGCCATATCCATGATTGGTACTATCCAGGACATCACCGAGCGTAAGAAGGCAGAAGCGGCCCTGCGGGAAAGCGAGGATAAGTTTGCCAAGATTTTCCAGACCTCTCCCTATTCAATTACCCTTTCGGTTTTAGAAGACGGCAGGTTTATCGAGGTAAACGATGCCTTCACTGCAATAACCGGATTCTCCCAAAAAGAGGCTTTTCTTAAGTCTTCGTTGAAAATGAGGATCTGGGTCAATAAAAAAGCCAGGGATCAGGTTATGGCCGATCTTCATGCGGGCAAGCCTGTACTGAACAGGGAAATCCTATTCAGACGAAAAGACGGCGAGGAATTCCCGGGATTGTACTCTGCCAAGATAATCAACATGGGTCAAGAGACCTGCCTGCTGTCAATTGTTCAGGACATCACCGAGCTCAAGAAAGCAGAGGATGCCTTACTGGAAGTGGAGGAATTGAAAGGGTTGGATATAGCCAGGACAAATTTCTTGAATATGGTTTCTCATGAATTAAAAACCCCTCTGACCGCAATCTATGCAAATCTTGAACTGCTAGAGGGGGCAAGAGATAATCTTTCTCCAAACCATGTCAATAATATCAATGCAGTACGCAGAAACAGTAACCAGCTCAGGCTTCTTATTGAAAACATCCTGGAAATATCGCGGATTCAGTCAAATAAGTTTGAGGTCAGTCTCTCACAAGTGGACTTGGACAGTTTGCTTGGTGAGATAACAAATGACTTTAGGCTCCTTGCAGACAAGAAGCGTATCCAGTTGACCATTGAAGGAGACAAACAGATACGCCTGAACACGGACAGGCAAAGGTTAAGTGAAATATTGACCAATCTGATAGATAATGCCATTAAGTTGACTGATGTCGGATATGTTAAGATAAAAGTGGCGGCGCGCAAAGAAGGATGCTATGTGGAGGTTTCTGATACTGGAATAGGGATTCCAGAGAATAAAAAAGCCAAGATTTTTGAGAAGTTCTATCAGGTTTCTACTCCTCTAAAGAGCGAGGTTGTGGGAACAGGCCTTGGGCTGTCTATCACCAAACAGCTGGTTGAGTTGTTGGGCGGAAGTATTGGCTTCAGGAGCGAGTTTGGGAAAGGTTCAGTCTTTTATTTCACCTTGCCCCTGAACTATCCTGGAGAGGCTGAAAAATGAAGAAAATACTCTATGTAGAAGATCATAAAGATACCGCAGAAGCAGTGAAGCAGATGCTTGAAGAAGAAGGTTTCGAGGTGGAGATATGCTCGCGGGGAGCAGAGGGACTCAGTAAATCCAGAAAGACAAAGTTTGACCTTGTTTTACTCGATGTCATGTTGCCCGACATGACTGGATGGGATATTTTCAAGACATTATGCGCAAGGCATTATACCGCTAAATATGCTCTTCTGAGCGTAATCTCGGTGTCCAATGAACGTTTGGCGGAGCTTAAGAAATCAGGAATCTCGGACTACATAACCAAACCCTTCACGAGAAAGGATCTGGTAGAACGTATCAAGAAAGTCTTAGGTTAGGCTTTCCTATTTTCTCTCTTTTTTGTAGTTCTTTCCCCATAAATCCTGTTGTGGTCCTGAAAGTTTTTTTATGCACAGGGCCTGCTGGTAGGACCAGGTGAGAATACAAAAAAGAAAAAAAGAAAGAAAAAAAAGAAAAAAAATTTATTACTATATCGCCTTAAGCACTACCGCCGACAGTTGCTTGCGT
>CAIQQL010000091.1 GCA_903873955.1 uncultured archaeon | reverse complement strand
CTCCTGGCGTATCAGCACAAGCTCGAGGGATACGGTTTTTTGTTTCACTTTTTCCATCACACCCCAAGTCCCTTCCTGCATGCCCGAGCATTTATAAATCTGAGAAGCATAAAATATTTCCACACCCACCTTTTTCTTCCCTAGTTTCCACGCCCTGCTGAATGCTGCGGTAAATATTGCACACTCCTCCAGGTCATGAGGAACAAGATCCTGGGGAGATTCCACCAACACGGCAAAAGGGCTTCCAGGCTCATACGTGTGCATGATCACATATTCTTGTTTACTCTTTTGGATTTTACGCAAGAGCATATCATTTTGCTTTGCGCTTTTACCCCCGACCACCAGTGTTCCTGCCTTGGTAAAAAACCACCGGTAAGAAGCATATTCTCTTGAGAGCTCATCTTGAAGATCCATATTGCCATAAGACGCAGCTTGTTTTTAATTATTCGCTAACAGACCAAGAAGTTAAGAGAGCTCTTGAAGGATGAAGTCTTTAAGCTTGCTAGCATAGATCTGGTCAAAATAAGGATTGGCGTCCTCGAGCTTTCTAGCCATCTCTTTTTCAATCATTCTCAACCTGCGGTCGTATTCTTCAGTAATCAGTTTTTTGGTCTTCATCTTGAGTACAGCGAACTCTTTGGCAAGTTCGGCCATGTCTATTTCCTGCTGAATGGAGATAGGCAGATTCAATGACTCTAAATAACTCTCCAGCTTTCGTTCAATAAGCTCTGGTGCAGCACCTGCAAGGGTATCAAAAAACTCAGGATAAGGAGTCCCTTGAACCCTACGTTCATATTGCTCAAACTTACGGAGTTCCTCATCACGCTCAAGAGAAACCTGATCTTTCTGAAGAGTGAACATCTTGCGCACGGTCTCTGGAGAGGTCAGTTTGAGTTCCTTGCATTTCAGGATAAGATTGATCGCTTCCCTACGCTCACGGATTGTTGTCTGCAGATCCGGGTGAGAGCGTAAGAGAAAATCCCTGAGCTTGGAAGAAAACGCTTCAATGTCCAATGTCCGCTGATTTTGTGCACTAGACCTGAGATCAAAAAACATATCCTGTTTTACCAGCTCTCTTTCCATCTCTGCCATAGAGGACAAACGTACAAGTGTTATTTAAAGAAATATGTACTAAAAAGAATGAATTAGATTGGCCGTTCGTAACCAAAATGTTCGATAGATTCACGTAACGCCTTGTTTTCAGTCCGCTTTGCCGCTTCATCAAGCGTTTCACCTGCAAGCGTGGCTTGTATAGCCTGACGTGAGGCCATGGCGCCAGCATGCGTTCCATGAGGGTGACCGTGAATCCCTCCTCCAAGCTGCAAGACCGCATCATTACCCAGCATCTTTATGACATAGGGGATCAATCCAGGATGCAATCCTCCCGAGCTCACGGCCAACGTAGGCTTGATATTGAACCATTTTTGCTGCAAAACTTTTTGTTTCTCAGAAGGATTTACCATGTGATGCTCCATCTCTGATTCAAGCGAGAGCACTTCCTGCCGTGGAGAAACCAGCTTTCCAACGGCGGTCCCGATATGAATATTATCAACGCCAACAAGTCTTGCAGACTTGGCCAGAGCAAGCATCGAAAGGCCATGCTTAGGGTTTCTCGTAAACGTAGCATGCATTGCCCGATGGGCATGAATCGCTTGCTTTGAATCCTCACAATGTTCCCGAATAGTCTGTAATCCTGCCCAGCCACAGGTCACAATATCCACCATCACATACCTGAAATCATAATCCTGGGCTATTTTTGCACGACGCACCATCTCCTTGGTTTCAGCAGTGATATTGATAAAATAATCTTTTTTCTCCCCGGTCTCTTTTTCGGCCTTGTCCCTCATCTTTGCGCACAGCTTTGCCCTCGCAGCATATCGATTGAACTTCTGGTCGGTCAGGTTTTCATCATCTTTGAGAAAGTCAAGCCCGCCTGTCCAAGCATCATAGGCGACTTTTGCATGCTCGGGAGTCGTCATACCCACTTTGGGTTTTGGCACAGTCGCAAGCATCGGACGCTTAGGAATCTTCATGAATTTACGTACCCCTTGAACACCGAATTGCGGACCGTAGAAACTCTTGACCATTTTTTCAGGGAATGTAATATCCTCAAGACGCAGGTTTTCGAGCGCTTTCATTCCGAAGATATTTCCCACAACAGCAGAATACACCTGGGGCATGCTTCCAAGTTCAAAAAGATCGAGCGGGTAAGCAATCTTCACATATTCTCCCTTGACTTCAAAGGCACGTGCCCGAAGTTTTCTGATGTGCTCTTTCAACGTCGTGAGTTCAGTCCAGGTCCCGTTGCTGGATTCAGAAGCAACACGCCCGATAGCCTCGTTCAAAGGCAGGCCTTTCTTAGGTTCAAAACGGAAGAGACAGATAAAGTCATCCTTCTTAGGCTTGTACTGATAATCAACAAAATCAAGATATTGGCTCATGAGAGTTCAGCACATCGTCGCTTGCACAAAGCCAACGCGAGTTACTGTAAACTTAAGTTTCTTTTCTCTAAACTGGTCGCCGTCTTTCTTAACAGTAATATCAATGGTCACGGTCCCTTCTGAGGCATCCGCAGGAATCTTCAAACTAAAGATTGCCTTTGGTCCGTTATCGCTTGGAGCGATATTATACCCTTGAGAAGTTTGTGTTCCGATCCACTGTTGTATTTTTGCCTGGGTGATACCTGCGTCACGTGAAGCATAACTCACCACAGAGAAATCATATTTTGCAACATCTGGAGCTTTTACCCGACAGGTAATAAAATTCTCCTTGCCAGGGGCAATTTTCACCGGATCAATCTCGCCCAGACAAGTCACTTCATCGGCACTTTGACCAAAATAATTCTCAAGCTCAGAGGTCATCTTTCCATTCACGTCATTGGTGAGAGAGAGACCGCTGCACATAATGGAACGCACAAGAACCATGCCTAAGATAAGCATGGTCACTCCTAATACAATAATCACGACAGTGCCCATCGTCAGCTCAATAGCTCCTTTTCTTCCCATCATCTTCTGTTGAGGTGAGGATTTCATTAACCATACACTCCGTTGATATAAATCAATATTGCACTGATCAAAATACCTGCGACGGAAAAAGTCATGCCCCATACAGCCCAAGGACTTCTTGCAATATTGAATTGTTTAACAGCAAAAAAAATCCCCAGTAATGCGAGTAGGATGCTAAAGCCTGGCAGCATCATACTGAAAAGAAAAGCGAGAAGACCTATGTTAAAAGAGCTTATACCAAAACTATTGTCGATATGAGACTGAGGGGTGTTGGAGTATCCAATACCATGCACTGCCTGCCGCACCCGACCTGACCTTTTTGACTGACTAGTAGCTTTACGTTTCGCCTCTTTTTTAGCCATATCTTCAATTAGCTACTGCCTTTTATAAAGGTTTTTATATCCTCAAGGCAGCATGAAAAATTCTGGTGAAGTTAACAGAAAGAAGTGAGCAAGGATTAAATTCCTTGACCTTTTGTTTTCAAAATCTTTGCCAAGAGCGCATCCCTGAGTGAGAGCGCATCCTTTAAACTCAGACCTTTCAAGAAGGGATTGTTATTAGAAATCTGAGAGTACTGGCCATTCCTTTGGACGACAGGACCTTGATGCGCCGTCTCAATATCCACTGAGGCCAACCCAAAGAACCTTTGCGTGAGTGTCCTGCTCACAATCACATGTTGGATTTTTTTGAAGGGAAGCACCTTTTCAAACCGTGAAATAATCCCCCCTTTAAACGTCAGATTCTGGGCATCGAGAGAACAACGTATTGTGCTCAACAACCAGAAGTTATAACCGTAGATAAGCAAGGCTATAAGAAAAATAGAAGCGAACCCCAGAAGAGGATAGATCAATACATCGAGATGCTTGAAGAAAGTCTCCTTGGCAACAATACCGTAACTGATAAACGCTATAATCACAACGACAATAAAAATAACAAAGGATAATGCCCAGGTTGCAAGGTCTGAATAGAAAGTCCTTTTAAGGTCAATGCGATATTCCGTAGGAGTTGCCATGTTAAGCGTGGATTTTAGCTAAGAGCATCTTTTTGATAGTCTCTGCATTCTCTTTATTCAGGCCATCAATATGGGAAAGGAGACCTGAGACCATTGTTGCGCTACTAACATGCACATCGTAAAGACCGAAGATACGATCAAGGATATCCTGGTCGACATACACATCCTGCAGACGGTTTATCGGAAGCGTGATCTCGTTTTTTGAGAAGACACCTTTTCGGATTATGAGTGTCCCTTTCCCAAAATCGAAGAAATAATATTTCAGATAATAGACTTCATAGACATATTTGAGCACCAAGACAATGATGAAAAGAAGTACAACCAAAGCGATTACTCCCGCCCAGGACAAGGAAAGTTCAGCAATGAGCTGGCCTAATGCCGAAAAGACGACAATGAGAATAAAAATAAAAGGAATGACCATCCCTAGCGTCTTCTTTAACGGTTTAGTTTTTTCTAAGGGGTACCGTACCGATAAGGGTTCCATGCCAATAGATGACTTTCGGCTTTATAAATCTTCTACCGAAATGTTCCTGCTATTTTTACAGATGCAGGGAAGAGGTCACCTGCAGTTGCTCAGTTGCCGTCAGCAAAACCTTGGAGCTCAGGGGAACTTGTTCCCAAGAACTATAGAACGGCATCAAAAAAGAGCCAGATAAGAGAGAGGATAACGAGGGTTTACCCAGAAGCGAATCGGGCTTTGAGCGTGAGACCCTTGGAGTTTCTTGCAAGACATTTGGCAATTGATAACCTAAAGTGGTCAGCATTGCACTATGCAACTGGAAGGGCAGAGGATAACTCAGGATGGTGCACGGAGTCACCTGGGCGCGTCGTTGAAGCTCTTGCTCGATAAATGCAACATTTTGCAAAAAGTCCTGACCTGGGTGTGGCAAACTTGAAGAAAATTGGGTTCTTCCCAAGGTCGCCTCTTGTGTTATTTCCATGAATATGATATGGGTAGAGAGGGAATCGAACCCCCGACACCACGAGCTTCAGTCGTGTGCTCTCCCACTGAGCTACCTACCCTTGTAGTAAAGCATGTTAGGGGTAACTTTTAAATGTTTTCTGGCCTGCGTTTTGAGTATAAAAAGCAGAGTTACAAGAATTTTTAGCTTACTGATGATTCTGCTAAGCTTTCCCTCAAAAAAGAAAATTCCAGAAAATAATCCCCGTTCTCTTCCAAAAAAGAAATTAAGTTGAGCTCTTTCACTCTGAGCTAAATACTTTCTGCAAAACTTCTCCAGTTTGTGGAAGGGGTTACTGGCCAAGTTGGATCAAACCTGTTAATCTCTTTATCAAACTGTTCGATTAAAGTAAGGTATCTTATCAGTAGCGCATGTGGAACGTTCTTTCGATAGTAGTCAAGGTGCCTAAGAATGTGATCATAGGTATGGCTGTAACCTCGAACCATTTCAGTTAGATAGTCCGGATTGTTGAATGAAGACTCTTGCACCCGGTACTCAAGGCCGTCTAGCTGATACGTGTTATCAGGCTCTTCCAAACGCATCTCTTCAAGTAATTCTTCTAATTCCGCAGCTTCTTCTTTCAGCCCTTCGATGTCATACTTAACTTTTAAGCGGCCAAACGCAAATTTACGAACATAATATTCCCAAGTGCCAAAAACCTGACCTTTCAAAGAAGCAAACATCTTTGTTAATGACATGGAGTTGAAGTGGAGCAAGATTATTTAAAATTGTATGTTAAAAAAAGAGTCGGGCATAGGCCAGATTTTGTCGAACCCTGCTGTGACGCAGACGGTTCGGGCTGACATCCTTCTATGCGAGCGGCAATAGGCTCTTGCATCAACGAAGACAGTCGTTTCATCAAATCCCTTATCTCGTAGCTTCCCTCAAGGTTCATGGCTCGATAAAGGCTGTGTCGTTTCTGTACTGGAGCTCTACCTTACGATAGGTTGTTTTCACAACTCGTCTTGTCCCGCAACTATAGTTCCGGGGATGTCCGGACCTTCCTCAGAAATGAGCGTTGATATTGATCACAACACTTCCCAATCTAATGGGACAATCCCGAAGTCAGCTGCCCGACTCTTAGTGAACTACCACTCACTTGGCTTTCGCCTAAGTCATGGCTTCATGTTTCATCGTCAGATGCCAAATGGTCTTATACCAACTCCACGAAGGCAAGTTCCTTACCTAATAAACATAGAGAAATCTAGGATTATAAAACTTTCTACGTCAACAGTAGTTAGGAAAGTGCAAAAGTGGGCAAGATGTGATGAAAATAGGACGGACTTTAATTAAGCTCGATTAATTCTAAATTTGATACTTTACACCAAGACCTTAATCTTGCTTCTGTTTCTTCTGGCGTCGACGTTCCTCTCTTCAATTCGCGATAACTATTTAGATTCCCACCGATTTCGACATTTCTATGGCTAGGATAAAATACTCTAAATTCAAACCAATTGGGGTCTGTATAACCTTCTTCAGTAATTGCCCTTATATGGGCCCCTAAGTGTAATCCATCACCATAAGGAATAGAAAATCGCTTTACGATACCTAATGGATTGGTTATATGATCTAGCTCCACCTGTTTAGAAGTTAAGGTCAATATTTATATTTTACTTTCCGGTCTACTGAAACAAACTCTAGGAGCCATTTGCTTAAGAGACAAGGAAGGGTAACAGTTATTCCTCTTGGTGATTTTTTCTTGATTCAAGAGTCTTGTAGAGAGATAGCGCTAATAAAAATGCCCCTATTAAAAATATGAAGAAACCGCTAAAGATTATCAAAGGTATAAACGGAAGCAAAAAACTGGGATTGTTTTCAGAGTAAAGAATCAGGCTATACAAAACAGTCATAACCAAAAAGAATAACGTTAGTCCGATTAAAGCCAGAATAACCTTTCTGTTCGCATAGAGGGGAGTCTGATGAGTCATGAAGTTGATTTACCAAAGAAAAATCACCATATAAGGATTTAGTCTGTAGAATGTGTATTTTTCATTCCACTTTCATTGGTCTTAAACAGAGAAAGAAAATCTGACCGACCTATCTGGCTGGAAGTGGACTTACAGGATATCCGTCCTGATCAACAATGACTGCTTTGTCATCCATCAAAGAAGGGCCTTCTCCTTTTGGAGGATTGTCATCACCTGCATAAGTCTCTATGAAATAGAGGCTTTGTCCAGGAGCCAGATGGTAGTTCTGATTCTGATATTCAGGGTTTAAGGCGATGAGAACCATGTTTATAGAACCATCAGGGTTTACTACACGAGATATGTTAAATCCAGAGATTGCGGTTTGTGCTTCGGGGCTAAGGGTTTCAGATGAGATAAGATAGCTGTCCTTTCCATACTTTGTATCCGCAAGCTTGACTTTTTGATTGACAGTCTGTGGTGATTGAACGGCATTTGCTGTTGGTTGGGGAGCAGGTTTAGACATTACAAAATAGAAACCAACGATTATTACCGCCAGCAATATGACCCCCATAATGATAAGACCTTTTTTAGAAGGTCGCTTGATATCACCTGAATTTATTTCGTTCATGAAAGAGTTGTGATTTGGCCCCTTTAAGTAATTTATGAAAGTTAACTATTGTTAAGTATCGTTCAAAGAAAGGATACCTTAAGAGAAAAAGAGGGATTTATAGACGAAAAAAAGAATAATAAAAGCCACTGCAGGCCATTAACCAAAGGGGTATGGTCTGAGGTAGGGTTAGTTAATGAAACCTGCAGTGATTAAAAAAATTTAAGGTAAAGTAGAATTTTAAGGATTGAACTCGCGTGGTTGACCTCGCATAGGTTCTCCTTGAGGGAACGTTGAGTTGCCCATCATAAAATGTCTCCCGGCATGATTTCCTCCACGAGTGAAATTCATCGGGAGAGCATCTCGCGCCTCAGTTTCATTCCCATGCATAGAAACATTTTTAGATATTGCAACCAACCTGTCGAAATTTTCTTGGGTTAATTGAGAGTCCATCAGTGATTTCCATGCGGTAAAATCGTTGTTGGTAACAGCAAGCTGCAGTTGGTCATTGAAGGTTTTATTAAAAGCCGAAGGCATCAAAGGAAAATGTGCAGGAGCACGGTTTTTACCAAAAAGCGCATTTGCCGATACAAGGCTTACGGCACCTAAAATGGTCAGCAAGGCTATTCCAAAAACAGCAAGGTAAATCGCATTTGTTTTTGTTTTCATTTTTCTACCTCCTTTCAGGTTTATTGTTTTGTTCATAAGAACATCACCTTCCCGTTATTTTTAAAGGAGATGGATTATAAGTCTACTTCTTCCCTATTTGCCGTCTTTAAAATCAGCGACCAGCGGCCAAGCGATCCATAAGCTCGGAAGGGAATGAAAAAGAACCCATCCTCTTTTGCGTACTTTCGACATCATAGTGAACCCGCCTCATGAATACTTCGTCTTTTCTTGTGTCAAATACTGCATATCCTGCATAGGGCAGATGATCCCGAGGTTGACCGACACTTGGCACAACAAAAAGCGCTTGCGCTCGTTCACGCAAGGCAAATTGTTTCTCAAAAGGAAGGGAATCCTCAGCCTGCTGGCACTCCCAGAGTGGTTCAAGATCTCGACGGTTTTTTGCGCCCCACATCAAGAGAGGAAGATCTTTGTCATATCTCCTGAACTCGATCACACCGCCCTGAATGTCGCCAGACGTTTCCTTGCTTGAAAAATATGCCTGCGGAACGTGCAGATGTCCGACAAATGCCAGGGTCTTTGCAAACTGAGCATGCCTGAAAAAATAATGCTTCGCCCCTTCTTTACACTCAATATAGGTGGTCATGTCCGAAGGATTTTTAGGTTCAGAATGCGCAAACAATATTGTCCTTCCCATATGTCTATGACTTGCAGCATAGTCTTTTCGACTCATAAGGTCAGCGATTCTGGTCTTATTTTTTTCAGAAAGCTGATTTGCAGTCCAGTTAAGCGCCCAAGTTGCCCGCTCATTATAATGGGCGCTAATACCTTGAAAAGTATTATTAAGGATATGATGGACCCCTATCTCATGATTCCCTAAAATCCTGTCTGCTGGAAGCTTGTAGACAATATCCATCACCTCATTAGGGAAGGGTGCATAGCCGACCATGTCTCCTAAAACGACAACATGATCATCACCTTCATGATACCCTTTTTCCTGCCGCATATCTTGAAGCACTGCCTCTAGAGCAGGCAAATTTGCGTGGATGTCGGATAGGATAAAATAGCGCATCATTAGGTATTTAGCCAGAAGATTAAAAGGATGTGTATATTGTAAAATAGCAATCAAACTATCTCCAAGTATCCCAAGAAAAGCGCAAGAGTTTATCAACCAGAGGGGGTTCTTAAGAAACGATTATCGAACCTTGCCCTCTAAGATTTACTTATTAGTCTTGTTTCTTTTACTCAAGCCAATTATGATCGGTATCAAAAAGGTAATGGCATAGTAAACAAAAACGTCAGATTTGTAGTAATTACTAACGTTGAATAATTGTACAATAAAAAGATAATCAAAGGTTATTGCAATCACCGTCCAGAATACCGCAACCCCTATGTAACATTTCATAGGCTGTTTTCGGTTTTTAAAACGAAGATAAGCGATTAAATAAGTGATAGGCGTGAAGATAATGCATAGAATCCAGCCTAGAAGATTATTTGGAACAAATGGAAAAAGGATCATGGAGGCAATATACCCGATAAGCCATATAAAAATACCAAATACGAAACTATCAATAAGTTTTGTTTTTACGAACTCGTTATCCATGGTTATAGCATTTCAAAGTGAGGGTCAGGGTCCGATCCCTCCTTATCCCTGCAGTAATAAAGACAGTTTCAAACTTAAATATCTATCTGCTCCATATAAATTACATCGGTAACATTTGCGCAAAATACAGTCCAGATTGTGCAAATTTTCATTAACCGTAAACCTTAAATACTCCCAGGCGTTGCATTTTGTAATTAGAGGTTCTATCAAATTTATGAAACCACAGAGCGACCTTTCCGATAACATACTCAGATCTAATACGAGTATTGTCGGTATTGTATGTAAAGATGGCATTGTCATGGGCGGTGATCGCCGTGCAACCGCAGGCAATCTTATCATGAGCAAACGTGAGCAAAAAGTTGTCAAGATTAGTGACTACCTTGTCATGTCCGCCACTGGCGGCGCTGCAGATATCATGCTTTCTGAGAAAGTCATCTCCGCCGAGCTTCGCTTAAAGGAGCTTAAGACAAAAACTCGCCCTACCATCAAGGAAGCTGCACATATGATTGGAATGATGCTCTACCGCAACATACGAACGCCAACCATGCTGCCCCATATTGTAGGTATTCTTGTAGCAGGTTTTGATGAAGATGGATCCACTGCGCTTTATACTATCGAACCTGCCGGAGGAGTCTATCTTGTAAAGGATTATGACGCCAATTTTTCTTCAGGCATGCCCTTCATTTTAGGCTTACTTGAAAGAACCTATAAAAAAGACCTTTCCTTGAAAGAGGGAGTCGAACTTGCTAAAGAGGCACTTAAGTCCTCTACACAAAGAGATTCTGGTTCTGGAAATGGTATCGATGTCTTTACTGTATCCAAGAACGAAATTAAGCAAGTAGTTTCTGAAGAGATTGTTCCAGAATACAAGTAAGAATTAATTGCATTATTGCTATGGGAGATATTTTAAAAAGTATTAAAGAAGAATTACCGAAGGTCATTAGCGATGCTGCTTTTGAAGGAGCAAATATTGTTCTGTATACCGCTGACAAGGAATTCTTTAAGAATGGCGAAGGGAAAGTCAAAGAATGTGTCGATAAGATAAAGAAGCGTATCGAACTTCGTGCAGAGACAGCCATCTTGGCCAGTGAAGAAGAAACAGAAAAGACAATCCGTGCACTAGTGCCTGAAGAAGCTGAGATCACCAACATCATCTTTGACGTCCAGAGAAGTTCCCTGATCATTGAAGCCAAGAAACCAGGTTTAGTCATCGGCAAACAGGGTTCTATCCTGAGTGATGTTAAGAAGTCAACTATGTGGACTGCGGCAGTACGCAGAAGCCCGACTATCCCGAGCAAGATCACGGAAAAGATCCGTTCGGTGCTTTATGCAAACAATACCTATCGTAGAAAATTCCTTAATGATATCGGCAAAAAGATCTATGCCGACTGGAACCCTGAAAAGAAGGACATCTGGGTAAGAATCACCGTTCTTGGCAGCGGGAGGCAAGTTGGACGATCCTGTTTCCTCCTTCAGACCCCTACCTCAAAAGTGCTTCTTGACTGTGGGATAAACCCTGCAATCACCGAAGGATCGGAACGTTTTCCTTACCTCAATGTCGCCGAAGTGGGTGACCTGAATTCTATTGATGCCGTCATTTTATCCCATGCGCACCTTGATCACTCAGGACTTATCCCGTATCTCTACAAGATGGGTTTTCGCGGACCAGTTTATATGACTGAACCAACGCGAGACATCGCTGCGCTTTTACAGCTTGATTTTGTCGGTGTAGCCTATAAACAGGCAGCAACCCCTTTGTATAAAGCAGAAGATGTACGAGAGATGGTTCGGCACTCCATCGCCTTAGATTATGGAGAAGTGACTGATGTAACGCCTGATATTCGTATCACCTTGTATAATGCAGGGCATGTTCTAGGATCAGCCCAAGTGCATATCAATATCGGAAATGGACTGCACAATCTGGTCTATGGCGCAGACACTAAATACGCCAAGACGCGTCTTCTAGATCCGGCGTCAAACCACTTCCCGCGTATTGAGACCTTGATGATAGAATCAACCTATGGTTCAAAAGACCAGATTCTTCCCCCAAGACAAGAGACTGAAGAAAAATTCATAGAACTTGCCAAAGAGACTATCGCAAGAGGCGGAAAGATATTGTTGCCCGAACTAGGACTTGGCCATGCCCAGGAAACCGTGCTCAGGGTTGAAGAAGCAGTCCGTACGGGAATCCTCCCGAAAGTTCCTGTGTACCTTGATGGTATGATCTGGGATATTAATGCCATCCACACTGCATATCCTGATTTCCTGAGCGCAAGCGTGAAAAACCAGATCTTCCAAGACAACAACCCTTTTGTTTCAGAGATCATTAAACGCGTAGGAAGCCCTCTAGAACGTAAAGAAGTCGTTGAAGGGGGCCCATGCATCGTCATTGCAACCTCAGGGATGTTAGTGGGTGGGGCATCTGTTGAATATCTCAGACATTTCGCAGACAATCCTAAGAACCTGATCATCTTCGGGTGTTATCAGGCCATCGGGTCACTTGGACGTCAGGTTCAAGAAGGAGTCAAAGAAATCCAGATGGACTCAGATTATAATCATGAAAGAATAGAAATAAAGATGCAAGTTGAAACTTTGAACGGACTGTCTGCACACTCAGGACGCAATGAACTCCTGCAGTATGTCAGCCGCATGATCCCTAAACCAAAAAAGATCCTGATCAATCACGGAGAAGTTTCCCGTTGCCTTGACCTTGCCTCGACACTCTATAAGATGACCCGCAGTGAAACCGTGGTCCCGAGAAACCTTGAGACAATCCGACTCAAGTAAACCTCCAATTTTTATTTTACCAAAGCAGCGATAATTATTTTCGATTGCCTGCTTAAGCAATGTAAAACTTATTAGCCCCGTTTAAAAAAGAATTATTGTTTAAGGGGAAATGAGGCGTTCTTGAGGGTAAAATCAAGCAATCCACTAAAAGATTCGGTAAAGAATGG
>CAIQQL010000090.1 GCA_903873955.1 uncultured archaeon | reverse complement strand
TTGAATAATTTAAACATTTTGCCTCGCGCCAAGTCTTATCGGTGTGAGGAAATTCTTAGACTGGGGGGGCATTCTCAAAAACATCGGCTTGAGCAAGATCCATTCATCCGAACGAGGTTTTCAACTTCCTTTGACAACAAATTTTCTAGAATAAACTTTCGCATTCTTCATCGTATGAAAAGTCTCATCCGCTCCTCCAAAAAACAAACTAAACATAACCTGATTATTCAATACCTTTTTCCCATTTACCCAAGCCAAAATTGTATCTTCTTGTCTGGGATTTTCCGAAAGTTTAATACACATTTTTATGTTGTACCATCTATTTGGCTCAACAAATACATTTTTATTCTTATATTGATAGATTTTGTCATCACCGCAGTGAGTTTTCCTGTCTGGATAGTACATATACCGTACAAGATATGCCTTAGGAGGTTCTTTAACCAAATCCCGAAAAAGCCAACCCAATTTTACAATTTCATTGTTAAAACCCTTAAATAGTATTAACTTAAGTTTTGCTCTTTTTAAGTTATTCATGGATGTTTCTAATGAGTCCGAAAGTACCTTAGATTAACAACTGAAAAAGTATGGTAAAAAACTATGAGCCTACGATTTATCTGCGTTAATAGAAATTAACCAAGAGAAAATGAATAAGTTAGGTTATTGTCACGAACTTCATCTATACATGTTAATGCATGCGTTCATTCTCGACTCTATTTATAAGGTTGAAAACGCTTTGCTATCAATCTGCTTTTCGCCACCCTGTGAAATGCCAAAAATGGTTACGCCTGGACCAAGTGCAGGCAATTTTTTCACTTTTGATGGGATTCAAGATAGCAATCTCGATATCATCAAATCCGTGGCGGGGCGTTGTTATAAAAAATGCTGCATTGTGTTGCATGCAAGGGGGAGCGTAGATGAAGTTCGTGACAAGAGTGATAGAAATATTTATATACTAAGTAAGGTGTGACTTACTATGGTTGAAATAGATACTGCAACTATCAGCTCAAAGGGCCAGATAGTTATTCCTGCAAATATGAGAAAAGATATAAAAGAAGGAGACCGTTTCTTAATTATTAAAGATAATTCTAACTTTTTACTTAAAAAAGCTAATGATTTGGATGAAACTTTTAAAGAAGATCTTGATTTTGCCAAAAGAACTGAAGAAGCATATAAAAGACATGAAAGAGGGGAATTCAAGAGCATGTCTGCAGATAAGTTTCTTGAAGAACTTGATAAATGGTAAATGTTGTCTTTGACGATAACTTTCAAAGAACTATTTCTAAAATAAAAGACCAAGAAGTTCAAAAAAGTGTTAAAAACAAAATTAGAAAAATTATTGAGAATCCTGAAATAGGAAAACCTATGAGGAATGTGAGAAGAGGCACGAGAGAAGTTTATTCTGGGCATTTCAGACTTTCTTATGCCTATTATCCTAAGAAAGATACGATTGAATTTTTAGATTTTTATCATAAAGACGAGCAATAGTTAATTTTCAGTCTCGTTAAATGTACAAAAAAAGTTACGCCCGGACCAGAGGACGAAACAACTGTTCGGGTTTTTTATAAATAGTAGATACCCACCTGGTGAAATAAAAGTCTATAAGTTTTTTACTACTAAGGTTAAATCAATTTTTCTGAGAAAAGTTTATATATTTGGTGCATATAAAAGTATATGGTATCCTGGCCCATTAGATATCAGTCAGTCTGCAGATGGAGTTTTCATGCAGGAAAGGGAGGTTTTGTTCCTGGAGATGTTAGACCAGAGTATAAGGATTTGTCTGCTGAAGGATTTGCCGATTTAGTTGCAAAGAAAATATTACCCCGAGTCCCTAATAATACCCGTTTAGGTGTCGCTTTACATTATGATAAAGAAGTTGATGAAAAAAGCGCTGCAGGGCTCGTTAGAGTTTTGAAAGACAATAATTTAGTTGTTTCTATGGGAACACCAGGGGGCCATTTCTATTATGCTTTTGGCGGAATCGCTTCTCCAGACCCTGATGAAAGAAAACGTGCTAATGAGTTTGGAGTAAGAGCTGCCGATTTAGTTTTAGGTCCATTGAGTGAAGCTGAAGACCCAAATTGCCCTATTGCATTTGATATTTGGAATGGTTCTTTTGGTTATGAGATTCCTGATGGAAGAGTTGTAAGTACAATGCTTATGCACGCCGATGATGGAATTGAAGGCATAACAAGGTATATACATACACGAGATCCTAAAAAAAAGATAGGAATTGAACCCAAGCCTAATGAAGGGCATTCTGCAATGATATATCAAACAAGTGCTGATGTCTTGGCTTTAAGGGGCAGATTAAAGGCAAGGGGCGTTGATGTCACTAATTTTGGTATGATTAATGAGTTTGGACATACCGAGATGGTCGGTCTAGATGTTGTGCAAGATTATGGTGCGGCTAGTTTAGAAAAGGCAATTGTGCATGTTCATGCAAACAGCCAAGGTGGCGATGGTATAAGATTAGGGGGAGGAGGAAAGTTTGATATTGACTTTGGTGTAGCTCCTAGTTCCACAAGTATAGGTGTAGCTCAAATTTTACGAGGTATTGGTTACAAAGGTTGGATTGAGCATGATATGCAACCAAGACCATACGATAATGCACAACAAGATGCGGATAGAGTTGTAAGAGCGATATGTAACTGGGAGGCGATATGCAGAACTGTCGACTCTTATAGACCATTAAGAAGTATACCAAAACTGGCTGCAGAAAGAAGAATGATGGAAGTTGAAGATGTTATGAGAGATGCAGTTGGCCATGCACACAGAGTTTCAAAGGCATTGTATTATGCATCTAAGAATTAAGTTTAATATTTTAGAATGAATTACCGGTCTTATGAACCTTGTCTCAAAACTAACTGAAATGACTTTTATTGCTGGTTGAGATGACACTGAAAAATCATTTGGAACAATTCATACACTGTTGAAAGTTTATCAGAGACATTCATCTAATTTAGTTAATGCACGAACTTTGAATTTTTGTAAGAAAACGCCCGGACCAAGAATCGAACTTGGATATCTCTTGCGAGAAACCGGTTCTCAAGACCGGCGCAGTACCATTGTGCCATCCGGGCGTCTAAGAAATTCTATCTACGAGGACTTATAAACATTAATGTTTTTATAGAGGTTATGGATGACCTTAAAATACACGAAGCCAAGGAAAGGAAAAGGATACAGCTCGAAGAAGAGGAAAAAAAGAAGAGAGAAGAAGGGAAAATCCAGTATTTCTCTGAAAAAACAAGAAACTTCTATCAGCTCTTACCCACCAAGACCATCCCCGTACTGCGCATCAATGGGGTGCCTATGCATCGCTTTGCGACCGTTGACCCTTTAACTGACACCCGATCAAAGATAGCCGCATTAAAACCCTTCGGCAGGGTTCTTGATACCTGCTTGGGGCTAGGATACACTGCAATATCCTCGGCGCAACGAAGAGAGGTCAGAGAGGTTATTGTGATGGAAAAAGACCCTGAAATCATCCATCTCTGCTCGCTCAATGAAGCCAGTGCTGAACTCTTCACCAGCCCAAAAATCAAGATATTGGAAGGACCTGCAGAAGAGCTGATCACCAAACAGGGGCATAGCACCTTTGACTGCATCCTTCATGATCCTCCTACTTTTACCATCGCACCGCCGTTATACGGAAGGGCATTTTATCATGAATTATACAGAGTTTTACGAAAGGGCGGCAGGATATGGCATTATGCACCAGAACCGGGCAAAGCCAAGAGCAGTAATGAGGGGGCAAAACTCACCCAAAAGATCATGTATGGGCTTAAGGATACGGGATTTAGGTCCATCAAACAAGATAAAGCCTCTTGCGGCATCATCGCCTACAAGTTATAAAACTAATCATAAAGAGATTGCAAGAGAGGTCAAAAAAATAAAAAACAAAGGGAGACCTTTCTTACGCTTAAGAAAACCTTCTTTGCCAAGCTAAGCTGGCCTATACAACTCTTCTGGATAAATAATGGTTTATCCGAAAAGAGCAGATAAGCCGGCTGCGGACTCAGAAGGTTTTTCTTCCTTCTTCTCTTCCTTCTTCTCTGCTGCAGGAGCTGCTGCAGGAGCTGCTGCCATTACGCTGGCATTCTGCAATTCAGCTGCGATGTCAACACCTTGAAGACTTGCTATCAAGGTCTTAACTTTTGCTTCATCTACTTGAACACCGGCTGCGGAGATAACCCTTTTGAGGTTTTCTTCGTTGACAGGCTGACCAAGTTTATGCAACAACAAAGCGCCGTAGATGTATTCCATTATTTATCCTCCCTTATGAGTTTTGTTGATTAGTATTTAGTTGTGATTTATCGACCAAAGCTTGCAGAGCCTTTTCATGGGCTGAGGCTTTAGCGAAGATAAAGGTGAGTGACTCTTTGGTAGGATAGCTGATGCTTACTGCAAATCCGAGGGCTTTGCCGATGGAAGACCTCAGCTCCTCATAGGCGACTTTCTTATCAATCTTGATACCTACATAGACCTTGTCAGAAACTGAATCATAGGCGGCAATGGGTTCAAAGCCTACCTTCATTGGAAGAATATTCAATTTTGCGAGCACGGCCGCTACGTTATCCTTGACTGCTTCTCCTTGTTTTACTAGGGTATGAGGCAATTTAATGGCCAGTTTACCGCCTTCAACAGAAACCTTGAGACCTACACCTGACAATTCAGAGATAGCCGGACCTGGAACAAGTTCAGTTGGACCTGGTTCAACCCGGATATCTTCAGGAGCGATATCGCCAGGCCTTGCTTTGGAAGGACTTTGACTGTCACTTAAAAGACCTGAAAGCTCAAAGGCGTCAAGATTCGAGAAAAAAAGGGCAACATCAGCGCCGACGCTATCCTTGAGGGCTTTCAATCCGTCTTTTCCAGAGGCGTCAATGGCCCGGATGACTAGGGACTTCTTGGCAACAATGATATCTGCTTTTCCACGAAGATCCTTTTTGATCTGATGAAAATGCCTGCTAGGAAGGGCGCGGGTTGAAGCCAGAAGCAACGTTTTCGTAGAGTTCATACGATCCGCTAATTGAGCAACCAATTTCAGCTTGTGTTCTGGAATCTGCTTTTCACGAGTTTTATTGCTTGTTTTCTTTGCCATTATTTAAGTTCTACCTTAAGGGGCTTGCCCATGGTGAGTTTAATCATCACTGAACGAACGTTATCCTTTTTCACAGGCAGGACTGCAATAAGCGCGTTGTAAATCGCAAGTGCGTTCTCATAAATCTGCTCATCAGACATGCCTTCATTGCCGACGCTGACTTTCAAAGCAGGCTCCTTGATACGAATCTTGACTGCATGGTCGATCTTTTCAAGCAATTGCTTGATGGCAGCATCATCATCTTTCTGCATTACTCCGAGCTGAGGGGTTGGCATTTTCCCTGTTGGACCAAGAATCTTACCAAATGTGGTTGCTACTGACGGCATCAGAGGCATCGCAGCGATGAAGAAGTCATAGCTCTTCAGTAAAGTCTTCAGTTCTTTCTTATCCTTATAACGAATAAAATCAGGCTGTAAAACTGTGCGGACAAGCTCAGTCTTCCTGGTGAGGAACCCGCATACTTTCTTTTCCTTGAAAGGGTGAGGGATTGTAGCAATGGTAGAAACATTATCTCTACGCATGTCCATGCCTTTAAGGCTGATAAGCAAGTCTACACTCTGCTTGAAATTGCGTTTTTCCGCCTTTCTTAATTCCTGTAATGCTTCCTTAAATTCCATATGTATCTCCTACAGTATGACTCCAGCCTATAGAATATAGGGCAAGAGTATGTAGTTTTACGATAAAGGACTATATTATGAACTCTTTTTAAATGTTTGGGTAAAAAGAAAGGGGCTAAATCTTCAGTTTTATGATGACCTCAGAGGTGATAAGCGTAGGTTTTAGGCGTTCACGCTTGCCGGTCTTTTCTGCCACCAGTTCCACAAAGCCAAAACGTTCTAAAAGCTTGATATCCTCAAAAACTGACTTGAAATCCCTGCCCAGGACCTTGGCCAGGGCATAGATGGAAGTAGGCTTTTTTGTCTTAAGCACATGCAACAAACGCGCACGTTCATTACTCAAAAGCTTTCTTAAAGAAGTGACCCCATCAAAATCAAAGGCTGTAGAGGCAGCAGACTCCCCAGTAAACTTTTTGAAGAAAGACGTAAACGTCCCTGATTCCTCGACGATAGTGATCTCCCTCACCTTTGATTTTTGTGCCATTTTATCAAAATATTACATAGCTAAACTATTTATATGTTTCTAGGGGCAATATATAGCCATAAATACCATATATTAAAAATGGCACTTAGGAAAGCTTTCAATTTTTTGAGATAAATGCTTGTTGTAAATTAGAGGAGTACCATAAGGTTTATAAATAAACCCGAAGCTCCCCCCCCGGTTTTAAGGTCAGGAGTAGAGGATTAGGCAAAGCTTTTTAAAGGAAAGAAAGTACCCCATAATACTCTAGTCAGCCTAGAGTACTGGCCGAGAACCGGCTTGTTCCTTAGGAACAATAACGACTTGTGTTCAGAGGGTAGCAATACCTAAAGCTACATGCTCGACACGATCGTGGCGGATTGCCAATAAAATGGCGATTTCCTCCGGGAGGGGCCCTGCGGGGCTGCCAAACAGTACATCGCTGAAAGGAGGTTGAAAGAAATGAAACTTAACTTCAAAAGAATTGCATCTGTGTTAACTGGAACAGTTATGCTTACTTCTACTGTTGCACTAGCCGCAGCAGCTGCTAATGTTTATCCTCAACCATATTCTTCGAATGTGGTGGATACAGCAGTTGTTTATGGTAGCGCAGCTGGAACAGCAAATACTGATATCGACGCAGCTATGAAAATCAAGACCGCTCTTGGGCAAGTACAAATTGCCTCAGCAGTCACGACTACAGGCAGCACAGTTACTACAACCACAATCTCTGGAGAAAATAAAGCTCTAGAAGGCACTTCAAGCAAGCAGCACTTAGGAGACGCTTTATCAACGGCCTTTTCAAGGTCCTTAACTGATACTGATCTCCCTACACTCCTTGCAGGAGGAAGCTATGTGGACAATAACAACAAGAAGCATGACTACACTCAAAAAGTCGTAGTCAATGGCAGTTTGAAATTGACGCAATTCTCGGATGACTCGTACAAGAGAGACGTACCTACTTTGGCATATTCTATTCCAAATCAGGCAAACGTCCTCAGCTACTCTCTCGAGTTTACTGACTATCCTGACTTCACCGCAGCTGCGTTGAAGAACAGTGACTTATGGATCATGGGTAAGAAATACTATGTCCAAGATTTCACTGACGGAAGCCAGCCATACCTTACTTTGATGGATTCAGCTACAACGCTGAGAATTCCTCAAGGAGCAACAAGGGATGTCCCACTTGGAAACAAGACCTATTCCATCACTGTTAGTGATGTAACGTCTGACAAAGTCTGGATTAGCACCAATGGTGGTAATACTAAAGACCTTTCCCAAGGAGGAACTTATGATGTAGGCGATGGTACTTATGTTGGTGTCAAAAACATCATCTATAAGACTAAAGAATCCGAGACTAGCAGCGTAGAACTCACAGTTGGTCAAGGTCAACTTGTCATTAAAGATGGCACTAATGTCAAACTTAATGATAAAACGATCAATGGCTTAACTGCTGATATTGTAAACGCTAGCGGGCAACTTCAAAAGATCATCTTGCAATGGAATACAGACGACAAAGCATTTGTTACCTCTGATACAAGCTTGACAATTCCTGGATTTAACTCCATACAATTGTCAACTAAAGGTATGCAATATCCTTACAATGAAGATATCCAAGTAAAAGACGATGGCAGATATACTGAAGCTCTCTCCGTACCTTTCAAGGACGGTAATGCTACAGTTGACTTCATCAGCTTTGATTCTGGGAAATTCTCACAAATTGGAAGGGATGCTACTAATAGGCTTGTAACAGGTGACGGAATCGGTGGACACGCTATCTCGTTCAATAAGAACACGGATAACGCTTTTGTTGCTACATGGGCAAGTGGTAAAGACTCTGAGTCTTACTATCTTACTGTGAGCAGCATAACCAGCGATAATAACGTTAACGAAACGAAACTGAAGAACAAGATCACTAACACTGAAACTGGCTATCTTAGAGCCGGTGATACGGCAACGTATGACAATGTTAACCTTGTCGTCACTTCGATTGATAACGCTAATAAAGTGATTGTCCTTACTCCATCAAGCGCTTCTATAAACTTTGACACTATTGTAACGCCTAAAGGCCTTACTATTCAGTTACCGGTTAATGCTAGCACTGGCGCTGGCGCAGTAAATGCGACCATGGACCAGTATAACATGACCATCACTGAAAGTGACAAAGACGGAAATGTTGCTAACGGAGCCGCATTCTGGTTAAAGATTGCTCCAACATCAAGCGATAAATACGCTTCTGTTGAGAATGTCTTTAATATGAGCGGCGGAGATAGCATTGGAGGCGGTGATACAAAGTTATTCAACATGTATTCCCCTCTAGCGACTACTCTCTCGTACGATACATCCACTACACAGAAGACAGCAGATATCACCTATCACGGTGGCGAATCATACGCAACGTTGTATCTCACCACTGCAGGTAGCACAATATCTAGCGGCGGAAGTGATGGTAGCGGTGGCAGTCAGCTTGGTACAGCACTCTCTGTGAGTGATACCGATGCAGCTAAAAACACTAAGAACTTAATCGTTGTTGGTGGTAGCTGTGTTAACAGCGTGGCAGCCAAGTTACTATTCGGAAGTGAAGGTGCACAGTGTGGAACTGACTTTAGTGCAAAAACTACAGTAGCTGCCGGTCAATATATGATCGCAACTTACCAGAATCCATACAATGCAGGCAAGATCGCTACTCTCGTAGCTGGTTACAACGCTGAGGATACAACCAAGGCAGTTAACTACTTGCTCGACACCACTAAGAGCGTTAATACCTCTGTTGGTGCTTCACTTATCCAAACTACGCAAGCAACTGCAGGCGGTAGGGACTGGGACGAGCACGATTACGGCAAGTGCGGCTGGTTGGGACAGCAAGGCGAGTAGCGCTATTACGGTAGTAGGCCCGAAGCTATACGCTGATGTAGTAGTGGGTGCTGGGTGCAGGACACAATGCTTGCTGCTGCTTCCTGGAGCAACTGCGCCCACCGGCGGTTACACTGTCAACCTCACCAGCA
>CAIQQL010000089.1 GCA_903873955.1 uncultured archaeon | reverse complement strand
TTTGGGACAAGATGGAAAAAGGCGAACAACTAAATCGTGATGATTTCGTTAAGTTTGCTGATTATGCCAACCAACGTGAAAATGAATATAGACGTGGAGTATCTGCTTACAAAGATGAAGCTGACAGGGCTAGACAATTAACCGAAGCTATTGGGCCATTCATCCCTGAACTACAACAACAAGGCATACATCCAGTGGCATGGATCAACAACTTAGGTAGAGCGCATATGATTCTATCTAAAGCTCCGTACCAAGAAAAGGTGCAGATGTTTCATAGACTTGCACAAGATTATGGGATACAATTAAATCAAGATGGCATACAAATGCCTGAACAGCAATATGTTGATCCGTATCAACAACAGTTAATGCAACAACTTCAAGCTACCCAGCAACAAGTGCAACAACTGTCAGCGATTCGTGATCAAGAAGAAAATGCTCGATTAAACCAAGAAATCAATCGAGTTAGTAGTGACAAGGAGCGGTTTCCGCACTTTGAAATGGTAAGGGAAGATATGGCTCAACTCCTTGAGCGAGGTTTAGCCCAAAACCTAGAATCGGCTTATGCCAAAGCTGTGCGTATGAACGATGAAGCCTACAAGTTGGAGACGGAAAAACTCCTGAAATCAACCAGTAGCCAAGCATCTAAGGCGCAACAAGTAGCAAGGGCCAAAGCAACTGCCATTAGTCCACGATCCGTTACTCCTAGCGGTCAAGTGTCTAAAGGGGATGCAAAGGATAGACGTTCATTGTTAGCCGAACAATTAGGGCAAGCAATGGATGGTCGGGTTTAACTTAACTAAATAAAGGAAATATCATGGCTTTCGCAAATAGCGCAATCACCGATATTATCGCTACTACCATTCAAAGTCGTAGCGGTGTGTTGGCAGATAACTTAACACAAAACAATGCAATACTTCAGCGTTTAAACTCTAAGGGCAATGTACGTCCTTTCTCAGGTGGTAATGTCATCCTTAATGTTGGGGTCACTCTGAATTAAAACTCAGATGTGAGAATTCTCTCTGATTGACTTGGAACTCCCGAAGGGGACAACAAGGGGCAAGTTTAAATACAGCCTGAACGACTAAGCGAGAGAACACCTGAAAAGGTGAAGCGATAGTCTGCACTTGGATATAACTTGATGTAATTTAAGTCCAAGAGTTAGGCAGAAATGACCTAACATGGTTAAGTTAGTAACCATTAACAAATAGGCGAAGAAATTATGTACAATGATCCAAATACTAATAATGCTAATAGTTACAGTGGGTTGACTTCTAGCCCCTTCATAAATTTGCATTAAGCAAGTTTTTGTAGCAAATGGGATGAATTCGGTGGAAACCTTTAAATTTAGGTGAGTTTAAAGATAATACCGAGCCAAGCTGTGTATGTAACCCGAAAGGGCTAGGGACACAGAAGGTGTAACGACTAGGGGTCGAGAGAAATCAGTAATACCCCCACGAGCTTCCCACCCGAAAGGGATGATATAGTCTGAACAGTATGGTGACATATTGAAGTAGCGGATAAAGAGCCGTTACGATAACAAAATTGATGAAGTATTAAACATCACCCCTGATAGCCCCATTTCTGCGGCTCAGTTCAGCATTACTCAGTATGCTGATTCTGTGACAATGAGTGGTCTAGAAATGTTACAAAACAGTTCTAAGGAACAAATCATCGACTTGTTAGATGGTCGTATGCAAGTTTCTGAAGCTCGTTTGTTAAACCGTATTTCTACTGACATCTATGGTGACGGTACAGGTAACGGTGGTAAGAACATTACTGGTTTGGCTGCTGCTGTATCAACATCACCAACAAGCGG
>CAIQQL010000088.1 GCA_903873955.1 uncultured archaeon | reverse complement strand
TGAACTTTTATATATGAATTAATAATGAACTCCTCTCTGGCAAGACCTACTCCATCATTAGGGATAAAACTTTGTTCAAAAGCCGACTCTGGATTGCCAATATTCATCATAATCTTTGTCCTGGTCTTTGGCAAGTTCTTAAGGTCGTGTTTTTTTATCTCAAATTTTAGTTTGCCTTCATAAACCACTCCTGTCTCCCCCTCTGTGCAGCAAACTGTTACATCCTGACCGCTCTTCAGTGCCTCGGTCCCTGTATTTGTTCCTACAACACATGGAATCCCTAATTCTCTTGAAATGATTGCTGCATGACAGGTCCTTCCCCCTCTATTCGTCACTATCGCAGAAGCAATCTTCATAATTGGCTCCCAATCAGGGTCAGTCATATCGGTAACAAGCACTTCGCCTTCTTTGAAAGAATTAATCCCTGAAACCTCTTTAATCACTCTGACCTTTCCAGCACCTATTTTAGCACCAACGCTTTTTCCTTGAATCAAAACCTTGCTCTTTTGTTTGAGAACATACTCTTCAAAAACGTTGATATCTTTCTGGCTTTGAACTGTTTCAGGTCTGGCTTGAACGATAAACAACTGGCCTGTTTCGCCATCTTTTGCCCATTCCATGTCCATGGGTTTGTTCTTCCCTGCTTTTTTACTGTAATGATCCTCGATAATGCATGCCCATTTGGCTAGTAAGAGAACTTCTTTATCATCTAATATTAGTCTCTTACGATCAATTTCAGCGACAAGTACGTTTTTTGTTGGAGCTTTCAGATGCTGGCTATAAATCATCTTTATTTTCTTTTCGCCAACGCGTTTGAATATAATTGGACTAAATCCTGCTTTCAAAGTTGGTTTATGCACATAAAACTCGTCAGGATTTACTGCTCCTTGTACAATATTCTCACCTAAACCCCAGGATCCTGTGATAAAAACAACATCCTTAAATCCCGTCTCAGTATCGATGGAAAACATGACTCCGCTGCATGCCAAGTCGCTTCTTACCATCTTTTGTACTCCTATACTTAAAGCAATACTAAAATGATCGAAACCCTTATCTGCTCTATAAGAAATTGCACGATTTGTAAATAATGAAGCAAAACATTTCTTGCATGCCTCTAAAAGAGAAGTTTCACCTCTGATATTAAGATACGTCTCTTGTTGTCCAGCAAAACTTGCATCAGGGAGGTCTTCAGCTGTTGCCGAGCTTCTCACAGCGACATCTGTATCGCTTTCATTGAACTCTTTTGATAGTTTCTTATATGCTGAGACAAACTCTTGTTCAATCTCATGAGGAATTTGCGCTTTAAGGATGGTCTCTCTCACCCGATGTCCACGTTCAGCAAGGTTATGCATATCGCGAGTGTTCAAATCAGAAAGAATCTTTTGAATCTCTTGTTTTATACCTGCTTTTTCAATAAAATATCTATAGGCATAAGCCGTAATTGCAAATCCATTAGGCACTTTAACTCCCTTGGATTTTAGTTCTCGGTACATTTCTCCTAAAGAAGCGTTCTTACCGCCAACTAAAGGCACATCCTCTATAAAGGTTTCATCAAACCATAAAACAAATCTCTTACTCTTTTCCATTTTCCTCTTTTCTAGGATTATTTCGTAGAACTAGTATTTAAATTCTATTAAAGATGAATTTATTTATAGAGTCTCTATACCAGTTTTTTTAGGCAGTAACTACTTGCATCGTTTTTTCGATTGCATCGATAAACTTCTTTGCTGTAAGCGGTTTTTCTACGATGGTTGTGAAACCAGCAGTTTCTCTATCATCAAGGCTGTTCCCAAAACCTGTCGACAAAATCGCTGGACCATTATATCCTCGAGCCTTGAACTGTTTTAGAACTTCTGGACCTTTCCTACCAGGCAGACCATAGTCGATAATAACTAACTTAGTATCGGGATTCAAACCATACTGATTTAGCGCTTCGTTACCGTCTTGTGTGGATACAACAGTATATCCCGCATTTTGCAAGATCCTAGTCGTTACTAACCGTACAGGAATTTCGTCTTCTACCAGTAAAATCTTGATTAATCCTTTTAAATTTGAATCCATTTGAAGTCTATTTTTGTTACTACTAAACAGTTTATAAACCTTTAGGTCTGAGTAGCTATTGCCTGACTGTTGGCGGCATAACTTCCCTTTTTCCGTCTTGAAAACAAAACACCTCTCCAATAAAACTTGTCAGATTCTCCTTGTAGACTATTGCTGACTTGTCAGGAAGGGCGTAGATCTTTCTTTTTCTTGATAACTCCATTAACAAAGGATTCATTGACTCTTCGTAGTGTACTGCAACAGCAAAACTTACCAGATTAAGTCCTTCAAGTAAAAGGGCAGTTGGATAGTCTTTGTTTGGGGTGATGATACATTCTCTACAAAGTGCAAGGGCGCTCGCACCATGGCCGATAACTAGTCCTTGATGCTGTATTATCGTTTCAGCTAGCCCTTTTTCTTTAATCAATTTAAGGAGGATATCTGGAAGACCCTCTGTGAAAAAAAGGATATCTGCCGATTCTATCTTTGAGGTGAGGATTCCTGAAGGGAGATCTGGATCTAGCATCTCAAAATTATACCATCCATACTTTTCAAAATTCTTAAAAAGTGCACTAAACCAACTAGCCCAAGTCTTTTGAGGAGATGCAAAGGGGAGGATGAGAATTTTCATCTCAGGACTTATTCGTTTAGATAAATACAAATCAATAATCGTGTTTTCTTGTTTTCTATAATCCCCCCCTCCTATAAGGATTGTTTCTTTGGGAGTAAGAATCATTTAGACACCTTCACCAATAAGGGGAACAAATGTTGACCCTGGAAATTCTTGGATTTCTGGCTGTGAAGAACCTGTCACTTTACGTATTTTTATAAGTGTCTCCTGAACTGGACCTACTATCACCCCGCCATCGGTTAATTGAGGTACTAGTGTTAGAAGTGACTCTTTATCGGGGCATTGCGCACTAATCAATATCCGATCATACGGCGAGTTTTCTTGAAGGCCATGGAGTCCATTTTTACAGAAAATATTCACATTGGGGAGATTTGCAAGCCTCTCTTTTGCAAGAGCAACAGACTTTTCTTTAATCTCTATACCAAAAACCGGGCCTTTTTGAGTAAGGAAAGTTAACAATGAAAGAACATATCCTGTTCCACAACCGATTTCAAGGACTTTTTGTCCTGGTTTCACATCTAATAGTTCTAGCATAAACGCAATTGTTGAAGGTTGGGAAAGGATCTGCCCTTCAGCAACCGGAATGGTTGCATCTTCATAACTGATGTCCTGCATGTCTTCCGGAACGTAATAAGATCGGTCTACTTCATTAAATGCATCTAAGATATTTTTAGGGAAACCTTTTTTTTGTAAAGCCTCTATCAGCTCAGGTTTATTCATCCCTTTTAAAGGAAGACTAAGTTTTAATACCTTCACATAATCTCTCTTGCTGATTTTTATAGATAAATCTTTGATTGTTGAGGCGTAAGTTTAAAAAGCCCTTTTTTTGTATATTGTAGCTAAACAATATTTAGTGAAAAGAGTTTCATATCTTAAAATGATTACAGGAAAAAAAACAAAAATTGTGGCAACTATCGGTCCTGCTACCGAATCTGAAGAAAAAATGAGCGCACTAGTCAAAGCAGGAATGAACGTAGCTCGACTTAATTTTTCTCATGGAAGTTTTGAAGAGCATGGGAAACGTGTCGGCATCGCACGAAAGGTCGCAGCCAATTTAGGTGTTCCGGTTGCAGTGTTACAAGACTTGTGTGGCCCTAAAATCCGCATAGGGGACTTTTCAACTGAAAGTGTAGAATTAACGGCTGGATCCATGATTGTCCTTACACCTGAGAAAATAAGTGGCACCTTACAGAAGGTCAGCATCAATTATGCTAAGCTCTCCCAAGAAGTTAAGCCTGGACAGAAAATCTACTTAGACGACGGTAAACTTCTCCTTGAAGTTCAGAGTATTCAAGGAAATGACCTTCATTGCCAAATTATCATCGGAGGTGTAATAAAAGGGCGTAGAGGGATGAACATTCCTGGCGCCAATCTTTCAATAAGCTCCTTAACTGAAAAGGATAGAAAAGATGCTCAGTTTGGCATTGAGCAGGATGTTGATTTTATGGCCCTTTCGTTTGTTCGACGGGCAGAAGATATAAAAGAGCTTAGAGAAATTATAAATCGCTCGGGCAAGTCTATCAAGATTATTGCAAAGATTGAGACTACTGAGGCAATTGCAAATCTTGAGAGCATTATACAAGAAACAGATGTGGTTATGGTTGCTCGAGGTGATCTTGCAATAGAAGTCTCTCCAGAAGAAGTTCCTGTTTTACAGAAGAAGATTATCAGTCGATGCAATTTTCTTGGTAAGCCTGTCATTACTGCCACTCAGATGCTGGCCTCGATGACCCTGAACGCAACACCGACGCGTGCAGAAGTCAATGATATAGCAAATGCAATTCTTGATGGTACTGATGCAATTATGCTCTCAGAAGAAACCACTGTCGGTAAACATCCGGAAGAGGCAGTTAAGACTATGACAAAAGTAGCTTTGCACACTGAAAAACACTTCCCCTATGAGTCTGTACTTAATCAAGGTCATTTTTCCGAAAAAGACGTCACTTCCGCTTTTAATTTTGCTGTTGCGAATCTTGCTCATGATCTTGATGCCTCTTCTATTGTGACTTTAAGCTATTCAGGCTTTACTCCACGAATGCTTTCAAGATACAAACCTAATAGGCCCATATATGTGCTGACCTATAATAAAAAAACGTATAATCAAATGGCATTGAGCTTTAATTGCTATCCGTTATTAGTACATCCTTATAATAACCTACAGATTTCCATCGAAGAAACAAAGGACCTTGCTATTAAAAACAAACTAGCAAAGAAGGGCGACCTTGTCATTTTTGTTTCTGGTTTGCCTTTTTCAGAGAGCGAGGGTAATAATCTCTTTTTAGTCCAAAAGATTTGATAAATCTTATTTATAACACACTTTGTTCTTCTAATTTTTCTGCTTTACTTTTTTTATCTTCTTAACTTTTTAATTTTTTACACTTCCATTTTCGTCAACTGAACTTGTTCAAATCTCCTGGCTTTTCTTGACAATCCTAACTAAAACATTTTTATATAGGGTTCTCTTTAATAGGATATGGAAAAAAAGAGAAAAAAGAAAGGATTTATCCTGCTTTTTATTCGAGCAGTCTTTGAAGTCCTTGGTTGGATATTCAAAGGAATATTTCGCTGTCTCTCCTGGATGTTCACTCGTCTAAAAGGGACTATACAGAAAAGAAAAGCTCTCTCAGCTAGACCAAAAGTTACTCCTGTCTACCAAGCACTCATCGAAGTAAAAAAGAAACGTGGAAATCTTGCCCTTTTCGAGAAGATTCTCTACTCTCCTGGGAGAATAGGTATCATTCTGGGGGCGCGTGGATCTGGAAAGTCTGCTTTAGGCATGAGGATAGCCGAGAATGTCCAAGCAAAAACCAGCAAGGATATTTATGCGATGGGGTTTGCAGAAGAAAAACTGCCTTACTGGATTCAAGGGATAACGACTATCGATGCAATTACTAATGATTCTTGCATTATTATCGACGAATCGGGAATTAACTTTTCTTCAAGAAGTTCCATGAGCTCCGCCAACAAGCTTCTTACTGACCTTTTACTTATCGCACGACATAAGAATGTATCCATCGTGTTCATCACTCAGAATTCTTCAAATATAGAAATCAATACCCTTCGTCAAGCTGATTATCTCCTATTAAAACCCTCATCTCTTCTCCAGAATGATTTTGAAAGAAAGAAAATTAAAGAGATTTATCAATCAATTGAACATGATTTTGAAGGTATTCAAGACATCGGTGTGACCTATGTCTATGCCGACGCTTATTTAGGGTTTGTCAAAAATTCTCTTCCTAGTTTTTGGTCAGAAGGTTTGAGCAAAAGTTTTGCTAATAAAAAATAATATTAGGCTATATCTAGGATTTTAATCTTAAAGATAAGCTTCTTTCCAGCAAGGGGATGATTAAAGTCCAAGGTTACTTCGTCCTTGTCAACATGTGCAATCATAATCGGATGTGTCATGCCGCTTGCGGGATCACGCATCATCAGAGCCATTCCTTTTTCAGGTTCTTTTCCTTTTGGAAGGCTACTTTTAGGAATTTTTTTTAATAGTTCAGGATTATATTCTCCATAGGCATCTTTGGCTTCTATGCTAAATTCTTTCTCTTGACCTTTTTCCATACCAATCACCGCTTGGTCAAATCCCGCAATCACCTCTCCTGCGCCCGCTTCGAATATCAAGGGATGTGAATGGTCTCCATGTTTGGAAGAATCAAATACCTCTCCATTCTCAAATTTCCCTTCATAATCCAGGGTTACCGTATTGCCTTTCTTGATTGTCATGATGTTTATAGTTGCGTAAAAAAGTGTAAAGTGTTTTTATATAACTTTGCTCTCAATTAGGCAGTAAATATTTTACTAATTATTCCCATTTAAATCTTTGCTTTCATTTAATGTCTTACCTAATTCCGTCTTTTCTGCGATACTTTTAAATAGATAAAACGGTTTTGTATACTATGCCTAAAAAAAGAGTGAAAAGAACGGTTAAAGCTCAGCGAGCTGTTGATTTTTTAGGAAAGGATCGCAATGTTAATTGGGTCGTTACCTTAATCATGTCTATCTTCTTTGGTTGGCTTGGTGTGGATAGGTTCATCATGGGTCACGTCGGATTGGGCATCCTTAAATTAATCACCTTCGGGGGATGTGGAATCTGGTGGATTGTCGACATTATCTTAATTGCGTCAAAGTATGATTTCAAGAACATTAACTGGGTCGAAAATTAAGGAAACGTTATTGGAATTTTTGAGTTTGACCCCTCCTCTAAGGAAGTATACTTTTCTAGGTGTTCTTTGCGTACTCTTTTTTATTCCCGTAAAAGTACTTGAGGATTCTCCTTCGCTCTCTCTTTGTGGTCGAATCCTTGGGAAAGATTGTTATTCGCTGGGCATTACCCGAGGTGTTGCAAGTTTGCTTAAGGGGGATTTAAATCTGGCATTACATTATAACTGGTTGGCAATCCCTGTAACGTTTTTCCTTCTTGGATTTGTAATCTATGACTTTATTTATGAGTTTAGATGCAAAAAGGACAATGCCCATGGGCGTAAGGAATAAACCCTATATGTCTGCAAGTGTATTCAAGATTATCTCTATGGCGATATACTCTGAGTCCACTTCTTTCTTCTTGTATTCCCGCATCCCCTTTCCAAATGGTCCGTATTAGGCTATACTCTCGTTCATCTGCGAGGTCTTTGCCTCTAACTACCCAGCTGAGTATCCCCTTAGTCCGATAAATGACATGGATTCCCTCTACTCCTTTAGAAAACCTGTCTGCAAGATCGACCATCTCTTGGAAGTCTAAGGGAATACCTTTTCTTTGCAGCTCTTCTGCCCTTCTCTTGCTAATGCTTACAAATTTTCCTAAAATCTTTTCCATATCATCTCCAAATAGCCCCGCAACATAGCGTAATAATCATAAGCACAAGCGGCGCCTTTGAAGAAATATTCAATCCCATCATGATTCCTGCAAGAATAATGAGCGCGATACCTCCTCCTGTGCGAAGTATGGTCAGATTAAACTTTGTCAGGAGTATTGGTCCTAGAGACGCAGCAACTATGATGAGCGAGGTTGCAAGCAAACCTGAAAGTAAAGCAACTATTGCCCTTTCTCGGGTATTTCCCTCTAGCAATGATGCGGTTAGAATCGAAGCAGGTCCGGCCATAAACAGGAAAGCAATAAGAAGAATATTGCCCATGATAAAAATACCTGCTACTGCTGCGAGTGCTATGCTTCCATCAAATCCTCCAAACCCCAAGAGTAAAGCTAGTTTTGTGATATTTTTCTTAGCACGTTTAAGGTCAATCTTTTGCATATCCTATCAAAGAGAAAGACGTATATATTATTACTTGAAGAATCTTCAATAATCAAGCAATAAACTTATAAATATCTGAATATTATACAATAATATGAAAAACATAGAGCCAAAACTCGTCGAACTGCTCAAACAGGGCTATTGCACCCCTCAGATTTCTCAGATAGCTAAAAAACTGAAGGAGCCTGGTACCACAATTCATTATAATATCAAAAAGCTAGAACGAGACAAAGTCATCAGGAGCTACAAGGCCGTCTTTGATTATAAAAAGATAGATGCTGGACATTGTACCTATGTTTTTGTAAACGTCTCCTCGGAAGACTATGGTTCCCCTGAAAAGATAGCCCATGAACTTGCGAACGACCCCCGAATTGAGAGCATCGACATTTGCACCGGAGATTATGAACTTCTCCTTAAAATCCGCACAAAAGACATCGATGAATATTATTCTCTCATGAAAGAGATCATCGCAAAGTTCAAGTTTAGCAAAGCTAGTTCCATCATCTCGCTCAATCAAGTTAAAAGTGAGTTTGTGCGGGCTGCTTAATCTTTTAGTCCTGTCTAGTTCATAACTTTTAAATAGAGCTTTTCCCGAATAATCTTATGAAAAAAGAGCTTCGCGAAAGCGAAAAGAAATGTTGCATCTTTGAGGTTAGAATACATGGGAGGGGCGGTCAAGGTGCAGTTACTACTGCCCAACTTTTGGCCATGGCAGCTTTTTATGATGGCAAGTATGCCCAGGCTTTTCCATCTTTTGGG
>CAIQQL010000087.1 GCA_903873955.1 uncultured archaeon | reverse complement strand
TCCATTCAGTCATTCTTTCTCTTAGAGTTTCTGAATTAGGTTTTCTCCATGCTTCCTGAATATAATGATACATTCCTTTTGCCATGTTAAGACGTATTAAAAACGCTTTTTAAATGTTATTACGCTAGCTAAAAAACCAAAAAAAACAGGATTTAGTAATCAGCAACGAAAACGCCTACCTGCCTAAGGGCTTCATAGATAGTATCATAAGGTTTTTTCACAGGAATACGGATGACAACCTTGCCTTTCGAATAAAAAAGAAGCTCATGGCCCTCAAACTCAATCTTGTCTGCATAACAATCTGCTTTTCCCCCCGCACCCTTAAAGTCTACCTGAATGCGCAAGTCCGAACCTTCAATAAGTTGTTTAGCCATTAAACACTAAGAAAGGAGGGATTTAAGAAGTTTTTTATAGGGCGCGCACGATAAAAAAGGATGGCAAAGAAAAACACATTTTATATCACGACAGCAATAGACTATGTCAATGCAAAGCCACATGTAGGCCACGCATTTGAAAAAACAATAGCAGATACATTGGCAAGATACAAGAGATTGCAAGGAAAGAAAGTATTCTTTCTTACAGGAGTTGATGAAAACGCTCAAAAGAATGTACAGGCAGCAGAAAAAGCTGGAATTTCTGTAAAAGAGTTTGTCGACAAAAACACGTCCTTTTTCTTGGAATTATGCAACAAGCTCAATATTAGCCAGAATGATTTCATAAGAACAAGTGCAAAGGAACATGCAGAGGTTGTGCAAAGATTAGTAACAAAGATGATAGATAAAGGAGATATTTACCGTGGAGATTATGAAGGGCTGTATTGTGTTGGATGCGAGACGTATTACACCGAGAAAGATTTGGTAAATGGAAAATGCCCCGAGCATAATACCGAACCAGAATTAAGAAAAGAAGCTGCTTATTTCTTTAAATTAAGCAAGTATAAATCAAAACTCCTTGAGATAATACCAGACTATGTCACACCAGAATCAAGGGCGAATGAGGTGTTAACAAGAGTCAAAGAAGAGTTGAATGATATTTGTGTAAGCAGGAAAGGGGCTACGTGGGGGATAGATTTCCCAAATGACCCTGATTTCAAGATTTGGGTCTGGATTGATGCCTTGATTAATTATATCTCTGGATTAAAAGAGAAAGAACAGGAATACTGGCCGGCAGATGTTCATGTTATTGGTAAAGGCATAAACTGGTTTCATTCCGTAATTTGGCCCGCAATACTATTGTCTGCAGAATATGAATTGCCCAAATCCCTTTTAGTACATGGATATTTGAAAAATGGAGATAGAAAAATGTCAAAGTCACTGGGAAATGTGATAGATCCCTTGGAGTTATTAGATAAATATCCTGCTGATGTCGTGAGATATTCTTTGTTGAAATGTTCAGTTTTCGAAGACTCCGATTATTCTGAGGAGTTGTTAATTAAGAGAAATAACGAAGAGCTTGCAAACAAACTAGGTAATTTGGTCAGTCGTGTCTCGACGCTTGATGAGAGATATGGCCTAGAAAAGACGACGCCCCTTGATTCAAAGACAACAGTCAGCAAAGTGAATGACCTGATGAACAATTATGAATTTGACAGGGCATTGAATGAGATATTTGCGTTCATAGATGTATGCAACGAGTATATTCAAAACAAGAAACCGTGGGAGTCAGAGGACAAAAAGGTCCTTTACCAGCTCACAAATGCGATTAAAGACTTCACTATTCTATTGAGCCCGTTTATACCTGAGACAGCAGAAAAGATAGCGAGAATATTTAACTTTGAGATTTCCCTGAAAACACTAGAGAGCCCTATCAAAATAACAAAGATTAAAAAATCAGAAATCCTGTTTAAAAAGATAGAAACAACCCAAAAACCTAAGATGGAAGAAAAAAGTAAAATTAAGGAAAAGTCAAATAACTCCATAATTGAGATCAATGAAAAGGGGTCAATGCAGGAGAGTTTAGCCAAGTCTAAAGAGATAATCGAAGGAAAAATACCTTATGAAGACTTTGCAAAAATTGAGCTCAGGATTGGAAAGATTCTCGAGGTTACTGATCATCCTAAAGCAGATAAGCTTCTGGTTCTTACCGTGGATTTTGCTGAAGGTTCACCAAGAACGATTGTTGCAGGATTAAAGAAGCAGTATAAAAAAGAGGACCTTAAGGGGAAGAAAGCTGTTTTTGTGACCAATCTGGAACCTGCAAATTTACGAGGAGTGGAAAGTAACGGCATGATTCTTGCTGCAGTGTCAGCCGACGAGTCTCAGGTGGTTTTTATCGAACCTGAAAAAGATATTAAAGAAGGCAGCAAACTGAGATAAGAAAGGTAAATTTTTTAATAAATTTCTAATAACCAAACCATTTCTGGAAAAAGGAAGTTTTTTCTTGATAGTCATAATTGCCCATGATTTTCGCAGCAACTTCCCTGTAGGCTCGGGAGGCCCGACTGTTGGGATGCGTGTGCATGATGGCATCTTTCATGACCAAGGCGCTTTGCATATGCTTGTCCTCGGGAATAATCCCCAGAATCGGCAACTCAAGCATATCAGCAATATTATGGATAGGCATTTCAGTCTTATGACCAGAGACCCTGGTTACAATTACGCCCTTTACTTGCTTGCCCATCTGTTCAATGACCTTGCTCGTTTTAAGTGCGTCCGTGACTGCTGGAATCTCAGGGTTAGTAACGATAATAAGCTCATCTCCCGCTTCCATCGCGGCCAATGCTTCCTCTCCAAGACCTGCAGCAGAGTCATAAATTACGTAATCTGCAAATTTTTTTAACTTCTTACCGACTTCTTTTAATCGGGCAGGTTCAATGCGTTTAAGCTCCTTCACAGAAAGAGAACTGGGGATAATCTTCGTTCCAGATTCATGTTCATAGAGAGCATCGACGATATCGGCCTTTCCAGAAAGAACATGATTAAGGCTTACAGGAACGATAGGAGCACCCAAATGCAAACCTACGTTTGGTGTTGTCAAATTGGCATCGAGAATGATAACTTCCTTACCGAAAGAATTAAGTGCAGCACCAAGGTTAATGGCGGTGGTGGTCTTACCAACACCTCCTTTACCCGACGTAATTGTAATCACCTTGGTCATATGAGCTTAGTCTTATACACGACTCAGTATAAGTAATCTCTCTTATTTAAGATAACTTATAAACTTTTCGAGAAGAGCGGCATATTCCTTTAATTTTTCAAGATTAATGTTGATAATTTCTCCACGGGCAGAGGTTACTCTCAGATTCACTCCCTTACGAAATTCATTCTCTCTTACTTTATCCAGAGTCTCGATATCTCTGAAAATCTCATAAGCCTTAAGGGTTTCCATGACAAGAGGTTCTCCGGCATAGATTTGTTTTAATTGGATGAGCTTTGCACGAGGGGCATTAGGGATAGGTTTCCATTTTTTTTGTTTCTTCGCTTTCTCAACTAGCTTATCCATTCCCAGCTCGATCATTATTTTCCATCTAAGAAGAAGATTCACGATAACATCACATGTTTTCGTATACTTAAGACTTACATAGAGCAGATGGTCGGCACTAATCTTTTCTTTAATTATTAACTCCATGAGATTACTCACCTCTTCCGCGTAAAGTCAGATAACAATTTCGAGTATTTATACTTTTCTAAGAGAGACACTTTTGTTAGTATTTAAAAGTAGCTTCTTTGAAACCTCTAGAAACGACGCTAAAAGTGCAGGGGTTACTTCAAAAGCGTCTCCTGTTTCATCAAGGATGACAATCTTGCCTTTACGAGGAAATTCAAAGGGGCTAAGTTTATGTTGTTTGGAAAAATAAAAGATCTTCTTGAGCAAGGTACAGTCCTTTTCTGTCAGGGCATAGCGTGAGGCACATACTGTAAAAAAAGTCTCCAGGTTTTCTTTGGATTTGGTCGAAAGACGGGTGCCATAATAGATATGTTCTAATTTCAGAAGTGCAGACATCGTACCTATCGCTCCCTGATAAATCGACTCAAGAGATCTAAGTAAAAGACGAGTGTCTTCAAGTGCAGGATATGAGACATAGAGGAGATGGTCTGCGCTTTGCAGACATTTTTCTGATGCAATGAGGTCTTCAAGAATCTTTTTTATTGGACCTTTCACGATGGACCTCCTTTACCTTGAGATTAAGACCTCTCTGCCTATATGCTTCATACATTAAAATGCCTGCCGCTACAGAGACGTTATAGCTTTCGACCATGCCTGCCATAGGGATGCTCAAAAAGCCATCACAGATTTGTCTCACTTCTGGAGCGATGCCCTTGCTTTCCGAACCAAGGATGAGGATGCATTTTTCAGGGAAGATGAACGAAGTGAGAGAAACGGCAGTAGGACAAAGGTCACAGCCATAAAATTTATACCCCTCGCTTTTCTTTTGCTGCACAAAGGTTAAGAGATTTGTGACACGCTCGAATAAGATCCATTTGTTGGCACTAGAACTAGATTTTTTACCGACATTCTTCAGGTTTGGAAATTGATTATAGGTATAATACAGGTAAAATGTGGAGACTCCAAGCCCGTCTGCTGAACGGGTTATGGCTGAAACATTATGAGGGTCCCAAATATTGTCAATGAACAATCCAAAGTTAGGTAATTTATTCCGATAATAAAAGGCTATCTTTTGCTTACGCGTTTCATTCATATTAAGAAGAATCACTCAACTTAAGAATAGCTTCGGCAATGTCACCCTTGGCCTCTTCCAAAGCCTTTTTTGCTTCTTCAGGGGATTTACCGGTTTTCTCAGCGACAAGCGTAAGATCTTCCTCTTTGATCTGTTCTTCTAAGGACTCTTCACGAGACTCTCCGGCAATTTGATAACTGTCTTGTCCTTTGACTGTGATCTTCTGAATCTCTGGATTTTCAATGATGATACGAGAGTTCTCTTTTTCAATGATTACACGTCGAGCAGGGACATCTTCTTGTTTGATGCCCATCTGACGCATCATAGATTTCATTTGAGATGGATTAATGCCGCCGAACATATAGAATCCGGGAAAATTCACTATTTATATATTTCGAACTTAAGACAAGAAAATAAAGGGCAAATGTGAAGGTTCAAGACCCAGGGGAAGGGTCATGGACGATCGAGACATAGGTATCCTGGTCTTTTTGATTGATTACTGCATTAGGATATGCTTGAGGATATCCTCTAGAGAGGTATAAGGCGCCGATAGTAAGCAAGGTCATTGCACCCGCAGCAATTCTTTTAAGTGGCTGGAAGAAAGTGCGAGCTAAACTTGCCCGCTCAGCATAAGTTGAGGGATATTCATGTTTAGGCGCAACATAAAATGGACCCCTGTTTGAAGCACTTTTCACATACTCCGCAGCATCATCAAAATATGAGGGAAGGGTCTGTCCTTTCTTCTTGGCAAGATCCCGATTATGGTCCACAGCAGTTATAAAATACTGCCGAGCATATGCAAAATAATTTTGCGTTTCTTTCTCCGAAAGTTCTCCATGAGCATAGGCTGCAGCAAGCAGGTCTTCAAGTTCAGAAAAAGATTCCTTTGCAAGAGCGATACGCTCGCTCCATTTCCAAGCACGCCGGTGAGTGACTGTGCTTGTCCCCTTACCTTCCAAGACATCAATAATATAGAGCATTTGAGAGTTAAGCCGCAGAGACCCTGAAGAAAATAATGCTGGCTTAAAAGGCGAAAATAGTTGACGATATCCTTCCATTTTTCCTGAAAAGGTGCTCAATTTTTTTTCTTCTTCCATTGCCGCTCGCTTTTTCCCTTCATAAAGAAGAGTATACACGCCCTCTTCAATTTCTTCTCGAATCTTGGGATCAAGAGTTCTGTCGAATGCGGGTTCATTAAGGAATTGAATAAAATCAAGTGAAAAACGGCGCGCCTGTAATGTTTGTGAGCGTTGGTTATGATACCCAGGATATGAAGGAACTACCGTGGGCATTGCAACATGTTGAAGTTTGCAAAGATGACTAAGATACTGGTGATTAAGGACGTCAGAGTCAGAGCTCAGATGGCCTGGAAGACGCTTCCTGCCTTCAATAAGATCCGTGATAACAGAAAGGCCCCCAACAACCCCTTGTGCAAGATCCTCTTGGGGGATGGCCCTAGCTAAAGCCGCATAGGAATCACACATCATCTCTAATTGCGTCCTTCGCCCTTTTCTTGTACGATAGGGCGATTTCTTCAAGGGAATAGATACAACCATAAATCCACAAAAAACTTGAAAGCTTTAAAGCTTATGGAAGAGAAATAAATGCATCAAAAAGAATATTAAGAAGAGGCTTATGCTATTGGAAAGAGCAATTTAAGAAAAAGGACAAAAACGATAATCACAATCACAAAACCGATTACCGCAGTTGGACTGATTGCAAATCTACTACGATATTCTTCATCATAACGAATAAGCCCACCAAAAACACCAGGCATGCTTATTTTATTATCGGTCATAATCAAAATAAAGAAAGGGGATATAAAAAGTTATCTACTGCCATCCAAACCCCGATTTTTAACGGGCAGAGAACCATGAGCTAACATTTCAAGAGAAAACGTCGGAAGAGAATGGCTACGAATATTTAAAGTAAAAAGATAGCTCAGAAGAGTAAACGATCCTGCAGGATTAAAAAGAGGATCTTGGGGCCAAGAGAGATAACTTTGAATGCCTGGAGAAGATCCAACCGAAGTTCCCGTTGTTTGACCTAGGCTGAACATAGGCTCCGCATTTTTAATCGGAAAGTAGACTGGATTCCCAGGTTGATAATCGCTCAAAGGTATTGATTGTTTCATCCTATTCAAAGAAGGAAAACGATATTTAAACATTAAGAATCCCAATTTCATTCCAAAGAGAAGACCCTGCCAGCATCAGAGGTCTAAAGCATCAATCCTCGCGAGGAGCTTAGTCTTTTCCCTTCCAGGAAC
>CAIQQL010000086.1 GCA_903873955.1 uncultured archaeon | reverse complement strand
TTTTGTAAAAAACGGATTTGAAAGAAAAAAACATTCTCTTGAGGAAGTTGTAACTCTTCTTCTTCCATTAGTATTTTTTACTCTACTTTGGATTTTCTTTTTTATGCCCTCTTTTTTTAGCGGGTATACCATAAAAAATGTCAGCAGCTCTCATTTAGAGAGAGACTTTATCCTATTTGTATTGTGCTTTGCTATAATTGGATTATTTCTTTATTTTAAGATAAGAAAGAGGTCTTATCACTCAGAACCTTCGAAGATTAGGGTAAAATCTAAAAAAAGCTTTGATTAGTAAGCATCTAGTTATTTTTGAGATTATATTCTTTCCCTTTAATAATTCCCTTTAAGATGCCATGTGAGCATGGGCGTTCTTGGGAGGAGGAATCTCTTATATTCTCCAAATCGATAATCAAAACATTTATAAATAAGACAATCTTACAATAAGAAAGTAAGATTATATACCATGAAAATTGAAACAACCAAGATGTCATCAAGAGGACAAATTGTTATTCCTCAGAATGCCCGTGATGAACTTAACGCGGAAGAAGGCACGATATTTGTAGTAATGGCTAAAGGAGATACTTTAATATTAAAAAAAGTAGAGACTCCTTCGAAAGAAATTTTAATCAGGCAACTTGAGAATATTGCTGCGGAAGGAAATAAAAATTCTGACCGGCGGGGTATAAAAGAATCCGAGGTAGTCGATATAGTTCATAAGTTTAGGGAATCTAAACGAACAAAATGAGAGTTACTCCCGACACTAATTTTTTTATTTCGGCTACTCAGTGGAATTCCAGTGTTAGCCATCGTTTACTCATAAAGTTGATAAAAGAAAATGTAGAAATATTCACTACTCAAATAATTATAGCTGAATTTAGTGAGGTTCTCATTAGAGATTTTAAGAGAGATAAATTGTATATTGAAAGTTTGCTAAGCAATTTGATAAATTTTATTACAATAGTTGAGCCAAAGAGAATAATAAATATTGTTAAAGACGATCCTGATGATAATCGGATTGTAGAATGTGCTGTTGAATCTTCATCTGATTATATCTTGACCTATGATAATCATTTGTTAAAGATAAAGGAATTTGAAGGCATTAAGATTTTGAAGCCTGAAGATTTCATAAAATTGCTCTAATTCTGTCTAAACTACGAGTTCCCTGCAAGATGCCATTCGAGCATGGGCGTCGTCAGGTCCACTGTTTTCCTGAGTCTAAAGTTTTTCAAGTATTCTTTTTGCTATCGAAATAAAGTCTTTAAACTTAAAGACTCTTTATCTTCCATGAAAAGGGGAACGTACTATGTCAAATCCTTTGAAGAGGACTTCTGCACAAAGACTTTGGTCGGCAAAGAGAAAGTGGATTTTCAAAGTGTGTTTGACATTGTAAAAACAAAAAAGATCAAGCCCAATACCAAGAGCTTTGGAAGGAAACGAAGACTCTCCTGCACCATCCTCGGAGAACATTATACTAAGACGTATCGGCCACAGGGAATCATTTTTCAAACTCAAACACAACCTGACTATATCTTCCCCTTTGATCTTGTCCTGCTCAGTGCAACAGATCGGATCATCGTCCATTACTATCGCATTAAAAATAATCTGCACGTCTATTACAACCACACTCTTCTTCCTGGATTTGAGAAATTTATCTTCAAGGATTTCTCGTCGATGATCCGAAAGTATCCTTCGCCCGAAAAAGCCTGGGTTGCGGTCAACCTCTTCAGGAAAAGCAAAGGATTCGGTGCGCTGCCTCAACAGAAGTTCAGACTTGTCGAGTATAATGAGGCAATCTTTCATAAACCTGTCCTGATAAAACCTATCGCTATCTTTGGTTATCGAGCAGAAACCTCGAAAATCGCTGAAAAATTAAACCTGCCTCATTATGTCTCTGCCAAACATTTCTATAAACATCTGGAAAGCAAATAGACCTAATCCCTAGCTGTTCCTTTTGTTACTTATAAAGAAGGATTTTTAAATAACCGTTTTCTTATACTACTATATGGCGAAAGTCATTGGAATTATTTCCACAAAAGGAGGTGTAGGTAAGACGACGGTTAGTGCCGCTCTTGCCACTGATCTTGCTAACCATTTTGGTAAGAAAGTCCTACTTGTTGATGCCAACTATTCTGCCCCCAATCTCGGTTTGCATATGGACATTGTCGAGCCAGAAAAAACCGTCCATGAGATTCTTTCCGGCAAGGGAAAGCTCACTCATGCAATCCATACACGTTATGGGGTTGATGTCATTCCAGGTAGTTATTTCTATTCCAAAAAAATTGAGCCCCTCAAGCTTCGTGACCGAGTGAACGAGCTGAAGAAGGGATACGACTTTGTCATCATTGATTCCTCTCCTAGCCTGAACGAGGAAATCCTCTCGACAATACTTGCTTCGGACAATCTTTTTATCGTCACCACACCTGACTATCCTACCTTAAGCTGTTCTTTACGTGCTGCAAGGTTTGCACGTCAGCGTGGAAAAGCAGTACTGGGTATTATCCTCAATAAAATACGTGATCCCCATTATGAAATCGGTCTAAAGGATATCGAGGCCGTGACGGAATTGCCAGTTGTCGCCCGTCTTCCCGATGATGACAGCAATATGCGTGCTCTCTTTAATCGTATCCCTATCTCGCTGTATAATCGTCGTGCTCCTTTTGCCAGAGAGATCAGTAAACTCAGCGCAGCCCTTACAAATTCCAAAGAGAAGAAGCCGTTATGGAAAAGCATCATCCCTCTCGATCTACGACGAGAAGAAGTCAACCGACAGTTGCTTAGGAAAACCTTTATGAAAGATTCTCCACAAGCACTGCAATGAGCGCGGCTGATTGTGTCTTTTGTAAAGTAATTGCCGGTGAATTTGATTGTGCCAAAATTTGGGAGGATGAAAACTTTCTAGCCATCCTCGATATCAATCCGAACACTTCTGGTATGGCTTTGGTCATGCCCAAACTTCATTTTGATTCCAATCTCTTTGACTTGCCTGAAAAAACATATTCCGCATTCCTGCTTGCTGCCAAGGAAGTTGCAGCGTTGCTGGAAAAAGGACTGGATGTCAGCCGTGTCGCTTTAGTCATGGAGGGCATGGGTGTCAATCATGCCCATATCAAGCTTTATCCTCTTCGGGACACGGATGAGCGATTCAAGGATCGATGGAGCAAAGAAAAAGTCTTTTTTGAGCATTATCCTGGATATGTCACCACCCAGCTTGGCTCAGGCGTCCCTCTTTTGGACTTGAAGAAGCAAGCGGAAGACCTTCGCAAGAAAACCGCACTCTAAACTAATGTTCTGGTGTTGAGGTTTTTAATACTGTGACCTTCTCAGACTTTACTTTTATCAGTTTATAATCACTAGGGATAATCTTCTTTTTATTTTCATCAACCGGCGTGAGCAAATGTGCCTTCTTTTTTATTCTCGCTTTCGCCACAATGAGCAGGAAGGTATGCACAGTCTTTTTGTTTTTTTTCACATGTTCGAGCGCGATTGTCTTTATTTCCTGGAATGTCCCGTTTACATTGCATTTTTCCTTCAAGATGCGTTCTACTGCTCGCTCAATGGTCTCTCCCACCAATAATCTCCCTCCAGGAAGCGATAGCTTTCCTTTAAACGGCCTTTTTTCCCGTTTGTAAACCAGAGCAGACCTCCTGTCTCCCACATGGACCAGCACTACGGGAAGAGCGGCCTTTCGTGTGGA
>CAIQQL010000085.1 GCA_903873955.1 uncultured archaeon | reverse complement strand
TCAGAAGTTTGAAAAAAACAAAGTTGCCGAGTACGTAAATATGTCTCCTAGCGAGTACCTTGAGAGAGCCGCAAAGGGTTTTAAGATGACCCCCGAAGCCCTCATTGCTTCTCGCACAAACAAATTTAGCACACCCCTCGTGAACAAATACGCAAAGATGTTCAAGCAGGGTTCCAAAGCCGAAGCCCTTGTTCTTGACCATACGGACGGATTCAGCCAAGAGGGCATCCACCGAGCAATGGCGGCTAAAAAAATCGGCCTTGCTGAAGTTCCTGTTGTGGTGGCAAAGCCTGCTGTATATACTCACCAGGAAAAATTTCAGTACATAAAAGCAAATAAAGGTACAGTTGGCGATTACGTAGCTTCTGAATACGCAAAAGACCACGGCCTTCATCCCGTGACTGGCGTTCCCGTTGAAACAGCAGCCATGCACGTAAGAGTTCATCCGAATAAAGAAGTTCTCGTTTACAAGAATCCTGGGCACAAAGAGATTAACGATTTGGTACGGGAGCATAACGAAAAATATCCAAAAGCTCTTCCTGGTGACCCCAAGATTAGGACCACCCAGGATGCCGTTGGAAACCGATACGCCTGGATGTCAGGTAATGCCACACACTCTGAAGCCGAGGCAGCCCTTGAGCGTTTAACTGGCGTAAAGCATTCCCAGAATGCACACTTGCTGGAAGCTCCAGCGAAAGCCGCTGCCAAGGAAGTTTCAACTGGAATAACGGCCACTGCAGAAGCACCTCTCAAAACAGCCCTCGGACGCAAAGAACTTGCAGAAGAGGCAACACATCAGTTTGGTGAGGTTAGGGATTTTGACTGGGAGGCCAATAAAAAAATTCTCTGGAATCCTGTCTTTAGAGATACTGGTCTAAGCCATGACGTTCTTAAAGAGGTTGTTTCACACGGCGCAAATCCTGATAGACGCATGGGTGTGCGGATTCTTTATAATGCCCGTAACGGTAATTTCTTACTTGGTCCTTGGGGCGTAGAGCACGAAGAAATCTTTAATCAGGCCGTTGCCAATAAACTGATTCCTGCAAATTCTGTACTTGACAAGCAGTGGTCTCGTATGCGCTATGATGTTGGAAAAAAAGGTGCCCTACCTCAGTTTGATACTGAAGACTCGCTGCATTTACACAGCTGGGAGCACAGCGAACTCACTCCCCGCAGCTCTTTCTTATCAACAATGAAATCTATTTTAAGCCACAAAGAAGAATTCCCTGATAGTTTGAAGGCTGAATTTATGGATAGCGGAAAACACTATGGCGGTATGCAGACTCTTGGCGAATGGCGGGCCGCAGCTAAAAAGGGACTCTTCACAAATGACATTGCAAAATCCATGGCTAAAGCATGGTTTGGAGAACCCGAACGTCACGCCGAAGTCGCCGCTGGGCATGGCACAGGACTCGCAGGGTCCCAGTCTAAAGCAGCCTTACACACCAATTTAAAAAATGCCATAGCCATTGTCGCAGGCGGGGCAATCCTAGCAGGTGGCATAATTGCATTACGAAATCCCGCTGTGCTTGCTTCTATCGCAAACGCAGCGAAATATGCAATGGGAAAATTTCCTGCCAGCAAAGTAGCAACTGAGGCATACGATGCAACCGTTGCGGCTGGCGGACACACAGTTTCATTGGCTGGGAAAATACCTGAAGCCCGTTATATGTTTTCTCCGTATAAAGCGAATGAGCGCATTATACCGATGAAGAATCTAGCGGCAAGCCACATTGACAGTTACATACGGGACAACAAGGCATTGCTTTCACAGTCCAATCACCATCTGGGAACGTGGCATAACACAGAAACTGGCAACGTCCATTTGGATGTGTCATTGCCACACCACGATAGAACGGCAGCATTGCTGGATGCTCAGAAGCATAAGCAACTCGCCATTTACGACCGTCTGCACAACAAAGACATTCCTGTAAACGAGCAGTCTATTGCTCAGGCTAAAATGATTGACAGCCTGAAGCAAACAATGAAAGAAAAACGTGAGAACTGGCACTCTGGGGAAATCAAGGGTGGCTTTGGACATGACGTTTTGCACGAAGTGTCCCTGGCAACTAAGGGCCATGCAGATGCTCACGAACTCAAAATCCTTTACAATCACCAAAACGGAAACTATGTAGTGGCATCTCCTTTTTGGTCACACGACCAGTTGCTTGACGCAGTGCAACCCGCACTACCTGGCAAACTTGACGCTCCTTGGATTCGGATGTCTTACGACACACAACCTAAGAGTGCAACTGGCCATTTAAACATGTGGGATTGGTTTACGCATTCTGAGCAGGAAAAGGGAAGTCCTGGTGAGCATTACGCCAAGGCTTTTGGTAGAGTGCTTCAAAACAAAGATTTTCCTGACCACATGACGTTTAATTACCACGAGCCATTTAGGCAGTTACTATCATCCAAGCCGCTTAAGGAATGGCGACACTCTTATGGAGTGACATCAAAAGATATGGAAACAGGGGACATTATGAAGGCAGAAAAAGAGATTGACCGAGCAGCCATGGTTGCGGCTGAGCGTGCAGAACACCCTACTTTAGAAGACAAGATTGTTCAGCAGATTGCCGCAGACCACATCAAGGCAGGCAAAGACCTGCTTTATAAGATGGGCGTTGAGGCAGCTCAGAAGAGTGTCACAAGACATCCTAGGCCAGTTCCTGTCAATGAACCCACGCCTGCTATTCCTAAGGATGCAACCCATCCCAAAGTGCTCTACACTGTTACCCTTCCTGCAAAGATGACTAAACAGGAAGTTTTGGCTAAGGTTCAAGACCTGGTTAAGGTTTATCGAGGATTACCCAAAGAAACTGATGCTCAAGCAAACACTCAGGCCTCTATAGAACAGATGCAGACCATAGACCAGACCCTTGTGGACATGCACGGGTCAATTCAGGAACTTGAAGCATTGGCACGGGACCAGCAGCTTTTAAGCGACGAAGAGGTAAACCTCATCATTCAGCCACTAAAAGATAAAATTTCTTTGTTGCTAAATGTCCTGGAAAATGGTACACTAGAAGAGTCAGAAGAAGTTTCTCAAAATACCCCAGAAGAGTCCGCCATTGCCTCCGACCCACAGCGTCAACGGAAAAAACCCTATGGCCCTAAGCGTGTTGGAGATGCAACAGCCGAACGGGAACTTACAGAACCAGCAACAACTTTTGCCGACAAAGCCGATAGTGAACAGGATATCTCAAAAGGATTCTTTGGATTTGGTGGAGGCAATCGTGGCTGGCATGGTGACCCAGAAGGTCACGCCGAAGCCGCACGAGAACGTTGGGAAGTAGCCAACAGGGGAAAACCTGGCGGAGAAAAGCCAGGGGTTCACGGAGCAATCGCCCACATTGCAGTTAAAGCCGCACGTCATACTGGAAATCGTATTGCACGTTTCGCAGGCGAAGCAATAGCCGACATTGGTTTGGCCACATTTGGCGCAGTTGCTGGCGTGATGATTCTTAGCCATTTAAAGGGTACCCCAATCCCAATGATACAGGCTGGAAAACTTGGCCTTACGCATTTAAAATCTGCGTTAGAAACTAGTTTTAAAGCTGCACAAATTACCAGTTTAAAGAACGAAGTGAAACTGGCACGCCTTAAACTTTGGTTAAATAATCCTGGAGCTAAACTTTCCTCTGGGGTATCAGAAGCCGCAAAGATTGCAGCTGAGGCCAAAGCCGCTTCAAAACCCATTCAGATAATCAAGCCTGTGGGAGAGAAATTTTTAGAATGAAAGATATATTTGAACAGCATGAAAGAAAAAAGTATAAAAGAATTAGATGTCCTAAATGTGGTTCTACATCTAAAGTAATTCCACATATATCATCTAAATTTTTATCTTCATTACAAGTAAGAGTTTGTAATT
>CAIQQL010000084.1 GCA_903873955.1 uncultured archaeon | reverse complement strand
GAATTTGCCTTTATTTTCTTGTCAGACAGGGTATAGAGGACGTTGTCAATGTAGAGTGACCTTTTAACCATCTGGCTGTCATCATAGATCCAGGAAACGGAAGTGGTAGTTTGATTGTCATCATAATGGGTTATTTTGGCACGGACACTGATCCCTTGTTCACTCAGGTTTAGGACATATGCTCCCTTCCAGATAACGTCCCCATATTGCCAGCGCGGCATCTCTCCAAAAGAGTCGGTCTTAGACTGGTTTATTTTTGCCAAAGAGACAGGGAGGACCAAGAGGTTTCTTTGTTTGTCAAAGAGAAAAGCCTTGGGATCTTGCAAGGCAGGACTGTCAGTCCCACGGTCACCGATAAGGATCTTTGCCTCTTCTTGAGGGCTGCTTACATTGGTGATGTCGAAAAGAGCGATCTTAAGTCCCTGATAAAGGCCATCCGCATTTGCATTTTTCCCAACACCGATGATATGAGTGGCATCATAAGGATGAAGATAGTCGGAATATCCTGGAATCTTAAGGTAGCCTAAAACCTGAGGGTTATGGGAATCTGATAGATCAATGACAAAAAAAGGATCAACTTGCCTGAAAGTGACAAGATACGCCTTATCGTCAATAAATCTGGCCGAATAAATTTTTTCTCCATGGGCAAGATCTTCCAAGGCGCCAATAGACTGCAAGCGGTCATCCAAGATGAACAGATGATTAAGGCTTTGCGTGTTCCAACCAGTGGTGGTCGCAATGCGAAGATTCCCCTGATATTCATCCAAAGAATACTGATTCAAGACCCTGCCCTCGACTTCGCCTTTACCCAGATAAGTGAGACTGCCTTGGTCAACATGGATCTTCTGGATAACGGTCTTTTCTAACTCCTTGCTGAGTTTAAGTTCAAATAATGAGAAAGAGGAAGAAAGGTTTTTAGTAAATGTCTGACGGTCATTTTCATTAAGAGAGGATGTATAGTTCAACAAAAGGTTCTGAATCTTGTCCCATTTGGAACGTTCACTTTCTGGGAGAGAGAGGATTGTGGTGATTTTTTGCGTATAAGCGGGAGGGAGTAAAGGGACAAGTACTTCTTGGACAAAACGGGCCTGCGACTCATTTTGAATCTTCTGGTATGAGTTTTGCTGCGGATAGAGGAGATAGAGATTGTCCTTAGAGACATAAAGCGTGGAGGTTGAACCCATCAGATAGGCTTTGCTGTTGATAGAACCATCGGTTAGAGAAAGGGCATTCACAAAAGTAAATGCAAACGAAGCGTCTGTATCTTCCGCATAAAAGACGTCAGTTGGGGCAATCGTTTTCTCAATGCCATTCAAGACGTAATGAGGGAGAATATAGTCATCATTGCCCAAAGAGGCATATTTGGTCGAGATGAGATAAACATAATCCCCGATCATTCTGGCTCCGGTGAAGTCTCCTTCACTTGAGAAGTTATAAAGAAGGAGAGGAGTTTCTCGGTTGGAGATATTATAGATATAAACCTGGGTCTGAGGTGTTGAGCCCCCTCCACAAGAATAACTGCCCACAAGACAACTCGCCCGTGCAAGCCCGATTGCAGGTATTGTTTCATAACTATTTGAGAAGACCACAAGTTTATCCCCATTGATAAAAAGGGAGAGAGGCTGCTGGCCCACATCAAGCGAAGAGACTTCATGCAGGTCGGTTACAGGAGAGGCCTGACTGATGATCACACGAGAATCGGCGATAGAGTAGATGTATTTCCCGTCAGTTTTCACAACATCCGGCTCATCAACACCTTCGACTTGAATATTGGTTTGTGAATAAGAGGATGCAGGAGCACTTGATGCTGAAGTAGTTTCTTTTATGGCCAGATCAGGCATTGGTGTTGCAGAGTTCATAAGACGAGCTCCCCCCAATCCTTGGGAAAATGCGTAATAATAATCAGGAGTTTGTCCAGAGTGGTCTTTAATAAAAGTTTTGACCTCCTCAAAGGTATGGAATTGCTTAAGGGAGTCTGTTCCTTGAGAGCTGGGAAGAGAGGAGGTGTTTACCTGCAAATGGGGAGGGAGAGGACCAGGAGAGACAGGATAGATAAGATAAGCGCCAAGTGCTAAGATCCCTGCTGAAAGGATGATGGCAAGAAGAAATTTATTTTCCATTTTGAATAAAAGAAGAGGTTCTATTTAAATATAAGGATGACTGCAATATAAATTGAAGCTTCATAATCTTCTCCAGTTCCAAAGGACATAGATGAATAGAGCGACAAAGGCGCCCAAAAGGAACCAAAGCCAAAAAAATCCGGAGTGGGCTAATGGCGCGATCGCAGTAAAGCTAGAGGAAGCAGCATGAGGTACAGGAGAAAGGTTCTCTGCAACTAAAGAAGAGGCGGAGGTAACTGAGTCATTGATATTTGCTGCGAACGGAGCAGTTGCGCCCATAGTTTTGGTCAAGACCCCTTCCGCAACCGACGGTGCTTCCCGCATAAGATCTTTGGAGACGGAAGGTGCGGAAGCAGTAAACAGATGGTCAGAAAAGAACTTTATTCCCAAAGCGATGACACCCGAGATAGCAAGCACAGGAAGCACACTTCCAAACATGCGTTTGGGACTGATGACAATTTTCTTGTTTGAAAGGGAATAGCGTTCAATACGTTTTCCTCGGCTACTCCAAAAAAAAGATTTGGACTTCTCGATAAGTCCTGCAGCAACAAGCTTTTCAAGGTTATATCCGATAGTGTTTAGGGGAAGGCTCAGTTCACGGGCGAGGTCACTTGCACTCATCTCTTTGTCCGCAAGGAAGCTGAGGATTTTTTTGCAGGTCTTGTTGCTCAGGACCTCAGCAATATGTTCAGAACGAGGATCATCCAAATCGATATTGATGAATTTCTCAGTCATGATACGTCTAGGAAAAAGGGATTTATAAACAAAACGCAGGGTGCAAAGAGAATAGAAGTCTTGCATAAAGTACATCCGACTATAAGGAAAAGGAGGGAATAAACCCCTCAGGCGCAAGAAAAGGAAGATTATTTTTTAAAATGCCGGAAACTAAAGAAATATTTAAATAGGGAAAAAGAATACTAAATCTATGAATAAATGGCTTGAACTCTTCGTCGGATTGATTCTTGTCGTTGGAGCTATAGTAGTAGCATTCTACTCGCAAGGGTGGGGTGTCTGGAACTTCTGGTCCGCGGCAGGTACCGTGTTTAAGGGTGGATTGTTCTGGGGTATATTGGGCATTGGTGCTCTTTTTATCCTCTTGGGCATCTCCGATCTTAAAGAATAAAGACGAAACACGCACTGCGTGCATACGTACTGAATATTTCTAGTAGAGATAATTTTTAATAGGGATGAGCAGGGATTTTTTGACTTAACAAACATCTCTTATTTTCCTTGAAATCTGATACATACAGGATAAGAAAACTACGTTTAGGATAAGTATGCAAATCTTTTTTTGAGATTAACAATTCTCCGTTGATGAAAGCGAAAAAAGAGCTGAGGAGTTACTTATTATGTATGTACTAATACATAAATAATAAGTAAAACCTACTCCTCTCGCGCTCTTATTGCAGATAAACTGCTACCCTCTTTTCCCTTTTTTCTCGCCCGTGAATAGATAGTCCAGATATTTCGCTGGTCACGGTTGAGAAGTTTGCCGATTTCACTATAGCGCATGTTTCGCTCATTTTTCAGGTGGAGAATCACACTTTCCAAGACAGTAAGTTCCTCACTTTTCAAGAGAGAAAGTGAAAAAGTAGGATCTTCGGAATGTATGGAAAAAGGAGATTTCATCTTTCCTGATGCATTGGCATAGGACGTCCAGATAGTGCGATCATCACGGGCAAGAGCCTGGGCTATTTCATGATAGCTCATTCCCTTGTTTTCAAAAAGATATTTGCATACGGCCTCCAGGGCACCAAGGTCTGAATTGAAGATAGTGAACGGTATAAGATGGCCCTGGGAGCCATCGATTGCAAGAAGGACGTCTTCTTTGTCTAAAGCATATTCCTTCTTGAGTTTTGAGAGCACAAGAGAGACGGTCTCTTTCTCACTTAAAGAGTATTCATGCTGCAGATTATCGACAACTACTTTCAATACATTCATCAGGCTGCCGTCTGCGACTGTGTAGTCTTTCAGCTTGCGTTTCTTCCTTCGATTGAAAGCGAGGGCCACTCCTGCAAGACCGATAATCCTGATTGTCCAAGGCCCTTCTTGGGACGTTGTATACTGTTGTGCGGTCACATAATAGCTTACAAAACGCATACAGACATAGACAGGTTCCTGACCGGTATGACCATCATTTGCAGAGTGGTTTCCACGGGAAAGTGTTGCATTGTTGATGGCGACAAACACATTCTGGGAAAGATTGGTCTGTGAACATTCAGGCTTGTCTACTCCGGTTGAAGTGCCCATGGAGAAATTGTTTGCATAAAGGGTCTTCGATGCATCACTTTCACCTTTAAGGTCTGTAGCTTTCACCTGGATATTTCCGACACTGATAGGTACATTTCCTGTATTGTTCAGGACAAGAGGCATATTCGTGGCAAGTTCATTCGTTGCGCCAGGGAAGATTGTTCCCCAGATGACGGTTTGAGGGCTTACCACAAATGAAGTCAAGGCCCCATAGCTAAAAGAGGCAGAGGTATTGAATACATAAACCCCCTGCTTGTTCGCTAGACCCACGGTGACATTCCAGATGCCTGACTCATCAAAGTACCACATCGGAAGAGTACAACTAAAGTTCATAGTATTGCTGTCGATATTGCCTGCTGCCATGCAGCTAAGGTTTTCTCTGACAGATTCACCCGCACGACTTAAGTTTGCTATGGCTGAAGTGGTGTTAAGATGGGCAGTTCCGGCGATGTCATAGACTGCAAATGAAAGGCTCACATTGGTGTAACTGTCTTCCGTTGGGGTCTGGTCAGCAATCGCTACAGAGATGATCTGAGGCACGGAGGAGGACTTCACAAGGCTTCTGACCTCAGTCATGTTTTGCAGGCCAGTACTGTCTTTGACAGTGCCATAATACATGTAGGTTCCATCGGTTGAGAGACTTTCGTTGGCCACAAAACCCCAGCTGTCAAAAGTCAATTTGTAAAGATTGCTATAATACTCTTGTAGGATTTCATCTGAGGATAATGAGCGGTTCCAGATTCGTACTTCATCAAGGGATCCGTTGAAATAATCATATCCTTGTGAGTTTCCAATATCGAAAGAGTAAAGGTTTTGCGAGCCCAGACTGCCAGAAGCGGCAAGGGTGCCTGATTGCAATTGGCCATTCTTATAGAGTTGCAATGCTGATCCTGTATAGACGCAGGAGTAGTATGCCCAGGTGTATGGTGCGATCGCAGTATCCTCAGAGACAATTACTTGAACACCTCCGATGGTGAATTCACAGCCCATAAGATTGGTCGTCCCGTTTCTGCGCATACTGAAAGCAAGATCCCCGCTGTCTGCACGTTTGCCAAGGATATCATAAGAGACGCCATCAGCTGCCGGCATGACCCAGGCTGAGAGTGTGAGTGGACCGCTAAGGTTCAGGCTTGCAGAGACAGGAGCGCTAAACCAGCTTGGATTGCCATCGACAAAGTAGTCATATCTCCCGCCGTATTTGCCGCTCTCGTTCCAGAGAGGGCAAGAGGCGCCTGAGCAGGAGGCATTGTTGCTATACTGGCTCATATCGGAAACATGGCTTGCATTTTCACCGATGGACTCGAGTTTGTCAAAGTTATACATCAAAACAAGGCTTGAGTCATAGATGGAATAGTTCGTGCCATTCCAGTTCCAGAGGAAATCCGAAAGAGAAGGCAGATGGGTAAGGATCATCTTGATCACTGCTGAATCCTCGTAGGTTACACTGCCGCTTCCAGGCGTAGGAGAGACAAATGTTGCCGTTGGAGGCACAAGGTCTATCGTGACCGTTCGCGTGTCCGTGCTGTTGCTGTTGCCTGCAAGGTCGTATGCAGTGGCATTGTAATGATAGACCCCATTCTCAAAGTTATCGACAGTGACGAAGAACTGGAGAGAAGTACTTGAAGGGCTTGCAAGCAATGCACCACTATCATTATAGATGAACAAGGTGACATTAGCAAAGTTCTCGTCGGCAGTGCTGATGTTGAAGGAAAGATTGCTCCTTCGGATGACAGTGTCCGACCTTTCAACTGGATCGGTGAAGGAGACGACCGGGGCTTGCGTGTCGATGACCAACGTCTGGTTCTGTGTTTCGAAGACATTTCCTGCAGCATCATAGAGGAAATAGAACCATTGATAAACTCCGTCTACAAGGTCAAGAGGGATGCCAAGGAGATATTCCAAGGTGCCTGAGACGAAGGTGAAATTGATCTGATTGGCAAGCCCGCTGCTGTTGTAGATGACAAAGGCCGCATTTGCAAGCCCGTGATTATCACTGAGATTGACGGTGAAGTTCTGTGTGCCGTTGTTGGTATAGAGATTGTTTACAGGACCTATCAATGTCGCAGAAGGCGCCTCGAGGTCAACAGTGAAATTGAACGTGGAAGTGCTGTTGTAGTTGCCGGCAAGGTCATAGGCGGTTGCGTTGAAGTAATAGATGCCATCAGTGAGACCTGAATAGTTCATAGTCAGGGTAGTAAGATTGGTGCTTGCATTCTGGAGCAGGGCCCCGCTGCTGTTGTAGAGCTCCAACCTTATCGAGGAGAAATAAAGGTCGCTTACCGTCACATTGATGGTGAAAGTTGAGACATTGATGCTGCTCCCGGATGGAAGGGTCTGCCCTGTGAAGTTAAGGACTGGCGCAATGGTGTCGATATAGAAGGTGTAAGGGCCAGTGGTGTTGCAATTGGTGAACCTATCACAGATAGTTAAGTTGTAATAATATAATGTATCTGCAAGAAGGCCCGTGAGTGTGAGATTATGGGCGCTGGAATATCCAGTATCATTGTAAAACTGTGTCAGTTCTAAAGTAGGGCCATAATTGACATAAGCAGTGCTATTCTTGCTAGAGTTCCAGATGAAGTGCACGGTAGATTCATTGGAGACATAAGAGGTCAGGTTCATGAAATATGGGGTGATGGTGTCCACGTAGTAGGTTCTTTGTGGAGTGACATTGCTATTACCATTCAAGTCTACGCACGTTGCAGTGAAGTTATATTGGCCTCCAGCAAGATCATAGAAGCTGTAATTGGCCCAGAGGACAATATCGGAATTATGCAGCATCATAGAATAATTGTTCCCATTATAGGTAAGGATACATGATGAAAGGTTCTCATTGTAGAGAAGGTATAATTTCACAATGGTTCTGCTGACATTCTCCCCATTGATTGGAGTTGGAAGGGTGAACATAATCTGAGGAGGAGTGAGATCTGTACTGAACATATGGCCTCCAGAAACATTACAGTTTCCAGCACGGTCACAAACAGAGACATTGTAGTAATAGAAGGAGTCTGTGGATAACGAAGGCAGGTAGAAAGTATGGCTCATGTTGAGCGTACTGTTGGTAAGTGTGCTTTCAAGAGCAGGGGTAAGGCCATAACGGATCGTCGCATCAGTGTCCTTGTCAGTGTCAAGGGTGATGACTGCGCTAGTAAGGTTCAAGGTGACATTCGTCACATTATAGATGCTTGGGACAAGCACGTCAACGGTGAAGTTCATGGTGGAGGTGTTCTGTGAATTGCCAGAGGTGTCATTGCACCAGGCAGAATAGAAGTTGACAGAAGACTGTGCAAGGTTGCTGAAATTGTAATATGCAAAGATTCGGGCTCCGGCATTGATAATGGACATGGAATAATTTTGGTCATTGAATGTCAAAATGCAAGTCGAAGCGTTCTCGGAGAGACTTACATTCAAGAGAGGCGAGCTGATATTCGTAAAGGTTGCAGGGGTTGGAAGGACAAAGCTCAGGGTAGGCTGAGTGATATCTGTGCTGAATCTATGGCCTCCGGAGAGGTTGCAATTGCCGGCATGATCGCAGACGGTGATATTGTAATAATAGAACGAATTCATGGAAAGCCCTTGCAAATAGAAGGCATGGCTCATGTTGAGCGTACTGTTGGTGAGTGTGCTTTCAAGAGCAGGGGTAAGGCCATAACGGATCGTCGCATCAGTGTCCTTGTCAGTGTCAAGGGTGACGGTGGTACTGGTCAGGTCCGTAGCGTTACTGGTCACATTATAGATGCTTGGGACAAGCACGTCAACGGTGAAGTTTTGCTGGGCAGTCACATTGAGATGGCCGACATAATCGAGGCAGTTCACAAAATAGGTGTAGGTGCCATTCTGGGCCACACTAAAGGTGTAGTTCACCCAGGTGAGCTCTTGATGGTTGTTGATTTGCATGGTATAATTGGAGTCATTGAAAGTGATGACACAGGAGAGCAAGTCCTTGCTCGCACTGAGATTAATGACGACCAAGCTCGTGTTGGCATATCCTCCGGAAAGAGGAGTTGGAGCTACATAGTCAACTAAAGGATAGGACTTGGAGACAAAGAAGACGCTAGAATACCCATAGGAAGACTGGTCCATGGAATCGATTGCCTCTACGCGGATTCGGTAAGCTCCCTCGGTGATATTTTGGATGTCCCAAAGATAGGAAAGATCAAGGTTGTTATCCGATACAATATTTGAGAGATATGAGTCATTCACATTAACAAGGCTGATGTTGTAATACTGGATTGGATATCCGTTAGGGCTTTGTGCTGCTGTATAATTGATAGGTACTATCGTAGCAAAATAGCCCGTTGGCGAGTATACACCAGGTGCAGAAGGTGGAAGAGGCAGGAGGTCAATATAGTCTGAGCGAGGGCTTGAACAGTTCTGATTATTATAGCTGTCGTTGGCGCAAGCATAATACCACAAGGAATCGGTCCCGTCATATTGGTGCAGATGGGCATCGATAGTACCACTGAAGTTATGCCAGGAAAGATCTGAGCTTTCAAGATACTGTGTAGTGTCTTCCTGGGCAACATTTGGAATATAACCGAAGTTCCAACCACTGCCTCCCCGTAATAGGAGATAGGACGTCGAAGTTACAGAGACTCCAGAGACAGTGCCAGAGGAGATGTTGATAGGGAATGATACGGTTTCATGACAGGAGACGGTGGTATTGGTGTTGATCAGAGGAATACTTGCATCGCAATGGCTATAAATTGTCCCAGGATAAAGAGAGGTGTTGTAGGCAAGGGTATTGAAGGCTACGCAACTTGGGGAATAGACAGGGTCTTCTCCTTGGTAAGTGGCATTGCAGTACCAGAATTCAAGGGCCTGTGAAGTGTTCGTCACTTTGTAAGACATAAACTCAAACAGATTATAATAGGTCATGTTGCTCACGTTAAAGAAGCGTATCTTGAGGTAGCTGCTTGAAGTGTTCCCGGCAAAATCAAATTGTTGATGAGGAGTCGACTCCATGATATCCTCATCAAAGTTGTACGTTGCAGGATAGACTTGGGTGTCATAAAGATGGTAAAGAGCAAGTCCATCATCGATGCTCGATGCTGGTAGCGTCTGATAGCCTCGCACCCATGAACCATTGACCGTGTAGCCTACATCTTCATAGCTTCTGCTGGTCTTGAAATAAAAGAGCAGTGTCGAGATATTGAGATGGATGTCCGTGACATTGAAAGTGATGTTCAATCCAGCATCGCTGAAGAGATTATCTGAAGTCAGGTTAGGAGGAGACTGGCTTACAAAGTCGACAAGAGGGCCTTCGAGATCAAAGGATTCAGAGTACTGGTCACTGCTGATATTGTTCCCTGCGCGATCTTGTGCAAAGGACTGATAAGTATAATTGCCCGTGGCAGGGATACTTTCATTGACAAGGAAGCTCCAGTTGGTGGTGTCATATTTATAGAGATTTGCATAATATTGCTGCAGGATTTCATCAGAGGAAAGGGTCTTGTTCCAGATACGCAGTTCATCAATCGATCCATTGAAGAAGTTTTGCAATGATCCTGAGGCATACTGGGCACCGACAACGATTTCGCGGGTATTGAGATTTGAACTCAGAGTGCTGGAATTGTTTCCGACAAGGATCCCATTGACATAAAGAGCCATACCCTGTGGTCCGTTTGTTGCGACAAGATAATACCAGGTGTCTTTGTCAAGAGAGAGATTACTATCGAAACCATACCAGTTGGAATTGGACCATTTTTGATAGGTAGGACTGCCGCTTGCATTGATCCCCAATTGCAAGATGGCGCTTTGGTAGGTCACATCATCTTCAGAATAGATCACGCCAGTAGTGTGAAGAGAATTCATCTTGACCCAGGCAACAAGAGAATAGCTGGACGATTGAGCGACTGAGGAGTTTCCAGAGGCGCCAAGATAATTGTTAATCCCGTTAAAGTTATACGCTCCGCCATATCTTCCAAGTGAGGTCCATTGCGCCCCATAGATAGTACCATAATTGCCCGTAAGGCTCAAATCTGCGACCCTTGTCGCATTTTCTCCCAATGAGCTGACCTTGTCGAAATTGTACATCAGGACCAAACTAGAATCATAGATGGTATAATTCGTTCCATTCCAGTTCCAGACGAATCTAGAAAGGTCAGAATAATCCGAAATATTCCAGGAGATTATCGTCGTACGGTTATTGGACCTTGCTCCGTTTTCAGGTGAAGGAGAGACTAAGGTAAGGTTCGTACCTATCGTGTCTATGACAAACTTCTGCGTTGCTGTCGAATTGCAGTTCCCTGCACGGTCGCAGCTGGTGACATTGTAATAATAGATGGTATCTGTCAATAGAGAGATGAGCTGGATATTATGGGTAGTATTGAGCGAAGAGTCATAAGTGCTGTTCTCTAAAGCAAGAGAAGTCCCATAAAGCACAGTGGCATCGGTGTCTTCGCTCATGTTCCAGCTGATCTGCACGCTGGAATTACTAGTCGTTCTTTCTGAGGTATTGAAGATGGTTGGAGTTATGAAATCAGTGAAGAACGTCCTATTTTCAGAGAGGTTGCTATTGCCCTGCATATCAGTGCAGGTTACCGAATAAGAATAGGAAAGTGCATCGGAGAGATTGCTTAGGAGATAGGTCGCGCTTCCCGAACTCGCATTGCCTGCAAGGGCCATAGGTGCAGAGTTATAGAAGTCATTGGAAAGAGGATAACTGCTGACAGCAGGATAAGCTCCCCCGAAACTAGCCTGAGTTGCGTAAACTGCGATACGCCCTACTCCACCGTATCCTCCAGGATATCCATTGACCTTCCAATCACCACCTGATCCTTGATAAGCAGTGACGCCACCGCTACCACTGATACTGTTGGAAACTAAAAGGATTGATCCCCCTGCGCCGCCACCGCCGCCACCGCCGCTGTTAGAATCATAGAGATAAAGTCCATCTTCGCCAGATTGACCGCTCGAGGAAATGGATCCTGAATTAATAATGGTCTTAGCCGAAATGAAGATGATTCCTCCGCCGGATCCTCCTTTGGCTCCGACTCTTCCCTCACTATGCGAACCGGCTGAAGCGCCGCCGCCACCGAAGGACAGGGTGCTCAAATTTGCGCTACCGAATGCAGGAGCGCCTGATCCTCCTGCAGAGTTTGAAAGATAGTGATTCGAAGACCCACCATCACTGCCATAAGAACCTCCGCCACCGCCAGCATCAGCTCCTTTTCCAGCGCCGCCGCCACCTTGAAGATTAGCCGCAACGGTAGTAGCATGGGCACCAACATATCTTCCACTGGTAGACTCACCAGCAAAACCATATTGAAAACTGGCAACTTCGCTTGGAGTTCTTGGAGCGCCTCTGAAACCTGCGCTATCCACAGAAATGATCCCATTATTGGTCACTGTACCCTGAGCCCTGAAGACTATAATGCCTCCAATCAATCCGGTCCAGTTGGTCGTGACAATCGAGGCCCCATTTTGGACCGTCACGGTCGTGTATTGAGGTACACGGACAACTTGTGCAACTTCAGCGCTAAGGGTATTGGCATTCCACAAAGAGTAGTAGCTATGCTTCAGGGAATTGGCTAGTACCAAAGTGGTGCCTGAGACTGACTTGACCCGAGCAAATTCATAATTTCCGGCATTGCCATTACTAGCATCTTGGGTCTGGATGATAAGTACCTCATCACCGATAGAGAAAATCCCCGAGGATACGAGTATAGAGTTTGTTCCGGCATCAGCACTGCTTGCAAGAGAAGTATAAGAATTGATGACAGTATTAGGAGAACTGACCGTCAAAGGACCGTCACTGCCATCACCAAAAGCCCCATAGTCAACAGTTATCGAACAGGAAGAGACATTGTAATCATCGTAAAGACTGAGATTGATGAGTTTTGTGGTGGTGTTGACATAACTGCCATTGGCAGGAGTAGGTGCAGTGAAGTTGATCTGTGGTGAAGACACATCCGTTATGAAACTTAAACCTCCGAGGGAGATACAGTTTCCTGCACGGTCGCAAAGAGTGAAGTTATAGAAGTAGCGCACATCAGCGGTAAGTCCAGTTAAGGTCAGGTTATGCACAAGAGTATAATTGCTGTCTAAAAGTGAGGTTCCAAGGCTAAGGTTCGTGCCATAATTTACACTGACATTGGTCAGCTCGCTCATGTTCCAGACAAATTGTACGCTCAGGTTATCGATGAGTCTATAGGAATAGTTATAGAGGGTAGGTTCAATCAGATCGACAGTGAAGGAACGGTTCTCCGTCCAGTTTTTGTTACCAGCAGTGTCATTACAAATGACCGAATAAGTATAGTTCCCGCCATTGACAAGGTTAGTGAAATTATAATTTGCCGAGACATTCTGTCCACTACCAAGGATTGAGCCCACATAACTGCTGTCATTGAGACTGAACAAGCAGGTGCTGATAGCGACATTGTCTTGCACACTGGCATTGACAAAAAGGGAGGTAGTGTTGATATATGCTCCAGAAGGAGGCATACTTAGTGTAAACGCAACTTGCGGACTGACAACATCAGTCACAAAAGAGTAGGTCGCACTAATGTTGCAATTTGTTGCAATGTCACAGGCAGTGATATTGAACAAGTAGGTGGAATTTCCTTGCAGGTTGGAGAGTAGAACACTATGAACTGCCCCATAACTGGAGTTAAGGGCTCTGTTCTCAAGAGCAGCTGTCAATCCAAAGTCAAGAGTCTCATTAGTGTTCTTATTGGTGGTCCAGTTGATCTGCACGCTGCTTTCATTGATGACGGTAAAGACTATATTGAAAATCGCAGGAGGGATAAGATCAATAGAGACATATCGGGTCTCCGTCTGGTTTCCAAGACCTGCATAATTGAAACAGGTTGCATAGTAGCTATAGTTGGTGGTCTGGTCAAGATCGGTGAAGTTGAAGTTCGCACTGATATTGGCATAGAGGACCATAGAATAAACCCCTGTCTGTTCTGGACCGTAACGAACAACAGGTTCAGGAGAGGCATATTTTCTTACACGTACATAATCCCAATAGGCTTCATAACGCTGGCCACCGTGCAGGTCATCATATCTTTTACCGATGGTCACAGGTTCATTTGAGACCGTATTGCCGATGCTCGAGACACTTTGATAAGAAGACCCATTGTTGTAGTTCGTGACGCTAAGATCGACGCTCGCTCCCGTTTTGAGAGAAAGTTTTGTCATGAGCGCGGTTGAAGCAGGAGAGGTAGTTCCAGCTGAGCCTATGTTGATCCAGCTGGAGTCAATACAATAATAATCGTTACTAGGATGGATGAGATGACCGAAACCATTCGAAGCAGAAAGATAGGTGCCTAAGGGCATAAACCCATTGATAGGATAGGAGAGGTATCGATACTTGGCTTCAAGTATTGCCCCATTGCTGAAGTTGGCGATAGTAGACAAGCGCCCATTGGTATTGACACCGCGAAGCTCACTATTACTGACACTCCAACCACTTCCATCTTTTACCAGCCATTTGGACAGATCAATGCCAGTCCCTACAAAGTCATCGAAGAACTCAAAGACAGCGCTGCCATTGCTCTTGTTGAAAAGGGTGTTGCTCCCATAGTACATGAAAATAGAAGTATAATTCGTCGATATATTACCTTCGACTTTTACCCAGATCAATGCAGTCTTGCTTGTGACATTGCAGCTTTCTATCCAGTAAGGCAGCTCAATGCTTTCATTTGCCCCGATGAATCGGACATCCGCACAGCCTGAACTCCAATTGAAATGCGATCCGACAAGGGTGCTGTTGAGCAGGATCTTCGTTTGATAATTATAACCAGTTGAATTGGAAGCGACAGAGAGGTTGATAGGGAGTTTGTAAGGATACGAACTGTTCCACCATCCAGTCCAGGAGTTGATGGTTGCAAAACAGGCAGAGATATTGAAGAGATCACTTGCAGAGACGTTTACATAAAGGCTTGGTGAACGTCCTCCAACTACCTGTCCGCTCTGAGGAGTAGGATTGCTGATGCTCAATTGTGGAGCTGTGGTTTCTGGAACAAACTGATAAGGTCCAGTGCTATTACAGTTTCCTGCTTTGTCGCAGCTAGTGAGATTGTAGTAATAAATAGTTGTTAACAGCCCTGTAAGAGTCATTGAAGGAGTACTGCTGAACGAGTCATTGAAGATAAGCGTGCCAAGATCGTAGGTCGTCCCATAGTTGATACTGCTATTTGCTCCCTCTTGGACACTCCAGCTGATGAGTTCGCTTGAACTGGAAAGCGCACGAGAAAGGATATTGCTCAGGAGAGGGATACTTTGGTCGATGGTGATAAGTCGCGTCTCTGTGCTGTTGCTGTTTCCGCTGGTGTCATTGCAGGTGAAACTATAGAGATAGCTCATGCCATTGCCTAAGTTTCCAAGGAAGTACGTTGCAGAGGTGAGGTTGATGCCGGTATTGGCGAGGGGGAGAGTATAGTCCTTTTCTTCTCCTCCGATACTGACTTGAGGTTCAAAGAGGGCATACTTTCTGGCAAAGATGAATTTGAATTCAGCAGCTGCATTGGTCTGGTCTCTACTGACCTCAAATCCAATACTTCCCGAACCTGTGTTGGTTGCATCACTAGAACTTAGTTGAGTGCTCTGTCCGGTATTGACGTTAATCAAAGTCTGCGTAAGATTGCTTCCAGAGAACCTGACAATCTGTCGGTAAGGGAAGTTAGTGAAAATCCCCCCATTTGTAGAGACAGAGGAGAGCGTGCTCCATGTACTGCCTGATCTGAGGTCAAATTCAGTGAGTTGGGAATTTGACGCTTCAAGACCTGCAAGATACATGTCAGAACCTGCAAGATACCTGAAGAGAATGCCCTTGCCTGCTCCGCTGCCAATAGTCAAAGGTCGTTGTATCGTTTCAACGATGCCATCTTTCATGATGAAGTTCTTTGTTGAAAGGAAGGCATAGGAGACACCCGTGGCACCGCTTGCAGGAACCCCTGCCCATCCATTGGTGACACTCCAGGTTGCACCAGATAGTTCCCAGGTTTGTGAGAGATTGGTGTTTGAGAAGTCATCGAAGAACTCAAAGACAGCGCTGCCATTGCTGGTCGTTGAGACAGAAGGATTGCCATAGTACATGAAAATTGAGTAGTTCGTTTGCACGGAGAGATTAGCATCGACTTTCACCCAAAGGGAAGCGGTTTGCGTGGAGACATTACAGCTCTCAATCCAGTAAGGAAGTTCGCTCGTCTTGCTTGCATTGACAAATCGGACATCCGCACAGCCTGAACTCCAGTTGAAATGATTTCCGGCATTGCTGTTATTGAGAAGTATATTGACCTGGTAACTGCTGCCCGTGGAAAGTCCGACAACAGACAGATTGATTCTTGACTGGTAAAGATAAGACACATTGCCCAGGACTGGAGAAAGGCTCAAGAGGCAGGATGAGAGGTTGATATTGTCGCTTGCACTCACATTCATCAAGAGACTGCTCAGATTGGTAAAGGAGTTGTTTTGTGGTGTTGGATCACTCATCACTATTTGAGGAGCCAAAGTGTCAATGATGAAGCTATAGGTTCCAACCGTAGTGCAAAGACCTCCAAGGTCGCAAGAGGTGAGATTATAATAATTAAGAACACCTGAAAGGAGACCGCTTACGATTTCTGTATGACTGACTGTGAAAGCAGGATCATAGGACTGATTGCCCAAATCAAGGGTTAGGCCATAGGTCACCGTGCTGTCTGCAGGACGGTTAGTTGTCCAGTTGATCAAGACTGCTGAATCATTTAAGGAAACAAAGGATGCATTCGTGATGACCAGGGTCTGAGTTTGTACTCCGAAAGTTCGTAGTTCGGTGCTGTTGCTGTTACCTGCACTGTCATTGCAAGTTGCGATGAAGCCATAGGTTGCCCCCGAAAGAAGATTAGTCAGGTTGAATACTGAAAGATTGTCCATACCACTTGCCACAGAAGCATAGGCATTTTCTTCAATACCAAAGGCCAATACAGGCTCAAGAGGAGCATACTTTCTTACACGGATATTGTCAAAATAGACAGCGGCTGTTGGCCCACTAGGACCGATAGTTGCAAGATTAAGACCTATTCTTCCAGTGGTGAAAGAAGAGTAAGTAAGATTCATCTTTGATTGGCCGTTGACAGAGAACTGCAAGAGAGAATTGAATGCAGCAAGCTTCCAGCTATAATTTGCCCCATTGAAATAGTAGGAAGTATTGCTGAATATTCCGCTCCATCCGCTGTTGTAGACAAAATTATACAGATCCGTTTCATCAGCAATATCTCCTTGGCTGAATCCAACGATATTCTGGTTTGTAGATGAAGAATCTGCCCTGAAGACAAGACCGGCATGCACAATGGAAGTAGGAGCAAGAGGGCTCATTGTAGCTTCATAAATAAAGTTGTCATACATCTTGTTATCGCTAGGCATAAGATAGTAAGAACAACCATTGCCGGTGACGTTCATTAATAGTCTCCCTCCAATCACAGACACATTCACAGTTGAACAAGACCCTCCAGTGGTTGCAGTCCAGGAAGGATTGCCAGTATAATCTCCATCGCTGAAGTCATCGAAGAAGTCAAAGACTGCGCTGCCATTGCTGGTCGTTGAGACAGTAGGATTGCCATAATACATAAAGATCGAGGAGTTTGCAAGGGTACTCGTATTAGTATCTACCTTTACCCAGACCGAAGCCGTATGACTTGTTTCATTACATGACTCTATCCAATAAGGAAGTTCGCTCGTCTTGCTTGCATTGACAAAACGGATGTCATTGCATTCCTGGCTCCAGTTGAAGTGCACTCCAAGATTACTGCTGTTCAGTTTAAGGTTCACCTGGTAATTGCTGCCAGTGGAGAACCCGGCTACTGAAAGATTGAGACGCTGTTGATAAGCATATGCATTGGTGCCCAGGATGTTAAAGAGATGTACGGTGCACATCGAAAGATTGAGATTATCATGGGCAAGGACGTTCACTTGAGCAGTGCTGCTGGTAAATTGACTTCCGTTGAGTGGAGTTGGACTGGTGAAGTTGACTTGAGGCGACACCACATCAGTGATGAACGAATAAGGGCCGCTCGTGTTGCAGTTACCAGCAAGATCGCAGCTGGTAAGATTGTAGTAGTAAACAGTATCAGAAGCAAGACTAGTAAGCACAAACGTGACTGCAGTACCATTGCTAGCATTAATCTGGGAAGCCCCTAGTGAGAGGTCACTACCGAAGAGGACCTGAGAAGAGGCAAGTTCATTGATGTTCCAGCTAATCTTTGCAGAATCTGAAGCCAGTGTTAAAGAGGAGATGTTAAAGAGGATAGGAGAAACATAGTCGACAAAGAAAAGACGGGTTTCACTGGTATTGCTGTTTCCTGCACTGTCATTGCAGATGACTGAATAATAATAGGATATTCCTGAAGCAAGCTGGGAAAGGTTTGAGATTGCACCAGTGGTTCCTAATGACATTGGCGTCTGGCTTATCGATCCTGCTGCATCAAAAGTTGCGACAGGCTCAACACTTGCATATTTCCTTACCCTTACCCAATCAAATTTATTTGGAGCGGTGGCAGTTTGAGAGTCTGTCAGAGCAAGATAGCTCAGATTCCAGCCGCTGACTGTTCGGCTGTTCATAAGGGTATTGTTATAATAGGATTTCACAGTTGTACCAACTCTTGCAAACTTGGCCTTGCCCGCACTCCATGAACCGCTCAGACCTGAATGATCGCCATAGTATCCTGCAGAAGCACCGGCACTGTCACGGTAGAGGTTGGTAATAGAAGCAAGAGCATTATCAAGAGTCATTAAAAATTCGGCCGAGGTTGGTGCCGAGGAAGTGCGAAGCCCAAAGAACCGGCTTCCGACTTCATTACTGACTGAAGTGATCATGGTCTCAGCAACATAGGAATTTCCAGAAGGAATTTGTGGTGTGATGTACAGCGCGCTATCTGCTGTGGTATTCAAATCACCTTTGGATCCAAGGGTGAGGATTCCTCCATTGACTGAGAGATATCCTGAGTCAGGATTGGTGACTGACCATTTGGTGGCGTCAAGAGCGGCACCTGCAAAGTCATCGAAGAATTCAAAGACCGCACTTCCATTACTGGTCGTCAAAGCAGCAGGACTGCCATAGTACATATAGATATAGGACGTAGCGTTTGAAGTGATGTTCGCATCAACCTTCACCCAGACTGAAGCGGTTTGCTGGGAAGCGTTACAATTTTCAATCCAGTAAGGCAATGATCCGCTTTCACTAGAATTGACAAAACGGATGTCGTTGCAGTTGTTGCTCCAGTTGAATGCGGGCCCTGTTGACTGATTGCTCATGAAAAGATTGACTTGATATCCTTGTTCAGTTGAAGAGGAAGAAAGTGTCAGGTTAATACGCTGTTTGGCACTAAAAGAAAGATTCCACCAGGCATTGCTTATAAGAGTGCAAGTTGAAAGATTGACATTGTCTGATGCACTCAGGTTGATCAAGGAGAAGCTTGAATTGACCCAGGTCTGGTTTAGAGGGGAAGGAGCTACAAGACTTAAGGTAGGGGCAGTTACATCCGTGATGAACGAAGAGATCCCATTAGAGACACAATTGTTCACTCTGTCGCATATGGTAAGATTATAGTAATAGACTGTGTTTGCAAGAAGCCCGTTGATGACCATTAAGGAATTGCTTGCAAAAGAAGCGTTAGCAGAAGAGGAAGCAAGACTTAGGTCAGTACCATAGGTGACTGAGATATTAACCTGCTCATTGGATGAGATAAACAGGGCCTCAGAGGTTTCACTTACCGGTATCGTGAGATTATTCAGGAAGAGCGGGGCAAGGGTATCAATGAATAAAGTCCTGTTCCCAGTCCTGTTTTGATTTCCAGTCGAATCAGTGCAATTGACAAAATAAGTGTAGGTTGTCCCGTTCTGATCAGAAATAAGATTGCGCAAAGTATAGTTTGCAAAGGTGTAGTTGTCTAGATTTATAATAGACATAGGATAACTCGAGACTAACATTGGTGAAGCCTTGCCAGCTAGACCAATAAGGATTCTGCCATTGCCGCCATTGCCGCCAGCACCGCTAGGACCACAGCTGATAGTGTCTTCATCACTCTTTCCTCCCGTGCCGCCAAGTACAGAAACGCTTCCCGAAGAGATATAAAGAGAGGATGAAGAGAGATAGATACTTCCGCCAGAACCGCCACCGCCACCACCCATAGGTTGGCTATAGGCGGGAGTAAAGTATCCATCCTGACCTGCTCCGCCTAAAGACTGCACCGCACCACTTACGGCAAGAGCGTTCGCAAATACCATGATGATACCTCCACCGTTACCTCCGACAGCACCGATTCTCCCAGCAGCATTATGGACACCTGAAGCTCCGCCGCCACCGCCTGCAAAAATAAGATCAAGACTTTCGTTACCGATTATGGAACCAGGAGTACATTGACTTCCCCCCACACATCCCGTGCGTACACCCAAGCCGCCAAGAGTAGCATAACTTGCACCGCAACCGCCTGCTTGTCCGTTTCCTGCTCCGCCACCAGAACCGATAGCTGCATTCTGTCTTGTGGATTGATAATTTCCATATTGGGATTCACCGATATACCCATAGTCGTAATCAGCAGTAGAAGTGAATTGTGAACCTCCTCTAAATCCTTTCGCAGAAACATTGACACTCCCATTGATGATGACGAATCCTCTTGCCCTGAAGACAACAATTCCTCCGCTATAACCATCCCAGGCAGGAGCGGTGATCGAAGCACCCGAGGCGACACTCACATTAAGATACTGTGGAACCCTGATGACTTGTGCCGTAACAGAGTTTGCACCATTAAAGGATCCCGATAGATAGGAATTCGACAGAGGTGTGTAGATTTGGAAAGAGTTGCCGGTGATGTTCTTAATACGCCCAAATTCATACTGTCCTGAGACTCCAGAAGAGGCGTTCTGCATCTGGAGGAAAAGGACCTCATCATCAGTGGAAAATCCAGAGGCAGAGTTGACATTTACCACAACGTCTCCCGCGGACTGGATTCCCGTGAGATAGGTATAATCATTGATGATTGTGTTTGCGGAGGTCACATTAAGGTTACCATCGCTCCCATCACCAAACAATGAGGAGGACGTCACGACTAGTGAACATGAAGAAAGATTTTCATTTGCACTGATGTTGATATCTGCATTATTCTGAGAAGAATAGAACCCATCAGAAGGCGTTGGGTCTACAAAGCTAAGTTGGGGCGGAGTCAGGTCAGTCATGAGCGTATACAATCCTTGAGAGACACAGTTATTTGCTTTGTCACAGACCGTGACGTTGTAGTAATACTTCATCTGAGGTGTAAGTGGAGAGATGATGATGCTATGGGTAGTGTTCAAGACAAGATCGTTCGTGCTATTGCCCAAAGAGGGTGAAAGACCATACAGGATGGTTGTAGAAGTTGGTTCATCGGTAGTCACATCGATGCGCAAAGTGGTCTCGTTGAGAGTCCAATTGGAGACGTTCAGGATGGTTGGGGCAACTAAGTCCACCCCAAAGGCCCTAGTTTCAGTAGTGTTGACATTTCCAGATACATCTGCGCAAGTGGCGTAATACATATAATTCCCATCATTAGTGAGGTTTACTACAAGATACGAAGCACTTCCAGAAGACCCATTCGAAACCAAGGTCATAGGATAAATCCCTATAGCAAGACCTTGATTGAAAGCATAACTTTGATAGGAAGGAGAAGTGGTGCCTGAGACAGATGAAGCATAGACTGCGATACGTCCTGCACTTGCAGCACCTCCGCTATTTCCTGCATTGGTTTGTGATACTCCGCCATTGCCGCCAAGACTTGTGATCGCGGACGAACCTAAAGTGACAGATTTTGCCTTGACAAGGATTGATCCCCCTGCGCCGCCACCGCCACCGCCTGTTTCGCTAATACCGGTATAACCATCCAGACCATTACTGGTAATGGATCCGCCATTCATCTGGATAGTTGACCCGGAAATATAGACTATACCTCCACCATAACCGCCTTCACCACCCCAATCAGGATTATCGCCATCAACACCTCCATTCCCTCCAGCAGCGCCAAAATAAAGCAAACTTAGGTCAGGAGTGCCATAAGTATTGCCTCCATACCCGAGATAGCCTCCGAACGCCCAACGATTACTGACGGTTTTCCAAAGAGCCCCGCCATTGCTCCCTGTAGAAGAATAACCTGCGCCACCGCCACCCTGCCCTGCAATGTTATAATCTGCATCGCCGCCACCGCCGCCACCGCCACCGTTCCAGCTATAATATGATCTAGCTGTACCATAACCATCTGCAAAGCTCTCTCCGATATATCCTCCACCCCAGCTAGGTAATCCTAATCCTCCTCTGAACCCTCGGACAGAGACATCAATGCTTCCATTAAGGACAACAGTCCCTGTTGCTTTAAAGGTGACAATTCCTCCCCGATACCCGTCCCAGGAAGATGAAACAATAGATGCTCCCGATTTGATGGTAACATTGGTGTATTGAGGCACTCTGACAACTTGGGCAATTACTCCTGTAGTGGTTGAGAAATAATTATTAGTCAAGGGTGTAGCTAGAATAATCGTTTTGCTGTTTGGAACAGAAGCGACCTTGACATTTTCATATTGGCCAGCAGCAAGCGCGACCAGGTTCTGGGATTGGATAACCAGAATTTCATCTCCACTGCTAATTCCTGAAGATGAAGCAACGGAAAGGGTGGTGTTTCCTGCAGCAGTGTTGCTATTAAGGTAAGTATAAGTGTTGATGATAGTACTTGGCGAACTCACCGTTAAGGCCCCATCACGACCATCGCCAAAGAGCGAAGACTGGACAGTAAGGAAGCAACTGGAGAGATTATAATTATCACTCAGACTAAGATTGACTAAAGCAAAAGTCACATTGAGATAAGACGCATTCACTGGTGTTGGTACAGTGAAATTCGTTTGGGGTGAAGTCAGATCAGTGATAAAATCAAAAGTGCCATTGACATTGCAATTATCTGCAAGGTCGCAACCGGTAATATTGAAGAAATAACGTGTAGCAGGCAGGAGATTGTAGATGGTAAAATTATGGAAGGTACTGTTTGCTGCATCAGCGAACATACTTCCAAGATCAGAGCTTATGCCATAATCGAGACGGGAGTTTGCTGATTCAGTTGTATCCCACATTATAACCGCAGTAGTCTCATTAAGGAGCTGATGCCTGAAATTGAAAATACCCGGAGCAACATAGTCAAGGTTAACATAACGGAGGGTCGTTTGATTGACATTTCCTGCTCCATCATAACAGGTGGCAAAGAAGTGATACTGACCTGGGGAAAGACCACTAAACGTATAGTTTGTAGGAGAAGAAACAAGAGGAAGTGAATAATTAGTATCGTCAAACGTCAAGATACAGGAAGTGATATTGACATTGTCAAAGTAGCTCAGATTAAAGGTGAGGGATGTGCTATTAAGATAGTCCCCGTTCAAAGGAGTAGGAGAAATAAACGCAATTTGAGGCGGTGTTATATCACTACTGAAATTAGCAGAATAGATCTGACAATTGCCTGCAAAATCACAAGCGGTAATATTGTAATAGTATATACTATCAGGCGAAAGATTAGTCAATGAGAACGAATAATTGTACGAGAGGGTCGCATTACTAAAATTCAGGCTCAAAGCAGGATCGAGACCATATCTCAGAAGGGCATTTGCAGGTTTGTCAGTGCTCCAATTGAGGATTGCATTGGTGACGTTTATTCTATTGACGTTGACATTGAAGATAGATGGCAAGATAGTGTCAAGAGTGAAGTTACGCTCAGTGGTGACGTTAGTGTTGCCCGAAGTATCACTGCAGGTTACATAATATGAATAATTGGTATTATTCAACAGGTTGGTTATAGAGGTGTATGCCAGGGTAAGATTCCCAGAGTTTGCAATGGTCATTGTATAATTGGTGAAAAATCCTTGGGCTGCAAGACTGCCTACAAATGGAGAAGGATAAGCATATTGAGTAAGTTGATTTGCATCCATACGGATTCTTCCCAAACCACCGTTTCCACCGTATGCTCCATTGGAAGATGCTGCAGGTGACCCGCCCCAACCAATATTTGCCTGGATCCAACCCGAATTCGAGAATATAGTTGGAGCAATAAGATAAATGGATCCGCCCGCGCCACCGCCGCCGCCTGCCCCGCTGCTGGTATCATAGGCATAATGACCGTCTACTCCATTGATACCTGTCGCAGTGATTCCGCCATAATTCATAATGCTTGAGGCAGAAATGAAGATGATTCCCGCGCCATTCCCTCCAGCAACTCCATATCTTCCAGCGCTATGGCTTCCTGCAGAACCGCCACCACCACCGAAAGACATAGTGCTCAAGTCAGTTGAACCGAATGCTGCAGCACCACGGCCGTAATCTGAATTAGGAAGATGCTTTCCACCATCTCCTCCAGCAGTGCCAAAGCTGCCGCCGCCGCCAGACGCATCACCACCTTTTCCTGCGCCACCGCCACCATTGTTGGGAGAACCACTGTCATAAGCACGATAGTTTTGCATCCCGCGTGTTGATTCTCCAGCATAACCATAAGAATATGACGTCGATTCTGAAGGCGACAGCGGCCCCCCTCTAAATCCTTGACCACTAACCGAAATAGTGCCATAATTGAAGACAGAACCTTGCACTCTAAATGCAAGGATCCCTCCCTTGGCTGATCCATCCCATGGCGCGGCAGTAAGTGATGCGCCTGCTCCGATGATAACCGAGGTATATTGGGGTACACGGATTACTTGGGTGGTAACTGCATTGTAAGTGTTTTGATAAGGAGGATAGGAATAGTACGTTCGGGTAAGGTTAGACTGCAAGACGATTTCATGATCACCAACAAGATCGATGATTCTTCCAAACTCATACTTTCCCGCATTCCCATAGTAATAGTCTTGAACCTGATAGATAAGAACCTCATCACCAATGGAATAGTAAGAATTTGAATTTGCATTACCATATAAGATACTGCTACCTGCAGGAGCATCCGAAGCAAGATAGGTATAATTGTTGATGATGGTGTTAGGGGAATTAACAGCCAAGACTCCATCTTTTCCGTTACCATAGATAGTAGAATTGAACCACGTCAAAGTACAGCTTGAAAGATTTTCATTAGAGGAGATGTTGATGGTGATATTTGCTGTGTTCACTGATGGACCGCTCAATGGAGAAGGAGGGAGATAAGTAAGCACAGGAGGGGCGCTATTGAATTGCAGGAGATACACTCCAGTACTGTTGCAAAGGTTGACTGCAGTGCAGATGGTGATGTTATAATAATAAGTTGTCCCATCAACAAGACCGTTCAGGGTAATATTGTGGAAGGCACTAAACATGGAGTCATTTCTAGAGGAGGCCATAGAACGATCAGCGCCGTAAAGCAAAGAAACGTTGGTAGTATCATCGGTTGCAAACTGAAGAAGTGCACTCGTAAGATTGATGTTAGTGACCGTCAGATTATAGAGTGAAGGAGTCAGTGTATCAAAAGTGACCTTTCTAACTTCAGTGGTGTTGATGTTTCCGGCAGTGTCATTGCAGCTGGCCCAATAAGCATAACTTCCATCAGCGGCAATCTCTTGCAAGGTGATTGTGGCAGTGGCGTTTGAACCGAGATAAGACATGTTCATGGCATATCGTACAAAATCCTCAGTTCCTAATTTGATGGTAGGGACAACACTTGCATATTTACGAATGCGGATGTTATTGACTCCAAAAGATTCAGCCTCTGGACCTTTGTTGATGGTCGAATCAAACTTAAGTACTGCACTTCCACCAGTATGGTTCACGACAAATGAGGCTGAAGGATAAGAAAGACCTGCTGAATCAGGATAGGTCGAACCACAGATATCACTGCCGCTTGAACTATGGTTTCTCGACCAGAGAACAGCACCGTTCCATAATGCCCGCCCGCTTTGGTTCTCCCATAAGTCAATATGATAATAATCAAAGCTCACAACATATGACCCTGCGTCAAGAGTTCCAAGATCCTTCTGGGTATATGAACCAAGACCGAATATCTCCGTGCCTCCAAGCATAGGGGTGGTTCCACAAAGGCTGGTTGTTGAGCTGCTCCAGCTTGAAAAGTCAGGATAAGCATCGGCAACTATGAAGACTTGCTGGCTGTTGCTTTCACTTTGCGCCTTAGCATTCCCATAATAGAGATAAATGGAGGTAGTACCGATAGTCAATGGAGTATCGAGTTTAAGCCATACTGACGCATTCTGGGATTGAGGATTGCAACTTTCTATGAAATAAGGCAAAGTTCCATTCTCATAAGAATTGATGAAACGAAGATCGCTACAATTCCTGCTCCAGTTGAAATTGGCGCCCAGGGTTGTTTTATTAAGCAGAATCTGGACCTGGTAATCGGAGTCAATCGCAATCGTCGAAGAGAGATTGATCTGCTGCTTGAAGGAATAAGAGGTATTCCACCAAGTATAGAGATAGGTCTTAGCCCAGGTTAGATAATCAAAGCCATTGGTCTTCCACGGATAGACGGACAAGGTGCAGGTGGAGACGTTCAGATTATCATTTGCAGAGACATTTAGGGTAACGACTCTTTGGGCGATAAGCGTGTTGTTAGCAGGAGTAGGTGAAACAAAGGTTACTTGGGGAGGAAGGTTATCGGTGATAAACCCATAAGGGCCATAGCTCCTGCACTCATCAAAGACAGTACATGCTGTAAGATTGTAGTAATAAAGCGTATTTGGTAAAAGTCCATTCAGAGTAATGTTGTTAGTAGAACCATAGCTTGCGTTTTGTAATAAAATACCCATCGAAAGATCAAGACCGTAAGTGAAAGAATAGTTTGCAAGCTTGGTGGTGTTCCAGGACATTTGAACCAAAGTGGAGTTGACTACTACTGAATTGAGATTATAGACCTGGAGCGCATAGACTTGGCCATATAAGGTCCGAGTCTGCGTTGACCCATAATTGCCAGGCAGGTCTGTTGCAGAAGCGACATAAGTATAAACACCATCACTTAGGTTTGCGATGCTTTCGGTGAAAAGCGTGCTGGTGGCATTCAACATAGTGAAGACAAGGTGACTTGAGGAAGCATCAGCTAGGAAAGAATAGTTACTGGTAAGGTTTTGGTTCAGGACAAATTCCCATTGGTTTGCTGCCGGATAGTTGATGAGGCTCGAGAAATATTGTTGTTTTATCTCGTTTGCGGAAAGCGTCCTGTTCCAGACACGTACTTCATCAATGGAACCATTGAAGAAAGTCTGCAGGGTACCGCTGGCATAATTTGCACCAAGGACCACATACCTGGAAGGGACCCCTGCGTTTAGTCCACTGGAGTTGATTCCAACAAGGATGCCATTAACATATAAACGCATCCCTTGCGGACTGTTGGTTGCAACAACATAATACCAAGTATTTTGAGCCATAGAAATATTGCTGACCATGCTATACCAGACGTTGCTAGACCATTTGGAGAATGAAGGGGATCCGCTGGCATTGACAGCGAACTGCAAGATAGAGCTAGAGGTGTCTGTCGAATCTTCAGCATAGATTGTGCCGAAACCGAAAAGAGACTTGATACTCACCCAGGAAGCAATAGTATAATTTGGTGAGTCGGCAACTGAAGAAGAGGCTGAGGCAGAAAGGTAATTGTTAATACCGTTGAAAGAATAAGCCCCGCCATATTTTCCAGAAGCATTCCAGGTTGCACCAGAGTTTGTGGCATTATTATGTAAGTAACTGCTATCAGCAGTTGTGTTCTCAAAACTGTATGAAAGGATCAGTGAAGAATCATAATAAGAAGTCAGGGTATCGTTCAAGATGACCTGGAAGTTAGTGAGATTGGTAATACTGAAGTTCAAGGTCAAAGCGTCGGATTGCTGATTGACACGGAAGGAGGTGACATTTACACCATTCCAGTTCCAGACAAATTCGGAAAGCCCGCTAGGGTCTGCGGCGGTCACATTAAAGACGAGCACAGTATTGTTGAAGACAGCGCCATCGTAAGGAGTAGGATCGCTGAAATTGATCACGGGGGGCTGGTCATCAAGCTTGGAATTAACACTTCGTGACACGAAGTTCTCATTGCCTAAAGAGTCCTTAGCCGAGACAAAATAGGTGTAAGAGGCATTGTCTAAAAGACCGGTACGGAATGTGACAAATCCCCAAGTATCAGACGCAGACTTGTAGAAATGGGTAAGATATTGTTGCTGGATTTCTGCAGCGCTCAATGAACGGTTCCAGATACGTAGTTCATCAATCGATCCATTGAATACATTAGTGCCATCTGCTCTTCCCCCAATGGATAGTGCAAGATCATTGGCGCTAAGGGACCCTGAAGGAACATCGGAGACATCAAGAAGACCGTTGGTGTACACAAGACGAGTGGAACCATTCCAGGCTACACAAAGGAAGTTCCATCCATTTGAGCTTAAAGGCTGGTTTCCTGAAAGGGTATTTG
>CAIQQL010000083.1 GCA_903873955.1 uncultured archaeon | reverse complement strand
GGTGAAAATCAGATACTCTTTACCTTCTTTGCGGATATTGACAATTTCGTTGTACACTTTCGGTTTAATAGAAAGCCATCCTCTTTCTATCCTATTACTAGTGTTGTATAAAAGTTACTTATTTCTGTATAAAAATAGGGCACGGTGTTGTAGGGAAAAAAGACCTACATTGCGCTGAGACGGCTGATACGCTCATCAATATCAGGATGGGTGGAAAGCATATTCTGGAATCCTTTCTTGAAAGGATCAGAAATAAAAAGAGGTGCAAGCGCAGAGGCATAGTGCTTTGAGTCTTCCTTATCGACAAGAACATACTCTGATTTTATCTTTTCAAGCGCAGATTTCAAGCCAGGAGAGTAGCGTGTGAATTTTACCGCGGTCGCATCTGCAGCAAATTCTCTTTTTCTTGATATTGCAAGTGAAGCAAGTTGCGCAAGAATCGGAGCGAGGATCGCCACAACTATTGCAAGAACTACAAAGATAATGCCTTCCTTGCTATCCCGATCATTATTTGAAAACCATAGACTTCGCAGATAAATCTCTGCGATGATAGAGATGACCCCTACGAGCACGGTCACCAAGGTCATGAACCTGATGTCATAGTTTGCGATATGGGACATTTCATGAGCAATCACCCCTTCAAGCTCTTGCTTGTTAAGCTTTTCAACGCATCCTGTGGTCACACAGATGACTGCATGCTCTGGATCCCTTCCTGAAGCAAATGCATTTATCTGAGGGGATTTCATCACGTATACTTTTGGCTGGGTAAGACCAGAAGCGAGGGCCATGCCTTCCACAGCATGATAGAGCGAGCGATATTCAGTTCTTGATGCTTCCTCGGCCTTTACTGCAGCCAAGGCTATTTTCTCGGCATTATAATAACTGATAAGCACATATCCTAATGAGAATACAATCGAGAGGATCATGATGATAAAGAAATATCCTGGCTCTACCGCTAAGGAGATCACAAACCCCAGTACAACAAACGCTATCAGGATCACACTGATAAGCAACGTAGAACGCCACTTATTTTTTGAGATCTGATCCTCAAAAGAGAGTCTTTCTACCATGCTTACAAAAGCTTATCTGGATATAAAAGGATTGTGTAGCCTCGTTTTTCCTTAAACAAAAAGAAGTAAGACAATTTTACGTCGACAAATATCAAATATTATAAAAAAACGTAATAATATTTATAAAGCCGTCTTTGATAGGAGAGATATGCAGTTTAAAGGTGAGAAAAAAGGACCGGAAAAAAGCCAGACGAAGAGTTCGCCATCCGTCCATAATTCTACAAAAGCAGCCCCTCAGCAAAAATCCGCATCGCTTTCCGCCCAACCTGCGAACGCGACAAACGTAAAAAAGGTCCCTCAATTCCTCCCTACTGTAAAGAAGTACGTGTATGCTTTCAATGAAGGAAACAAAAACATGAAAGAGACCCTTGGGGGAAAAGGTGCAAATCTCGCAGAGATGACAAAAATCGGCCTTCCTGTCCCTTTTGGTTTTACTATCTCAACAGAGGCTTGCGATAATTATTACAAGGCCAACAAAAAGATTGCAGAACCCATCAAACAGCAGATCTGGGAAAAATTATCCGAACTTGAAAGATCTATGGGAAAAAGACTCGGGGATAGATACGACCCTCTTCTTGTCTCGGTTCGTTCTGGTGCCGCATCTTCAATGCCTGGCATGATGGATACCATCCTTAACCTGGGTCTTAATGATGAGACAGTTGAAGGACTTAAACAGAAAACCAGGAATGCACGATTTGCCTATGATTCATATCGACGTTTTATCCAGATGTTCGGAGATGTGGTCATGGGCGCCAATTATGACCGATTTGAAGAGGTGTTACATGAAATAAAAGAAGAGCGAGGCAAGAAATTTGATTATGAACTAGATGAGCAAGATTTGAAAAAAATCATCGAACAATACAAGACGATCATCAGAGAAGAAACGGGGAAAATGTTCCCAACCGACACCAAACAACAGCTGCTTATGGCAGTGGAAGCCGTCTTTAGGTCCTGGAATAATGACCGAGCAAATACCTATCGCAGGCTCAACAACATCTTCGGTCTTTTAGGCACGGCAGTTAATGTTCAAGCAATGGTCTTTGGGAACATGGGTGAAGATTCTGGAACAGGAGTATGTTTTACTCGAAATCCTTCCACAGGAGAGAATATTTTCTATGGGGAGTTTTTAATGAATGCCCAAGGAGAGGATGTAGTCGCAGGTATCAGAACCCCTGAACCAATTGAAAAACTTGACAGATACATGCCCCAAGTGTATCATCAGCTGGTTGAAATTCGTAAGAAGCTAGAAAACCATTATCGAGACATGCAGGACATTGAATTTACGATTGAGCGTGGAAAACTTTACATCCTTCAGACAAGGAACGGCAAGAGAACGGGAGCAGCAGCGGTGAGAATTGCTGTCGAACTTGCAAAATCCAGTATGCTTACCCGAGATGAAGCACTCCTTAAAATTGAACCAGAATCCCTCAACCAGCTCCTCCATAAACAACTTGACCCAAAATCGAAACGCAATAAGGAAGTCATTACCCGCGGACTTCCTGCATCTCCGGGAGCAGCTGTCGGAAAGATTGTGTTTACGGCAGAACAGGCCCATGATAAAGCCCAGGAAGGGGAAAAGGTCATCCTTGTGAGAACGGAAACAAGCCCAGAAGACATCGAGGGCATGCATGCTGCACAAGGTGTCCTTACTGCACGTGGAGGGATGACCAGCCATGCAGCAGTAGTTGCCAGGGGCATGGGAAAGTGCTGTGTTGCTGGATGTTCAGATGCGCTGGTGAGTGAAAAAGAAAGGGTCATGGAGATTAAAGGAAAGATTTTCCGTGAGGGAGATGTCATCACCCTGGATGGAAGTACTGGAGAAGTTTTTGCCGGAGCAGTCGACCTGGTAGAACCTGAGCTCTCCGGAAATTTTGGAGTGGTCATGCAATGGGCAGATGAAGCAAGGAAGTTACAAATAAGAACCAATGCAGATACTCCCACTGACGCAGGAGTAGCACGCAAATTTGGAGCAGAGGGGATAGGACTCTGCCGAACAGAACATATGTTCTTTGAAGAGTCAAGAATCAAGGCTGTACGTGAGATGATATTGGCAGAAACCAAGGAGGGAAGACAACGCGCCTTGGCCAAGATTCTGCCTATGCAAAGAAGCGACTTTAAAGAACTGTTTGAGATTATGGAAGATAAGCCAGTGACCATCCGTTATCTGGATCCACCATTACACGAATTCCTTCCCAAGGAAGCAAGAGACATCCAGGAGCTTGCAAGAGACATGAACATCTCAGTTGACAAACTGAAGAAAAAAATAGATGAGCTCCATGAATTCAATCCTATGCTGGGCCATCGCGGTTGCAGACTAGGAATCACCTTCCCGGAAATTTCCGAGATGCAATCACGTGCAGTCTTTGAAGCAGCAGCCGAGATCATTAAAGAAGGAAAGATGATCATCCCTGAAATCATGATCCCTTTGGTCGGCAATATCAAAGAGTTTGAGCACCAAAAAGCAATCGTCGATCAAACTGCCGCCCTCGTAATGAAAGAGAAGAATGTCAAAATTGAATATAAGGTTGGAACCATGATTGAAGTTCCACGCGGGGCACTTACAGCAGATAAACTGGCCAGGCAAGCTGAGTTCTTTTCCTTTGGCACAAATGATCTCACACAAATGACCTGCGGGTTCTCCAGAGATGATTCAGGAAAGTTCTTAGTCGATTACCTTAAGTTAGGCATCTATCAACGCGATCCTTTCCAGACCTTGGATCAGGAAGGCGTAGGGGAAATCATGCGCATTGCCATAAACAAGGCCAGACCTATCAGACCCAACATTAAGTTAGGCATCTGCGGAGAACATGGCGGCGACCCTGCAACCATCGAGTTCTGTCATAAAATCGGTCTCACCTATGTGTCCTGCTCTCCATTCAGAGTCCCCATCGCACGTCTTGCCGCGGCGCATGCCGCAATCAAGCAAAAGATGATCCAGCGTCTCAATGCAGCCAAGAACGCACCTCAACAACCTCAGCAAAATCAACAGAAGAACATACAACCAAAGAAATAAGCCGAAAGGATAGTCTTTGCATTCTTGATGTATTTATTAAAACAGACATATGCATGAAATCTCTGAGACTGTTTTAGATACTAAGATACAGATACGCCCTAAAAGCTAACCTTTGGAACTTCTTTGTCCTCAGCAGAGATTTGTAACATCTCTTTTTTGGACTTGTTATAGAGTCTAGCAAAAAAAGCAGCAGGGAAGATTTCCACGGCGTTGTTATAGCT
>CAIQQL010000082.1 GCA_903873955.1 uncultured archaeon | reverse complement strand
GCTTTTTTTCAAAGAACGCAAGGAGGTCTATTACATTGTCCTACTCGCATTCTGTTTCTTCTCCTCTCTCCTCCTTTTTCTCTCCGGTCTGTCTACTCTCCTTTACACCAGCACCTGTGATGCCCAAGGGGTAAAACCCCTGGCCATAGCCTATGTTGCCGCGCATGCCACCTCTACACCTCTCGTGTTCTCCAATTTCTGGCCTTGGTTCGGTTTTAGCAACAATGCCAAAGTCATGTCCCTGTGGGACCCCAATATAAGCGCGTTCACTGCAACCTATCATCCTGACTTTGTGATCTATTCCCCCCAGTTAGGCGACTTTTATGACCAAACAAGCCTTAATACCTCCCTCACTCTGGTCGCGTCCTTGCAGGGAAGCTGTCACCAGCAGGCATTTGTGTATATTCCTCGTCGATATTAGCTCATTTATTGGCTTAATATAAGCACTTAACAACCATAAATAATAAAAAGCCCCTCTGCCCTTTTTACGTATGACAGAACAACCTTCAAGCAGAATCATTGTCGAAGCGATTGACGATGGCCGTATTGTACGTGTGACTGAAGAGTACGCCCGCAGGGAAGGCTTACCTATCCTTCGCAAGAGAGAGGTGTCCTTTGTTGACAATCCTTCACGGAAAGCTGCAATTGAACAGGAAAAAAAGGAGATTCGTGGTGCAGATGCAATGAACACCTTCCGCAGACCTTTGCGAAGCAAGCAAGGAGACTCCATCCTGTCCACGCTCAAGGAAAATTTCCATTGGGACATCGCCCAGAAACGAAAACAGATGAACCTTACCCGTAAACAGCTTGCTGACCGATTAGGCGTCAAAGAACTGGACATCAAGATGATCGAGAATGGTGTCTTGCCTTCACAGGACTATGTCCTCATCACAAAACTTGAACAGCTTTATGGAATCAGTCTTCGAAAAGATGGAGTCCTTTTTGCAAAGGCAAGCGAACTTGCAACTGCAGCAGTGAGCAAGGCTGCATCCTCAAAATCTCAATCCTTCTCCAAACCCCAGGAAAAACCTGCCGATGATCGGAACGTCCACAAGCGCGAAGCGCCTTTGAGTGGCGATGATATCGAAATTGAGTATTAATCCGGGTTTCTCGAAAGCTTTATAAACATTCTTTTTGAAGTGTTTCTATGAACATTCAAGTCATTAGCGCTGAGAAGGATGTCGTTGAACTCACTATTGATAATCTTACGGTAGCGGAGGTTTTACGTGTCTATCTTTACCAGGCCGGGGCCGATTTTGCCGCCTGGAGACGTGAACATCCTTCCAAGCCTCTTATCTTCAGAATCCAAAGCAAGGACAAGCCTGTCAAGAAAGTGGTCGCTGAAGCTGTCTCTCTCATCGAAAAAGACTGTGATAAACTTGTCGCAGCTTTGAAGAAGTAGGATTCCATGTTCGGGAAGATTCTTGATGTCCTTTTAGCGGTCCTTATTGTGTTCTTCTCCATGCTTGAAACCTCCCTTTCTCTTTCTCAAACCGTCATTTTGGTGTGCGGCATTGTCCTGCTCATCAAATCCCTCTATGCCTTCAAGGGCGGATGCGGCGATTCCTGCTGCTGTGCCCATGATGAGCCTGCAACTGAGAAAAAATCCAGACGAAAGAAGTAGTTCTTCCCAGTCTTTCATTGTCATCATTTTTATATAGCATTCCTGCCTCTTTTTCCTATGACAAAAATATCAGCGGGAAGCTATGACCTCAATCGCTGGCTTTTTGGAGGGTATGACCAGGACATCATCACTGTCTTCTATGGACCTGCTGGTTCCGGCAAGACCAATTTTTGCATGCTGGCAGCAGTCTCCCAGGCCAAAAAAGGGCACAAAATCATCTTTATTGACACCGAAGGAGGCTTTAGTATCGAGCGTGTCCGTCAACTCGCAGGTGAACAATATGAAGAGGTCTTAAAGAACATCTTCTTACTAAAACCCACAAACTTCACTGAGCAAAAGGAAGTGTTCGACCGTCTCTCTGAATATCTCAAGCAGGAAGTGGCCCTCATCATCGTTGATGGCATGACCATCCTTTACCGACTTGATTTTGCAGAGGCCAAAGAAAAAGAGGAAGGGGAGATGCAAAAAGTGAGCGCATTCCTTGCCAACCAGATGCGGACGCTTGCAGAGATCGCACGAAAACGGCAGGTGCCTGTCCTCGTGACCAATCAAGTCTATCGATGGGAAGACGCCCAGAAAATGGTCGCAGGCGATGTCCTCTCCTACTGGGGTAAATGTCTCATCGAACTGCAGCATGCCAAAGGAAAACGTACTGCTGTCCTGCGCAAACATAGGAGCCTTCCTGAGAAATCTTTTGAATTTGAGATCTTCAACGGCGGCATCCGCAAAAAGATTGGGGCATAAGCCTCATCTCCCTATTTCCTTAATTTCTCTTAGGAATTTTTAAATAGACGATTGCTCTCTTTTTTTTATGGACTACCTTCGTTTTGCTGAACTCTATCATGCTCTTTCCCAAACAACCAAAAGAATTGAGAAAGCCCAAATCTTGGTCCCGTTCCTGCAAGAACTCCATAAGTCCGGAAGGCCGGAATGGATTTATCTTCTTCGAGGAAAAGTGCTTCCTGACTATGATCCCGGTGAATTCGGCATCTCCACGCAAATCGCCATCAAAGTCGTCTGTGTCTCCTTCGGGGTCACCTCTGCGCAGGTCGTCCAGAAGCTCAATACTGTGGGGGACATCGGCGAGGTCGCCGAAACCTTTGCCCAAAAGAAACAACAGTCGGTCCTGTTCTCGACAAAACTTAGCGTGCGAAAAGTCTTTGGCAATCTCTCTAAGGTCATCTCTATCGAAGGGAACGGTGCAATCGACAGGAAACTTGCCTTGCTGGCCGAACTTTTCACCTCGGCATCTCCCCTAGAGGCAAAATATCTGGTACGCACTGTGCTCAGCGACCTGCGCGTCGGTGTGGCCGACGCCATCTTGCTTGATGCCCTTGCCGAGGCTTTTTTTGCCGATGACCCTTCGATGAGAATGAAACTTGAAGAAGCATACGACCTCGCCAATGACTTTGCTCTCCTCTTTGACGCTGCGGTTGAAGGCAAGAGTGCGATAGACCACATAGCCCTGGTCCCAGGAAGGCCGGTCAAGGCCATGCTTGCAGTAAAAGCCGATTCTTTTGCAGAGGCCTTCCGCATTTGCGGCACGCCCGTCGCTGTCGAGTACAAGTATGACGGGTTCCGTATGCATATCCACAAAAAGGGAGAGAAGGTCTTTCTCTTCACCCGTAAACTTGAAAATGTCACCAGCCAATTTCCGGACGTGGTCCAGGCCATACGAAAGCATGTGAGGGGTGACAGCTTTATTCTCGACTGCGAGGTTGTCGGGTTCAATCCACAGACAAAAAAGTATACTCCTTTTGAGGCCATCAGCCAACGTATCAAACGAAAATATGATATTAACAAGCTCGTCCATGATCTTCCCGTAGAAATCAATGTGTTCGATGTCCTGTTCTTCCAAGACAAGAGCGTGCTTGACCTCCCGTTTGTAGAACGTCGAAAGATAGTCGACAAAATCATCAGGTCCGAACCTTGGAAAATCCGTGTCTCTTCACAGATCATTACCGAAAATGAGCATGATGCCGAGGCATTTTATAAAAAAGCCCTGGAGGTGGGTGAAGAGGGAGTCATGATCAAGAAAATCGATGCCCCCTACAAACAGGGTCGAAGGGTGGGCTATATGGTGAAGCTTAAGCCCTCTGCCGCAGATTTCGATCTTGTTATCGTCGGTGCAGAATACGGGACGGGAAAACGTGGCGGTCTGCTCACTAGCTATATTGTCGCATGCCGGTCAGGAGACCAATTTCTGGAAGTCGGCAAGGTTTCCTCAGGCCTGAAAGAAAAAGAGGAAGAGGGTATGAGCTATGATGAAATGACTGCCCTCCTTAAGCCTCTTATTATCGAGGAAAAGGGGAACGAGGTGGTCGTTACCCCTAAAGTAGTGGTTTCTGTAACCTATCAGAACATTCAAAGGAGCCCCAGTTATACTTCTGGATATGCTTTACGCTTTCCTCGTATAACTATATATAGGCCTGATAAAGGAATTGATGAAATTGCGGACCTTGCGGACCTCGAAGAGAAGGCTTAATTTTATCGACGGTCTTTAGTTTAGCGAAAGGTTTAAATACAAACGGCTTTTATCTTAATAAGTTTTAAAAAAAAGAAAATGGGTGATATAAAACGAGTTGTAGTAAGTATCGTGGCAGCAATGCTTCTGTTATCTTTAGCTTCCTTTGCATCTGCAGGATTCTTTGATTTCTTCACTGCCAAGGCAACTGAAAACCTTGTTGGCATGAATGCCTCGATCGGCAACAATGTCCCAATGATCTATAATGTGACTGTCAATCAAACG
>CAIQQL010000081.1 GCA_903873955.1 uncultured archaeon | reverse complement strand
TCCCCGGTCCACCATATGCCACAATCTCCTGATTATATCTTAGCGGTTTGTTATCTGTTCTTTCCAAAACAATGTCCTCTTGTTTTATCCCTTTATTGATCAATGAGGCGTTTGTACTTTTCAATTCGTCTTCTGGAACAGGGTAATCTCCACTTGCTTTATCGACCACCCATATTGCACTGTCATTTGGAGAGGGGCTTACTGCTTTGTCGATCATCTTTTTAATATCGTCTTGCGTGTACCCTGTTAAGTAGGAGACTGCAAATCGCGGACCCCAAGTCGCTCCGGAACTGTTATGGGGATAATCTTCCGGGTAAAAATGGACTGGATCGATGTTATAATTCCCAGAACCAGAAAGCTGATAGCTCCAATCATAACCTGTATCATTTATTGCTCCCTTAGCATCTGTTCGGCCATAGGTATCTGTAATATTTTCAACATGCGTCCCTCTATACCAATCCAGTCCTGTCGCCAATATTGATGCTCCAGAGTATGGATCCCAACGGCCTGGAAAATAGATTCTGCCAGGAATCCCCTTCGCCACTGCAAGATGAGTGATCCGATATTCTGTATGGTTGAGAATATAGTTTTGCAGGGGCCGTAACACGTACAGAATGAAATTAGTGTCATCTAAGGTATCATACACTTTCACCTCTTGATTTTCACCAACTCCAAACAATCCGTTAGGCAAGTAAAGCCCCAGCTCTTTTGCCCCTGGCCTTTTTGAAAGGTAATAATCGCAAATTTCTTTTGAATCGACACTTTTATTGTTATACAAGCAAAGGACATTTTGGTTTGTCGGAATCTCTGGAAAACAATCGGTAGGACAGGAAGCATGCGTCTCATCAGTCTGGCATATACCATCAGCATTACAGACCAACGGACTGGTTTGAACAGCCGTGCTTGTGTTAGTCGGATATTTCTGCTGAGGGACCTGGTTAATCATTCCCTGTTCATGAATCCTTAGCTGCAACATTCCTGCGAGCAGCATCAGCAATATACTCAGGAATAAGGCGCTGCCTATCAAGTGCTCTTTTTTTAACCTTTTCCTCATTTCCTTATGCAGTCATGCTTCCTTTTATAGATTATGACTTTTTTACTAAGCACAACTCTTATAAATGTCCTGGTGGTTACATGTTTACTAGCCCCATAGTCTAGTGGTCAAGGATACAGGCCTTTGGCGCCTGAGACCCCGGTTCGAATCCGGGTGGGGCTATTCTTTATTACTCGTCTTAGATGATTTTTTTGCCTAAAAATTTATAAGGAAGGGCTCCTTCTTTTTTTTATGAGTTTCTTATTCTCTTATTTGCCTTCTACACCTCCTACACCCTCTTCTATAGATTCTACAACAAATCCAGTTACTATTACCCTTGCTGAAGGAAAAAGAGGAGGATATTATGCCAGGCTTGGGAGGGAGAGAATCTATTATAGCGCTCCTGATTTGGAAGGACTTGCAGAGCTTATAGCAAAAAATGTCAGTCTTTGGAATGGAAAGGAAATTAGGGTTGTAGGCTCAGATGTGTATGTTTCGCGCAGAGGTAGCAATGCCTTAATTCCTATTAAGGGAGCAAAAAAAGCAAGTGATCGCAGTGTACGCTTTTTAGAAGAGACTCTTCCTTGTGCGATATCTCGGGAAAAGCGCAATAGTGAATTTAATGTGCAGGAAGAGATACAAGCAAACAACCAACTTGCAGCAGAAAGGCTTGAACAGAATAGGCGCACTAACCAAGATTATTCTGAATCAAGCAAGACTCATTATACTCCGCCTTTGCAGCAGGAACCTGTAAGGGAAGAAGTGGCTTATCAAGGTTTTCGCGTAAGAAAATATTGGGAATAAGATTATTTTGAGATTTATCTCAAAGAAGTCTCTTTTTAGCTTTATTTTTTATAAAGAATTTTGTATCCTTACTTTTTCTCTTCAAGAATCTTGAAGATACGAATTTCACAGAGTGAGAGCGGGTAAATCTTCTTGAGTTTCAGGGAAAGTTCCTTCTGGATCTTATTGGTCATGATCTCATTGAAGAGCTCTTTTGTAGTGCGCATGGCGAATTGGCTGATAATATGCTCTTTAGCCAGGAGTCTGATGTCGTTCCTAATAGACCTTGAAACCTTTTTTCTCGTTATCATAAAGAATTTTACCAATGCCTGTCCGTCTTTGCAGGTTGTCACGAATGAGTCTTCAACATAATCTGTGCCGCCATGAATCATGCGTCTAATGAACGATCCGACCAACTCGAGGCTTACAGGTTCACTAGAAAGGGCACCGCCCTCATTTTTTACCTTCAGTTTGACCACAATATTCTTTCCGCGAAGGCTTCGTGTCATGTCCAAGGTTATCACCTTGCCATCAAGCTCTTCAGCAGACTCTCCATAGAGCTGGATTTTTGTCGAAGTGATAGGTGTCTTCACATCAAAGAATGTCCGTTTGCTGATTTTTTTTGATTCTTTCATGTTACTTTGCTATTTTTTCTCCTATTTCGATTCTTGAAGCGCGAATTGCCTTTTTAATACCTTTTATTTTTCCACAGGCACTGCATTTGTAGAGGAGGGAAATACGCTTGGTGATCTTGGCTTTCCTGTTCCAATCCTTTGCTCCCTTTTTAGAACGTTTACCCAAGTTTCCGTATCCACTGGTAAGACCACGTAATTTGGCCCTGACAGGCGATCCCCGTGAGAGGAAGTGTGTGGATGATCTAGCTCGCTGCTTTTGAGCAGAAATAGTTTGCTTCGTATGTTTTTTACAATACGGACAATATCTTTTAGTTTCTTTAGGTACTTTCATGTTGTATTGGTCAAAAAAAGCTAACCTTCGCTTGACCTAGCATAAGGGTGGGCTTGTATCTGTTCAAGATAGGGGGGCTTTTTAAAACTTTTGTTTTACCTAACCACAAGCTTTTTAATCCCTCCTTTCCAACATTCCAGTATGGAGAAAGAAAAAAAACCTGAGTGGGTAACGCTCAAGCCTGCCGAGGTCGAGAAATTAGTCGTTGAACTAGGCAAGGGCAATCAAGCCCCTGCAAAAATAGGTTTGATTCTCCGTGACCAACATGGAGTCCCAGACGTAAAGAAACTTACAGGGAAAACAATCACTGCCATTCTTCATGCAGCAAGCGTCAATCCTCCAGCAGACACCGTACGCGTAAAATCTAAGATAGACTCGCTTGAGAAGCATATCCATCATCACAAACATGATTATACTGCAAAAAGGTCACTTACGAAAACCCTCTGGCTTAAGCATTAACATCTATTCCACAGTGTTTTTTGGGTGACATAAAAAAAGAGTGTAGAATGCTGTCCCACATTAAACTTGCTATCGAGCGTTTAGACCTTCTCTCAAAGACGAAGCCTTTGCGAGTGGTCAGCCATTATGACACTGATGGAATAACCTCTGCTGCAATTTTCTCACGTGCTCTTGAGCGCTGGGGGAAGCGATTCACCTTGCATATTGTCAAGGGACTGGAAAACGATTATATTCGGCAACTTCCTGATTCTGAAGTCCTCATCTTCCTTGACCTTGCTTCAGGGAGTCTTGATGTCTTGGGAGAGAAAAAGACAGAGGTCTTTATCTTTGATCATCATGAGATTGTCCAAACCATCCCTGCAAATGTCGCGCTGATTAATCCTCATTGCTTTGGACATGAAATGATGTCTGGAGCAGGGGTCTGCTACCTGTTTGCCAAGGCCCTTTCACCTGACAATAAAGACCTTGCAAGCCTTGCTGTTATCGGCATGGTAGGGGACTCCTTTGAAAAAGATCTTGGCAAGGTCTATGATGAAATCCTTCGTGATGCCGAAACCTTGGTCAAAAAAGGCCTGTTGCTCTATCCTTCTACGCGTCCTCTTGACAAAGCATTAGAGTACTCTTCCAATCCTTATATCCCTGGAGTGACAGGTTCATATAAAGGAGCAATCGAGCTTCTACGAGAGGCCAATATCCCCCGTGAGGATGGCAGATTCAAGGCACTCTATGAACTCACCGATGAAGAGATGGGGTCCTTGATCACCGCAATCCTTTTGCGCTCCCCTAGCGATAAGCGTACCACTGACATCATCGGCAATCTTTATCTGGTCAAATTCTTCAACAAACTCGAGGATGCCCGCGAGTTCTCTGCGCTCATCAACGCCTGCAGCAGGATGGACTCTCCCCATGTCTCTTTGGGCTTTTGCCTGGGCAATCGCAAATGCAAGGAAGAAGCCGAACGTATCTACATTTCCTATAAACAGCATCTTGTTTCAGCATTGAAATATGTCGATGACTCTTCTGAAAAGATCTCCGGTCGAAATTATACCATCATCAATGCCCGTAACAATATCAAGGATACCATCATTGGAACCGTCGCTTCCATCATCTCTCATTCTCCTGTCTACTCTGAAGGCACAATCATTGTCGCTTTAGCCTATAACCAAGACAAAATCAAGGTGTCTGCGCGCATTGTCGGTTCTGAAGGTCGCAATGTGCGTGATGTCCTGCATCGTGCGGTCGTCAGCCTTGGCGGTGAAGTGGGCGGTCATCAGAATGCCGCAGGATGCCTCATCTCACGTGAACAAGAAACCATTTTCATCAACGAACTCCAAAAAGTGCTTGAACTTGATCCCATCAAGGTCGGACCCGTCATATAAAGATTTAAAAGACGGCACGGCTATCTCGTTTTATGAATGAAGTTCGCAGTGTCTTCTTGCGTATCACCTGTCCGAAATGCAGGCATCCGCATGTCATTTTTAGCAAGGCGTCCATTGAAGTGAAATGCAGGAAGTGCAATTACCTTCTGAGCAAGAGCAGTGGCGGTAAGACGAAGATCAGAGCCCCGGTACAGGAGGTCGTATGGAACTAAAAGAAGGCGACTTGGCGATGTGCACGGTCAAAGCCATTGAAGGGACCACTGTCTTTCTTGAGCTTGAGGATGGCACAAAAGGAAGCATGATTCTTTCTGAGGTCGCTGCGGGAAGAATCAGAAACCTTCGTGAATATGTTATCGTCAACAAGAAGATTGTATGCAAGGTCCTCAAACTTATCAACGGCCATCCTCAGTTTAGCCTACGACGAGTCACCGGCAAGGAACGTGAGGAAATTGAAGAACGATTTACCAAGGAAAAGACATTTCGCGCCCTCATCAAGTCAGTTGTCCCCAACCCCGAACCTATTCTTCTTAACATCAAGGAGAAGTTTGAACTCTGGAGATTCTATGATGAGGCCCGTGAAAATCCTTCCCTGCTCGGACAGTTCTTTGGCAAGGCAGACATCGCCAAGCTTGAACAAATCTTCCATGAAAAAAGAGAAAGTGAAAAGATCGCGAAGCGGTCATTTATTCTCAAGTCCTTTGCCGATGACGGCCTTTTTGAAATCCGTGCTGCGCTCAAGTTTGAAGACTGCGACATCCATTATCTAGGGTCATCAGTGTTCTCTATCTCCAGCAGTGGCAAAGACTTCAAAGAAGCGAACTCAAAACTAGACATCATCCTTGCACAACTCGAACAGAAGGCTAAAGACAAGAAACTGGTCTTTGAGATCAAATAACCATGAAACTTAAACGTTGCCTATCACATGGCTACACCTTGAAATCTGTCTGCCCCGTCTGTGGCAAACCGACTCTTGATGCACATTATAAATTCATTAAAATTGCCAGCGCGAAATTAGCCCTCGCAAGCACACATTAATCTAGACATTTATTTACTGCCTTTTGGCCTATCCCCCCTTCTGAATGATCAGAGGAGACCTTATTTTCCCTCTTCGCTTTTTAGAACCAAAAAAGCCTCCAGCCGGGATTGAACCGACGACCCACAGTTTACAAAACTGTTGCTCTACCAACTGAGCTATGGAGGCACAAGGTTCTATCTTTTTCTAGCTTTTTAAATATTGCAGGCCCGCCATTTCACTTTCTAGAGTATTTTTAAAGGGCAATTACCTCTCATTTCCATGAGAAGGTGCATTTATTTTTCTTATCAAGCTCGGATAGGTTTCACTAACCGGCGCTAAGAACGATGTTCTATAACTCCTTTTCTTCTGCTCTTGCATTTGTCCAACAACAAGGATATGTGTTCATCTTTCTTGCCATGGTCATTGAAGGGCCAATCATCACCACTGCCGCCTCCTTTGCCGCCTCATTGGGCCTATTCTCCATCTGGGTCATCTTTCTGCTTTCGCTGCTAGGTGACCTTGTGGGTGATGTTCTGCATTATTTTCTTGGATATCTTGGCCGAGAGGCGTTCATTGAGCGGTTCGGTTCTCGGGCAGGCATCAGCAAGAAGTTCATAAAAGGTCTTGAAAAGCGTCTCAGAGCGCATTTAGGAAAAACCTTGTTCTTTGTCAAGTTTACGCCGTTTATCACTACCCCTGGGCTGATGATGGCCGGCGCATTGAAGGTTCCATTGAAACGTTATCTTTTCTATTCCTTTGCGATTACCTTGCCCCGAACGCTCTTCTTCACGTTCCTTGGCTTTTATTTCGGAGTTGCAGCAGACAATCTTCTCAGATATTTCCGTTTGAGCCAGTTCATCATCCCTCTTGCAGTCATCTGTATCCTCTTTATCTATTTATTCTTTAAATATCTCTCACGAACTATCGAACGAAGAATTCCAGACTCTACCCGTTTTTGAGTCTATGCATATGAACAATCTGTCTTGCTGCCCCTCGAATACCTATCACTTTCTCTATCTGCCGGATCATTCCCAAGAAGCGCAGTGAACCCTTCATCCAGCCATATTTCCTATTTGGATAGGGGCTTTCAACCTCTTCCCACAACACTACACTTATCCTATGCTTATTCTTGATGATGTGTTCATTTATGTACACCTCAAGACCAAACCCTGGAAGTGTCGCTAGCTGTTCATACTCTTTAAGCAACCCTTTATGAAAGACTCTTTCGCCCGAGATAAAGTCCAGTCCAATTTTCTTATAAATCCAGGGTGCATTTTTACGCAAGCTTATCGCAACTTCCGCTTCTTCCTTGAGAATCGGTTCAATGAGCCTTGTTATGTGATGTGGCTGCAGATTCACCAAGTCCGCATCGAGAAAAAAATAGTAATCATGCTTTGCCGCCTTCATGCCCCGCAGCATCGCCTTGCATTTTCCCTGATTGACCTTGTTTGTGAGCAGTTTGACCCCCTTGAACGATTTTACGACCTCTTTTATGTTATCCTTTGATCCGTCATTTATGACAATCACTTCCTGCACATACGGATGCCGATGCACTGCCCGCAACACCTGGCCAATACGCTTTCCCTCATTATAGGCCGGGATAATGCATGAAATCTTCTTTTGCTTTATTACCATCCTCTACTCTCTTCTTTCAGCTTAAAAAACTTATACACGCCCAGCATCAATCCAATAACCGTGACTATCGCATAAATCGGATAGTAGATGATCGCATAGGGAAACACCCAAAGAAGGGTTTGGGGTTTTTTCTTAAAATCCTTGACGTTTATGATGACATAATGTGAAGAGAACAATGGATAGGCAAGAGAGACGGATACGATCTTCATTATCTCTATCCCTTCGGCTATCTGGGCAAGGCTAAATGAGGAAACGATTGAGTATCCTGCGTCATGGAAGCTTCTGAAGAAGACATAGAAGTTTTGGAGGGAAACTATCTGTGTCAGCAGCGACTGTACGAACACCAAGGTAAGAATCGAATACGTGAGCGTGAAGAAAATGTATAACGGATGTCTTAAAAAGTATTTATAGTGCTTGAGATAATTCTGCATGCCTCCTTCATGGGTACGTATCCTTTGTTTAAACCATCCTTTCAGGGAGTCTGGGACATACATATACACTGCCTGCTTACATTCTTGAACTTTCCAACCCCGCTCACCTAATTTTAGCGCAAGATCCATATCCTCGCAAATGGCATTGGTCGAAAGCTTTTTGACCTCGATGAACGCCCTACGTTTTACCGCCATACATCCTCCCCAAAGGGAAAGTGTCGTAAATGGATTGTATGCGGTCTGGATACTGCTCATCATCCCAAACTCAATCGCCTGCATCTTTGCCCATATCCCTTTATTCAACGGGCGATAGCGGCAGCTTGCTGCACCAACCTTTGGATCTTCCATCCTGGCAATTATCTCCTCTATAGCCTCTTTGCTTACCAAAAGATCAGAATCCACGAAGAAGATAATCTCTCCTTTTGATTTTTCGAACGCTTCGTTGAGCGAAGACACCTTACCCCTATTCTTTTTATGGGTTATCACCGAGAAACCATATTCTTTCTTCAACTGCATCAGCAGACTTCCGGTATTGTCCGTGCTTCCATCATTAACCACAATCACCTCAAAGCTTTTTTTATCATAAGAGCCATAAATACTTTCTATCGTCTTTTCGAGAGAAGCTCCATCGTTCAAAGTCGGGATAAGAAACGAGATAAACGGTCTTGTCTTCGGGTGCCATTTCTTACGATAATCATAATACAACAGGAAAAGTATGATAGCAAGTGTTGAGATGAAGATTAAGAACAAGAACAGATTCAATGACATGTCTTATCTCCTATGCTGTATCTTCTGCGTGCCTATCAACTGTTGAATCTTTCTCACAGACTCCTCTGTTTTCCAAGGAGGATTGAATCCTTGCCCTTGTTTTGCACGTGCAACATCACGTGCTAGACACAACTCTTTTTGATCAATCTTGAAGAACCATTTTCTCTCCTCGTACATCTCTGCAAGGTACTCCTGTTCTGTCTGCCCCGGCGTCGGAATAAAAAGCACCTGTCTTTTCCCTAACTCCACAAGGTCCATTACCGTCGTATATCCTGACCTAGAAATGATACATTTCGCCCTTGCCATCATCTCGCCCTGCTTTTTGGCATTCAAGAAAGGGTATACAATCGCGTTATCTGTCTTGATGACTTCCTTGGCGTCAGGTTTTCCTAATGTAACGACAACCTTTCCCTTCAAAGAGGAAAGCTGCAGCAGGATCATCTCTTCAAGCAAGGTTCTTTGCGGTTCCGGACCTGAGATTGTAACGAAATAGTCGATGTCCTCTTTTTGTCTTTTTGTCCGTATCTGGGAAAGATGTCCTACATAAACGACTTTCCCTTCGTAAGCGCTATTGTAACTTAGCCTTCCCGTCAGCGGTCTTTCTGGGAAGTCAGGTACGATGATATGGCCATAATTTTTCATCAACTGAGCAAGATATTGTTTTGTAAGCCACTCAAACCATTCACTCCGCAAAACCAATTGATGATTAATAAGGTAAGAGTTATCTGGCCTGTCATAAACATCATAACGGCAGTCACTTATAATGAGGTCATAACGATGATATCCAATAATCTTAGCAGATTCTTTTCTTGCCTTCTTCAATGAGGTCATCATCTGCGGGATCTTTGCTGTGAACTGTGTCTGAAAGAATCTTGTTTTTCCATAGGGTACGATGATACTTGGCACATCAAAATATCGACAGCTTTTCCCCAAATTTTCTCTTAAAACCTCCAATGCCCTTCCTGTCGAGATTATGTCCACCTCATTCCTTTTTATGAGCTCCCGCAAGATGGGCAAATCACGCGTTGCATGCCCGAGGCCCCAATCAAATGTGCCGAATAGAATTTTCATCGTTTCTTCACCTTTATTTTTTCTATAAAGCTTATATACTATTAAATCTTGCCCTTTCTTATTGGCCCTGTAGTCTAGTGGTTATGACGCGTCTTTCACATGGATGAGGTCCAAGTTCGATTCTTGGCAGGGCCATTTTAGAAATATTTAAATATCTTAACGATAGTTAAGATTGATGGTCTCTAAACTTCTTTATCCCCAAGAAATCGAGCTTTGGCATGTTCTTCCCTCCCTTCGTCGCGAGTTGGCATTACAGCTCCTCGATCTGGGATACACCCAGCATCATATCGCAAAAACGCTAGGCATCAGTGAGCCTGCTGTCTCACAGTATATGTCCCATAAACGTGCCTCGGGCATCAAGTTTTCTTCGGATTTAAATCGCGAGATCTCCTCTTCAGCCAAAGTCCTCTCTGTTTCTCCCCATCTCGCTTTTCGTGAAATCATGCGTTTACTCTCGCTTCCAGCCATGCGCAAACTTGTCTGTTCCTATCATCAAAAAGAAGGAGGGGCTTCGAGTAATTGCGAAGCCTGCAAACATCGATTGTGAAAACAGTCTATCTTGATTACGCTTCAACGACCCCTGTCGATCCGCAAGTAGTCGCTTCTATGCTCCCGTTCTTTAGCCAGAAGTTTGGCAACCCCAGCAGCTTCCACCATAAAGGGATGGAGGCCAAGAATGCAGTCGATGATGCGCGCTCTCGTATTGCCTCCCTCTTAGGATGCTCTCCACACGAACTCTTTTTTACTTCAGGAGGTACTGAGAGCATCAACTTCGCATTAAAGGGCATAGCCTTTGCCCATAAACAAAAAGGAAATCATATCATCACCTCCACTCTCGAGCATCATGCCGTCCTTGACACCTGCGCCTATCTAGAAAAACAGGGCTTCACGGTCACCTATGTTCCTGTGGATGCGCAGGGAAGGGTTAATCCAAAAGACGTTGAGAGAGCAATCACCCCAAAAACAATCCTTATCTCCATTATGTATGCCAATAATGAAATAGGTACGATTGAACCTATCTCTGAAATCGGGACCTTGGCACAAAAGCAGGGTATCTATTTCCATTCTGATGCCTGCCAAGCCGCCGGAGCTCTAGATCTTGATGTCCGCAAGCTCCATGTAGACCTTCTTACCATTAACGGCAGCAAGATTTACGGACCAAAGGGCATCGGTCTATTGTATGCTCGAAAAGGTATCGCTCTCGAGCCATTACTTCATGGGGGCGGTCAAGAACGAGGGATGCGATCCGGCACGGAGAATGTTCCCTATATTGTCGGTTTTGCCAAGGCTTTTGAACTTGCACAGTCGCATCGAGATCAGGAGAACAAACGCCTGACAAAACTACGTGACGCTCTTATTTCAGGCCTTCTTAAGATAGACAAGACCCGCTTGAACGGCCCTAAGAGTAATCGTTTGCCTAATAACGTGAATATCTCCTTTTTAGACATTGAAGGTGAAGCTATGCTTCTTTATCTTAACGAGAAGGGTATCTGTGCATCCACTGGCTCTGCTTGCGCTTCACAAAGTCTTGAGACAAGCCATGTCCTGCGTGCCATTGGAATGCCTTATGAAGCGTCTCATGGAAGTTTACGTTTTAGCCTAGGGAAGTATACAACCTTTGCAGACATAAAAAAGGTTCTTGCCGTCATGCCTTCCATCGTGAAAACCCTTCGAGAACTGTCTCCTGTTCGTCTGACAATAAAACATTTCCAATGACTGTGAGAAAAAAAGATAACCTAAGGAAGAAACCTGAACTCCATGCAGATGTAAAAGCCAAAGTCGATTCCCAAAAGTGGTTCTATACTGATGAGGTCAAAGAGCATTTTTTCAAACCTAAAAACTTTATGGATGAAAAAACCTCAAAAACCTATAAGGCAAGCGGCATAGGGTTAGTCGGATCACCTGCTTGTGGTGATATGATGAAAGTATGGATCAAGATCAACCCTAAGACTGAACGTATCATTGACATGAAATGGTCGACATTTGGCTGTGCTTCTGCTCTTGCTTCTACTTCCATGCTATCTGTCATGGTCACTGAAAAGAAAGGGATGCCCATTGAAGATGCACTTAAGATCAAACCCCAAGACATAGTTGCAAGACTGGGAAGCTTGCCTGCCCGCAAGTTTCACTGTTCGGTCCTGGGGGATAAAGCCTTACGTGCCGCAATAAATGACTATTTCCGTAAGACCGGACAGACAAAGCGCATCATCACCGAGGGCGCAAGAGTCATTGACAAGGCTACAGGCATTACCGATAAAGATATCGAAGAGGCTGTTCTTGAAGGTGCAGACACTCTAGAGAAATTGCAGCAGAAACTCAAGGTGGGCATTGGCAACCCTGCTTGCCTACCTGAGGTTGAACAACTTCTCAGATTCTACAAAGAGAAATATTCTGGATAATTCTTAGTCCTTGCTCTAAGTAGAATTGATGCAGGTTACTAGGAAAGGAGGTCAGAAAGAGGCGATTAAGGTCACTGCCCTCCAGCACCTTAATGAGGTTTAGGGGTGTGTTGTAAGGGTCATGAGGTAGGTGCTGGAGAGCTAATGAATATGAGTTATGGATGTAGTCATTTCATCGTCTGTGCGTTAGGCGGGGTCGCTGTTGGACTACGATTATCCCATTTGCCCTCACGTTGATGGGAGGGTTTTGGTGCAATCTTGTTATTTTGTAGGTTTGTCATGTTATTTTTTCTTAATCAACTAAACAGATTATTTTATTAGTACGTTGTTAAACATCTTTCTCGAATCATTATCCTAAGACCTCTTCCATAAGCCTTAAAAAGCACTTTCAAGGATGAGTTTCCTCGCAGGGCATTCTCTTCCTTCTTCTCACTTTATTTCTCATTTTTTCTGCTATTTGCGCCCTTGAAAAGGCTTATAAATGATCGTGGGGTTGCTTTTCTATGGCCCTGTAGTCTAGCGGTTATGACACGTCTTTGACGTGGATGGGGTCCCAGTTCGACTCTGGGCAGGGCCATTTTATGATCACCGAAGACTTTTTTACGGAGCTGCAAGGAAAAATCCTTTCTCTGCTTGGAAGCGAGGAAGAAGGGCATGGAATGGATCATACCCTGCGTGTCTATCGTCTTTCTCTTACTCTTGCCCAAGAAGAAAAAGCGGATCTTGACATTATCCGTGCAGCAGCTCTCCTTCATGATATCGCAAGAAATCAAGAAGGTAACGGAAAGGTGCTCTGTCATGCCGAGGAAGGTGCTAAAATGGCAAAACACCTCCTTGAGGCTACCTCTTTTCCTCCAGAAAAGATTGATAGTGTATGCTATGCTATTGCAGTGCATCGCTATAGCCAAGCTATTCATCCTCAGACCAAAGAAGCGGCTATTCTGCAAGATGCTGACCGTTTGGACGCTTTAGGAGCCATCATTATCGCGCGTGCTTTGCGGCATTCAGGAAAGCTAGGAAAACCGATTGAAGACCCTTCCATCCCTATCAGAGACCATTATGTCTCCCCTTCTCCTTCCGTCTTCCATCATCTCTATGAGAAAATCCTTAAGATCACTCCTGAAACCTTCCATACTGCTAAAGCCAAAGCATTAGCCCAGGGCAGATATGCCTTTGTCCAGGAGTTCATAGAACGTTATATCAAAGAATCTCAGGGATCCTTGTAATCCTGCTCTACATCTTCTTATGCATTTCATTCTTCACTTACTAAGTAACTAAGTAACTAACTTATTTATTAAGAAAGGTTTTTATAGAAGTTTTCCCAGCCTGTTTAAGCGAAAGAGGCGAAATTATGAAGAAATACCTTCTTCTGATAGAGGATGAACAACTTTGGGAACGATTTAAAGAGACGATAGCCCAAGATATCAACACTGAGCTTATCGAACTTATCAAGGAAAAAATAAAAAGGAAGGGAGTGAAACATGATAACTAAGCGGGGCCAACTTCCCCTATATATTATCATTGCCTTGGTCATATTGGCTATTGTCATAGCTATCTTCATCTTTAGCGGCTATAACCCTCTTGCAACCCCCAGTACGTTAACTCCTGTTTTTACAGCCTACTCCTCCTGTATCGAAACGCAAACTCGTCTAGGTATTGATCTAGCAGAGAGCCAGGGCGGAAGGATCACTGTAGGCCCTTATAATCCTGGCAGCAATTATGCCCCTTTCTCGTCCCAGCTCAATTTCCTTGGTCTGACGATACCTTACTGGTATTACATCGCCGGGAATGGGCTCACCCGAGAACAACTTCCGGTAAAAAGCACGCTTGAACATGAACTTGCAGATTATATCGCCTCAGGTGTTCAGCAGTGTGATTTCAGTATCCTTTCCGGTCAAGGCTTCAATGCCACGTTTGGCAAGCCGAAGGTCACCGTCCAGATCCAAGATTTGAATGTCGTTGTCGATGTCGCCGCTGCCGTCGTCGGGACTCATGCAGACCAGACTGAACGAAAAGATAACCATCATGTCGAAGTAGCCAGCAAGCTGGGGAGATTCTTAACTGTAGCCCTGGGCATCTATGCAAAAGAAAAGAGCGAGGCATTCCTTGAAAATTATAGTGTCGATGTCCTAAAACTTTATGCGCCTGTTGATGGAGTCGACCTTTCCTGCTCACCAAAAGTGTGGAAGACTAACGATGTTGTCTCAGACCTCAAATCAGCATTGTCTGCAAACATAGCCGCCATCAAGTTCCAGGGGGACTATTACTCCCTCTCAAATCCTGTCGATAAGTATTTTGTGGTGAAATATCCCATCGACAGCGGCATGAATGCCCAAATGCAGTATCTTGCCGATTGGCCTAGCAAGTTTGAGATTGCCGGCGGAGATGGCGCTCTTCTCATCACCAAACCTATCGGCACCCAACCCGGTCTAGGGGTCATGGGCTTTTGCTATGCGCCTTACCATTTTGTCTATGACATGAGTTTTCCAGTCATGATCCAGTTATTTGATGACCAAGAACTCTTCCAGTTCCCGGTAGCAGTCGTAATAAGCAAGAACATGCCCAGGGAAGGAATTCCTTCGACAATGGTTGAAGACACCACCAGTGATGATGTCTGCTCTGTCGCCACGCAACCTATCAGCGTACATGTCTATGATACCAACCTAAAACCTCTCCAAGCTGATGTCTCCTATACTTGTTTTGAACAAGAATGCGCTCTTGGCAGCACCACTGGAGGCGTTTTAGAAGGGCAGGCTCCTGCTTGTCTCAATGGTTATATTAATGCAAAAGCCGATGGCTTTGCGACGAAGAAACAACTGTTCTCCTCAAACAAAGAACAATCAGTCGATATCATCCTTGACAAACTCTATACAGTCAATCTCTCTGTTGTCGCCCTAGGAAAACCTGTATTGGGGAACTCCATTATCTCTTTCACTAATGGGGAGACCTCCTTTTCCTCTTTCCTTCCTGACTCACCTAGCATGACTCTTCCTGAAGGCCAGTATAACATCACAGTCTATGTTTATGGCAACTCGAGTGTTGTAGTTCCTGCAAGTACCAAAACACAATGTTCCCAAGTCCCTTCTGGAGGCATCTTTGGCATGTTAGGTTCAACCCAGGAGCAATGTTATGACATCACCATCCCTGCAACAACCATTGACCATGCGCTTATCGGTGGCGGAAACGGGTTTGCCTATCTGCTTCCCGCACAGCTCTCAACCGGCAATCTTACGCTCGACGTACCCCTTTTTGCTCCACCCACCTCTCTTGACCAACTGCAAAACAATTTTGCATCTTTTGACAGTAGTACTGTTGATGTGGAGCTTGCACCATGAGAAAATTGTTCACCTTCGGACATATCCTCGCGTTTTTGGCAGCCGCGCTTGTATTGCTCCCTCTGTCTTTAGCTGCCAACTATGATTTTGCCGGCGGACAAACCAGCACGGGGTTCTATAACGCATATAATACTCCCTCCGATTTTACCAGTCTTTATAGCTTTTCCAACTACGGTGTCTCTGCAAGCGACTACTGGCCCTCGCTTCAAGACCAGACGACTTGTTTTGGGAGGCAAGACCTGCTTATTCAGGTAGCTCCTGCCGGATGTCAGCCAGTAGTTGTCCGCAGCGATCTTCTGGCCCAACAAAATGTCCCGGTCATGTGCCAGCTTCAGGCTTTACAAATCAATCCTCTGGTCGATATCCGACAGCTGAGTAGCATCTCTTTCAAGGGAAATTATCCAGATTCTGTTGGAAGCGTCGGCTACCATCCAGCACGAGCAGCCTTGTTGTCAACCAATCGTCTTTTAGGAAGCCCCTTGACGGACAATATAGGTTATGTTGTGGTAATCCTGAAACGAAATCCCAAAGAGTCCACTCTGCCTGATTTTGTCAATTTCACTTTGTCAGCAAGGGTGGAATATAGTTCACAAAATTCTTTAGGTATCGGCCAGGCGGACTTCTTATTGACTCCCATGGACGATGAGACCTGGAATATGGAGCGTTTCAAGCAGACGTTCTGGCAAGGCAGGTATTTCATACGTCTCGAACAGGCAGATGACAACGCAGCAGATGTCTCTATTTATTATCAAAATATGAAATTACAAACCCTCCGAGTCTTACGCTCCCAATCCAAAACTATGTACCTTCCTGGAATGTATTGCCAGGCAGGGCTGCAGATCTCCTACAATGGATATCGTGCCGCAGAAACAAAAGCCATTGTCGAGTTTTCTGATAATAACGGGACCGATACACTCGATCTTTATAGAGGCAGCAAGATCTTTGATGCCTGTACGGTAGATGACATGCGTGTTGACGAATCTGGCAGCTTAGGCAATCTTACCTTGCATTGTTCCGGATACCAATATCCTATCCAACTCAAATTAAGTGCCCGAGGGTATGATTTTACCAGTGTCCTTGTCACCGATCGGGGGAACTTTGCCCAACCTGTACTTGAACAGACCAATGATTATACCTACTTCAATGTCAACCTAGGTTCCAAGGGAAATTATTCATTGAGAGACAACAATCAGTTATATTATATGACCAAAACTGGCTGGGCTCCGGTTTCCAGTGCAGGAAATTCTCTTGCCCAGAACAAACAATGGTTAGCCCAGGTACAGTCTGCCCTAGTAAGCTACAAGACTGCAAACCTCTCGAGTCCTGACGATGTCCTTTTTGACAGGAAGTATGACAATACCACTGAATCTGCCATCCAGGATGCTATCGCCGCATATGAGCGGGTAGCTGACCTTTATCCAAATGACAAAGCCACCGATATCAAAGGCACTGACAGCTATGGGGAACTGGCTCTTGCCAACGCAATCGATCTGCTCAAAACGGTCGATAAGCCTAAGACTCAGATACGTCTTATCAATAAGTTCCTTGATCTGTATCCGAAATCGGATCGCGCAATGGAGTTCACCAACCTTCTCACTAAAGTACGTCAGTTTGATGCAAGCGGAGCAACAGCCTCTATTCCTTACAATGGACGTATGGCAACTTTACGCCTCGTCGGTTTTGAGTCTCCAGCGGTCAAACCCAGTGCCCGTGTGATATTCAGCGGATTGACTCTCCTGAACCTGCAACAGGGCAAGACCGAGACTATCGCTGCACCAGGTTCAAAGACCAGCGGCAGTGCACAGCTTGGTTCTGTGACCCTTGACCAGGTCTACGCTGACCATGCAGAGATGACTATCTCCTGCATGCAGCAAACTGCTACAGGATCCGTTTCCCAGAATACGGGCAGCAAGACCTATCAGTTAGATGAATCTATCAAGTCTGGCGCAAATCCAACGACCTATTTCCGTTATCAAGCCAGTCTTTCTCTCTGGCAGTATTCGTTTGACCAATCCTCTTGGGCAAGCATCACGGACACTATCCCTCTTAATATCGGCGATAAAGGTAAAGTGGTTTACACTGCTTTGAAAGGCAAATCTCTTATCGAGGGTCAGACTTATCTCGTCGGTCAACAGGCAACAACGGTAACTGCCTCCACAACCCCTCTTGTTGTGAGTGCTCCAAGCACCACTGAACATCTTTCCATAAAGGTAGGCGAACAAAACCGAAAGGTCTGCGGTAATTCCATCCCCGTGACCCTTGACCAGACAACCCCTCTCAATGTGGCGCAAATCCATCTGACTCCTGTTGTCCAAGGTACACAAAGCGATGTCAATTTCACTGTCGCCATCGGCATTGAAAAACGATCAATCCAACTTTCACCCAACAAGACCCAAGAAATGATCCTTAACATCAACCAGAGCATCGCTCGTTGGCAGAGCATCTCTGATAAATTGGGAACTGTCGTCACCACCCTGAAAGGGGCCTGTTTTGCGACTTCTGCAATCCTTATGGCAAAGAACTTCCTTACCGGTCTTTCAGGAGAGAGTCTTGCCCGACAGCAGGTCATGCGAGGCACGAACGGCTGGTCGACCAAATGCAAGGAGAGTGTGAGCAAAGGAGATTATCCTACCCTTGACGCCTGTTATCTTGCCAACTCAAAGAGCATAGAGGATGATGTCAAAGCACGAACGAGTGTCATCACTAAAGTTAATGGTGATATCCATTCCATAGAATCCCAACCCGGGGTGACCACTTCTGGCGGTCTTCTTGAAGGAAATAGCGTCAATAGAGAATCGGCAGCAAAACTGCTTGCTGATAAATTAAGAACCGAGTACCCTAACACACAGGTGACGTTGAGCAACGGCCAGACCCTGACGGTCAGTCAGCTCTTAAGCAATCCCAATGGGTATAAGGATGGCGAGTACACCTATGATCAGCTGCGTGACCTTTATGCAAATATCCTTTTGAAACAGTCGTCGAGTCCAACCCAGCAATCACAGGCCCAAGCCGACCTTACCACCATCAGCACCAACATCAACCAGACACAAGCCAAGCTTTCAGACTACAACTCTGCCAAAAAACTTGCCGATCTTGGCATGGGGACACCAACAAACTTCGCCGGTGCCGGCCAACAGAAGATCGCTGCGGACGTCGTCAAGCTCTCAGACTGGAAGACCACCAGTTCCACTGCCCGAGACCAGCTCCAGAAAGATGGCATCACCAACACCATGAATGCCTATGTCTCCCCTGTCGGGAGCGACAATAAGGGAAGAGGAAATATACCTGCAGGCAAATATGTTCTTGGATTGCAACGCACGGAAAATGGGGAGTTTGTAGTCAAAGAAGTCATTCCGGTCACCGAGACGGGAGACATTGACCAGACTCGCGTCACTGGCACCCCTGCTGACGCACAAAAATATTACCAGAGCCTTTCAGGCCAGTTCACCAGCGCCTACAGTATCGGCACCATTGTCGCACAAAATACTTTGACTTATTATAACAAGTATACTAATCCTGAGATAAAATATTACGACAATGGCGCATACAAAGGACAACCTGCCGTCGTACCGTTCGATACTCTTCGGGGATGGTATGTCGCAACGAAGCAAACCCTTCCTCTCGCCGGCCAGACCTCTGCGTTCCAAGCCTCCGGTCAAGTCTCAAGTTTCTGGTTATGCAATGTCGGACCTAATGGCATGGAACAATTCCTTGAGGGTATGGGTGATGATATCTGCCAGCTCTTCAATCTTAACACTGGCCAATCTGAAAGTGTGTTCCCGGGACTTGATGCAGCACAGACAAAGACCCTTGTCTCCCAAGCTATCGCAGCACTCTCCGCGGCGCAGCAAGGATATGGCAGCTCAACAGTACGCATCAACGGACAAACCGTAAAGGTGGGCAAACCTGCAACGAGCATCCCTACAGCGCAATGCCAAGATTTCATGAGCCCAAAGGATTGCAACCTCATGTTCAATGTGTGCGATCCGGTCATCTGTCCAGCCTCGCGTTGCGACTTCGGCGGAAAATATCCTGTCGCAGATGTGGTCCAGACCGGGATCATTGGAAGCACGCTCTTGTGCCTGCCTAATATCCGTGAGAAAATCTATATCCCTGTATGTCTCACGGGCATCAAGGCTGGAATCGATGGTTTTATTTCCATCCTGCAGAGCCATCGTGATTGTCTTCAGCAAAGTCTTAACACAGGGGAAATGGTAGGAATCTGCGATCAAATCTATTCCATCTATCTTTGTGAATTCTTCTGGAAGCAGGCTGCTCCTCTGGTGAATATCCTGCTGCCTAAACTTATCGAGATGGCCTATACCGGTGGACAAAGCTCCCATGGTGGCGGAGAATATCTCACCGTCATGGGTGCATGGGACAACATGCAAAAATCCCTTGACTATTTCAAGACGAGCTATGCAGGCAATGCTTTCAAGGCATTTCAGATCAGGTCAGTTGAAGAAGCAGGTACTGAATTCTGCCAGGTCTTCATTTCTGCAAAAGCACCTACTGCCATCAAGAACCTGCTCACACCTGACAGCCCCCCTCAGTTCCATGCCTGGTTCAGCTCCTCCACATTCAGTGACGCCACTGTTCCTGCCACATCCCAGTACAAGGTCTATTATCATATCTTTGCAGGACAGGACTCTGGCATCTACTATCAGGTGTATCTTAAGAGCCCCCCTGATTCACCTTATTATTACTCATCGCCAACCTATCAGGTCGCAGGCGGGTTTGTAAACAAAGGAGAGACTGCAGACCAGACCAAGGACTTCACTGCTCCTAGCGGATATAAGCAACTCTGTGTTCGTGTCAACGGGCAGGAAGAATGCGGATTCGGACAGGTCTCCACCAGTTTTGCTGTAAACTACCTGAGCGATCAAGTGGTCAATGATGCAGCAACCACGTCAGGGATCATCAGTCAATCAGGATGCATCAGCGGGAGCAGTCCAAGCCTTAGCGGTCTTACTTCCACCAATCCACAGGCAGCGCTTACCAATACTGTTGTTCCGCAGGTCTCGAACATGGGGATTGTACGTATCTGCAGCACGCAAAATCCTGCAGTCTCCACCAATCCTGCGCGCTATGTCGATGTCGGTTATTGTGACGATGCCAAAGTACGATGCTGGCTTGATAAGCAGAGCGTCTCCAACGCCATCAGCGTGAGCGATGTCGGCACCAGGAACGATACCCTTTCCCAATTAGCTGCCCTGCAAAAACAGACCAGCATCGATGCCAACCTTACATTAGATGATGTCACTGCAGCAAACCAACTCAGCTCCATGCAAGACAATGTCAAGAAAATGCTCGACCAGCTTTCCGCATCCAGCACCATCCTTGCTGCACAGGTGGACGGCAAGAACGTCTATGATCTTCTTGATGCAGTCAACGCGCTCTACAACCAGGTCTGGCTCAATACCCATAAGGCAGCATTGCTTGTCTTGAAGGGACAATTGCGAGGAGGGATAGCCCAGGTCCTTGTTCGGAATGCCCCCTCTGCCCTTCTCCCCCCAACTGCAAGCGCGAGCACTAGTACCAGCACTCCTGTAGTTTCTGCACCTCGTTTCGGCATTAAAACTGACGCCACTTATGCCCCTGGTGCAAGGATGGAAATCCTTTCTTCCGGGGTCTCGAGCGGTCTTGTACTCTATGGCAGCAAGGTCTATGCTTTAAGTGACCTCACTTATACGAATCCTTTAGGGGCAGTCACCTCACCCTCGGGAGTCAATACCATCACCCTTTTCCCTGCAGCGCAAAATGTCCTTACGTCTTCATCTGATTATTCCGCACTCAATGGGGCTACGATAGGTACGTCAATCCAGAATGGATATCTCCCTCTCACGGCATCTAGCTCTTCAAATGCCGCCTCTCCTCTAGACGCAGCGGCCGCTCTTGCACCGGTCTATGCCCTAAAAAGCGATTCTTCCTATGACTCTGCGACCTCTTTAGAAATTTACATACGAGGTTTTCCTTCTGGAGTCATTTTACTGAACAACAATGTCTTGGTGAAGGGTTCTACTAATCAAATCGGGGCTGTCGAATCCATGACGACGAACGGAGTGACCACCAGATCCATCCATCTATCGACCGATGCCAAGAGTTACTTCGTTCTTGCAGACTTCACCCTTCTGAACGATGCAAACATCGGGGCCAAGAGCCAGAATGGTTTCATTCCCCTTACTCCCTCTTCAGCCTCTTCTTCAACGCCTTCAGCTCCTGATACTTCTAATGTCTTGATTTATAGAATCGATGATTCGGCCAGCGCCCCAAAGCACACTCTGACTTATTTTTATTTCAGCTCAAATATCTGGCATTGGTCATTTGACCAAATAACCTGGCAAACCACCGCGGTCACACAAGATGCTTACGGTGATAAACCTGGTCCTTTAGCGTTAAATGCCATAAACGCCATAGACGGAAGAGGATATGACCTTGGAAAGCTATACTTTGATGAAAACGGGATTGCCGACAACGCCTTGCCTTCTGCAACCTTGCCTAATTAACGTTCTTTTAAGATTCAGTATATCCTAGCTTTGAGATGTGCAATACCTCAATCTAATCCCTAACTCTCTTAAGAAATCTTAGTCAATCTCTTTTTACACCATCTTGCATTATTTCTTTTGATACGAAGATCCATCTCAAAAACATTTTGTGTTATACTCCTTTTAATTTATCACTCCTTTTTGATAAAAAATTTACCATAATATTTAAATAATAGAATCACTTAAATTAAAGATGATCAAAAGGGTTTATTATTCTGATGATGCTCCTGCTCCTCCGTTAAATAACCCTCTCTGGGTCATGACCTCTTGTTTTAAGGGCAGGTCTTTGGAGGATGTCTTTGGTTATGTTTCTCAAGTCGGTGCGCAGGGTATGGAGCGATGTGTCTTTAGAAGAGACACTGGCAGAGCAGATCATGTTGCAACCCATCTTGACTATGAAAATTTTGGTCTTGATGATGCCAAGAGAGAGGTTGAACTTTTCAATAAGAGAGGAAGGAGGTTCGTGAACGAGGATAGCCACCATGGGATTGTGGGTGATGCGGCCCGCAGGCAAGACGATTTTCTGGTCTTCCAAATCTTCGATGGAGAAGTGAAGGAGAAGGTCG
>CAIQQL010000080.1 GCA_903873955.1 uncultured archaeon | reverse complement strand
AGTCCTCTTGCAGGCAGTTATTACAACACCTCTTCTCTCATCCTTGTGAACTTCAGCGCCACTGACAATGTCGGAGTCTCCTCCCTCTGGTTCTTCAACGGCACCAGAAACATCAGTTATACTATACCTTTGACAGTCAATCTTTCCAACGGACATTATAACTTCATCTTCTACGCCAATGACACCAGCGGCAATGTCAATTTCACGACGAGAAGCTTTGTGGTCAACTACACTGCGTCTGACTTGATACCTCCAGTTACTAACATCACTCTTATTGCAGGTAGTCAGCCATATGTCCCTGGGACCTGGACCAATCAGATGGTGAATATCTATCTTAATTGTACCGACTTAGGAGGTAGTGGTTGTAGATATATCTGGTATAATGGCTGGATGCCTACCTCTCTTTATCGCCTCAATGAAACTCAATTTGGCAGTGCACTTAATTATGGGGGCTTCCTTTATGTTGATCAGAACTTCTACTTCATGAGCCAAGACTATGCTGGGAATAATGAGACTCTTCGCAATGTCTCAGTTAGGATAGACCTAATTGCTCCTAATCTTTCCATTAGCAGCCCTCTTAATGGAGGTTATTACAACGCCCCATTAGTACTTGTGAACTTTACTGCGTCAGATAATCTGAATATTAGTTCATTCTGGTTCTTCAATGGCACACAGAATGTAAGTTATAACTCCCCTCTCTTCTTGAACCTTTCAAATGCGGCTTATACATTTATTTTCTATACTAATGACAGTGTAGGAAATGTGAACTTTTCAGTCATAAGCTTTGTAGTAAACTCTACCTTAGACCTTTTACCTCCTCAGTTCACTTCCAGCTTCGCCCCTGTCAATATCTTCGACAATCAAAGCTTTGGCAATCAATTCAGCGCCACTGACCCTTCAGGCATAGGTAGCTTTGGTGTCAATGATACCCGCTTTGTCTTCAACAGCACTGGTTTCCTCAGAAACAATACTGCGCTCTCGAATGTCACTTACCGCCTCAACATCACCGTCAATGACACCTTAGGCAACATGAACAGCAGCATCTTCACCCTGTTCGTAACAACCTCTGCTGTCCCAGACACCTTCGCCCCTCAATTCACTTCCAGCTTCGCCCCTGTCAATATGCTAGACAACTCTAGTTTCTCTTTCCAGGTGACAGCGATAGATCCTTCAGGTATCGGAGGATTTAGTGTCAATGACTCCCGATTTACTATCAATCGCACTGGCTTCCTGTCTAACAGTTCTGCACTTACCAACGTAACCTACCGCCTCAACATCACCGTCAATGATACTTTGGGAAATAGAAACAGTAGCATCTTTATGTTAATTGTTAACGCTTCAAAGATTCTCGATTATCAGGCCCCTTCCCTGCAGGTTTTCAGTCCTGTCAGTGGAGGATACTATAACTCCTCTTCTTTAGTCCTCGTAAACTTCACAGCTCAGGATAGTGGCGGTGTTTCTTCCTTATGGTTCTTCAATGGTACAAGAAATACGACCTATACAAGTCCTATTCTTCTTAATCTTTCAAATGCAGCTTATACTTTCCTTTTCTTTGCTAATGACTCCTCTGGAAATACCAATTTTACAGTTGTCAACTTTATCGTCAATGTTACAAATCAGGTCTACCCTTATCTCATTTACTCTAACTTTTCTATGAATCCTTCAACAACCATGAACTATTCTTTTGGATTATTATACACTTTTAATATCACCTGGAATTCTTCTTCAGCATTAAATGCATACCTGAATTTGACTAGCAACCAGAGCAGTATAATCTATCCTTTGACCTCTTTGGGCAGTAATCGATATGGAGTCGTACTGGCTTCTTTTGGGGCAAACTCATATTCCTATAGCTTCTTAGCAAATAACTCTCAAGGGCTCATCAATATGACCTCGCCTTCGGTGTTTGTTCTTGCCCAAGCTGCGCCTACTTTTGCAAGCAGTGTTGTTACACCTGCCCTTTATGGCAACTTCTCGACATATATTGGAAACGCATCCAATCCTTCTGATGGGGGTTGCGTCTATAATCTTACTCGGAATGATGTAGGAATAGCAAATGGTACCCATGTTTTTGATACGACACTGCTCGCTTCAGGGACCTATGTGTACAATTATTCGACAAACGGGTGCCAAAATTATTCTAGCGGGTCAAAAGTCGATGTTCTTGTTGTCAATTTAGCAACTCCAATAATCACTGCAAGGCTGAATGGCAACAACTCAAATATAACTTTGATGGGTCCAGCATGGGTCAATGTCACAGGAATAACCTCGGGAGGTAATTTGCAGATATTCAGGAATGGAACCTTAGTTACAAATGGTCAGAATGAATCTTTAGCCCCTGGATTTTATCTCTATGTGTTCAACGTCACCAATAATCAAAACTATACTGGGGCTTCATTGATCCTTAGTGCTAATATCACTCCTAATACTGTCGCTCCTACTTTTATGGCTTTGATTCCACAATACCTCTTCAGCAATCAGTCATTAAATTATGTAATCAATGCAACAGATGCCAATGGTATTGGATGCTATAGTGTTAACAATACACTTAACTTTTCTATCAACTGTGCAGGGTTGCTACAAAACAGGACTACTTTGATACCTGGAGCTTATTATCTTAATATCACTGTCAATGACACGTTTGGAAATGTTAACTCTACCCGCTTTTTGGTTAATGTGACTTCAATACCACAAGTATATTTAATCAGTGGGGTTATGTTTACCACTCCTACCTCCCCTGCTGTCTATACCTCTAACGCAAATTATGCTTTCAATGTTTCCTGGAATTCATCATCTGCATCATCTTCCTATCTTAATTTTAGTGGCATCGTATATCCTATGAACAGTTTAGGGAATGGACTTTATGGGATCATTGTCAATGCCCTTTCCGTTGGTACATACTCTTATTACTTCTTCGCTAACAATACGCAAGGCACCACAAATTTCACCTCTTCTCAGTCTTATATCGTCACCCCTGCAATTCCGATAACCACGGGTTCTGTCTCATCTTCTATAACCTATGGCGGTATCTCTAATTATACTGCCACAGAAAGTAATCTTGGTGACGGTGGATGTACCTATTTTCTGATAAGGAACGGGGTCATCATAGGTAATGGCAGTTCTGTTGCTGATAGTTCAATCCTTGGTGCCTCTAGCTATACCTATAATTATACAACCTTCGGTTGTCAAAACTATTCTGCTTCATCCGAGATTGATACCTTAGTTGTCAACCCAGCAATCCCAAATATCACTGCAAGACTGAATGGCAATGGCTCAAATATAACCTCTCTTGCCCCTTATTGGGTCAGCGCCACGGGAAACACTTCTGGAGGAACATTACAGATATTCAGAAACGGTCTTAATCTTTCTCTAGGAGATAATGCCTCGCTTGGAGTTGGAAATTATCTTTATCAATTCTTTGTCAATGCTAGCCAGAATTATACCTCAGCAACGGTTTTCTTAAATGTCACTTTAACCCAATCTCCTAGTCTTCTCGGGTTATACCTGAACAATTCGGCAAATAATCTCACGATTTATGAACCTGGAGTCTATATACCTATCAATGCCACCCTTATCTCAGGTGAAGGCCCTATCGGACTTTATTTCAATGGGTCACTTTTTGATATGGGTAGTTCTCCTTTAAGCGATAATTATTATCTTCCTCGTGTAGGTTACTTCAATGTGACCGTTGCCTATTTTGACTCTCAGAACTTTAGTGCCTCCACTCGAACGTTATGGGTCACTGTCAATGACACGTTTGGTCCTTCTATTGTTGTTAACTCGCCAAGCAACACCTCTTACGCTATTAACCAACTAATCACTATCAATTTCAGTGCTCAGGATGCTTCTAATGTGTCTAGCCTCTGGTTCTTCAATGGAACAAGCAATCGAATGTTTACAGGATCGACTATAACCCTTACCAATCTCTCAAATGGCAGTTATACCTTTGCTTTCTACGCAAATGACTCCTATAATCATATCTCAAACAAGAATGTAACCTTCTCTATCTCTGCCTTGCCTAGTTATGCCCAGATTCTGAATACGTCCAATTATACTCTTCCTGCCAATATCACTACGCTCATCCTTCCTGATGGGTTCGGTAGTCTTTCTCTAATTCTTATCAATGGCAGCAGGGCTCTGAATGAAAATATCTCCCTTGATCTTTCCCAGGTCACCCATAGTGATGGCAATTTACCCTCCTTAAGCACTTTCGTCGTGACTTTTATCAGAAGCAATGGTTCTTTGAATTATAGCGTCACGTTCTTGAACAATACTGGAATCTCTGGTAATAACTGGACTGGAAACTTTGCTTTGCCTACCCTGGTCAATATCTCGACAAATATCTCTGTTTTCAGGGCCCTTGCCGGAGGCAATGTTCTCGTTGTGTTAAAGGTTGGTTCCACTATTGATTTGAACCTTACGCAACCTGCAAAAATTGTCCTTCCAGGCATGGCAAACAAGAGTGCTGCCTGGTCTGAAAATGGGCTGTTGCATCTGATTACAATCCCCTGCGCAAGCCCTACTGATTATTCACCGTTGTCTATTAACGGTTTCCGGGAATGTTTTGTGAGTTCGGGAAGTGATTTGGTGATATGGACCTATCATCTCTCTTATTTTGCGGCACATGAAGACATCCTTCCACCTTATGTTGCAATAACCTCCCCTCTGCCAAATGCAGCCTTAAACAATCCTCAGTATAGCGGAAATTATGTCACCGTCAATATTAATCTCACGAACTCAAGTGACACAAACTCCCTGTGGTTCTTCTTGTATAACGGTTCAAGCAATAGCTCAATACCTGCTTTATATGTCAATAATAGATCTATGCTCTTGCCTTTATCTGAAGGGTATTATACCATCAACGCTTATGCAAACGATAGTGCTGGAAATGTTAATTTTACCAATGCGACTTTCAAGGTTGATCGTACGGCACCTTTCCCAACGATCAACTCTCCTAGTGCAGGTTACTTCTCTTATGAAAAGACGATTAATGTCGTCATCACTTCATCTGATGACACGAAGTCTGGCTGGATGGCCATCATGGACATGAGCAATAATGTCCTCGTCAACTGGTCTTTTTCAGGAAGCAGCTATTCAACAACCTCTCCTGAAATCAATACCAATGCAAACTATACCTTGTTAGTTGCAGTAACTGATTATGCCGGAAATACAGGATCTTATGCCATCAACTTCTCTATCAATCATGGTAGCAGCAGTCCTCCTCCTTCTTCAGGAGGCGGTGGCGGAGGAGGGGGAGGCGGTGGCGGAGGAGGCAATCCTGTCAATGTGGTTGAAGCTCCAAGTTACTGGGTGAACACTTTGAGTTATGATGGATCGAGTTTTGGCCCTAATCTTCCTTTGACCCTCTTACTAGGTCCGCAACAGAGGTCCATGTTCATCATCAAGGGCGCGCAGCATGGCTTAGGAGTCATCAATGTGACAAGTGATTATGTAATCGTGAATGTCTCTTCCACTCCTCAACAGGCAATTTTAGGCATCCATGACAGTATGAAATTCTATCTAGAAGGATTCTACAGTCTTCAGGTCACCTTGAACAGTATCGTTGCTGGAAAAGCGAATATCACGATGTACTATCTTTCTGATTCAACCAACACTACCGCTCAAGTACCTGGAAAAGTCCCCTCGAGCATAACCGGTACGGGAAACAATCAGACGGCCCAGAATGTCACCCGTCAACCTCATATCCTTGATTATCTGGGTATGGGCAATCTCTCAAAGAACCTCAAAGATGCGATTTTTATCCTTCTCGTTGTGGTAATTGTCGCGCTTGTTGTTGCAGGGCTGGTGTATTATATAAAAATCCTGAACAAAGAATATCTTTCCAATGAGAGATATTATCCAAAGCCTCCAAGAAACTATAAGTATTAATGCCCTGCTTTTGGTGAATTTTTAAGCCAGCTGTATAAGTGGTTGAAATACTCTGTCTGTTTTGTTTTATACATCTTTTCAATGATCAACTCAGGGGTAGAGCTTGCCAATCTTCCTATGACTGGGCTATGGTCTACGATGAGCTCGTTGTTCTCATCTAGGCCCTTTGCCTCAATCCCATCTATCCTTGCATAGCTTGGCAGATGGTTCTGTATCTCCTGGCCTAAATGTGTCGCGAACACCAAAAAACAACCTTTATTTGAAAAGTAATCTGCTGTCGCACTGATGATCTTTCCTGCAACACCTGGTTCTGTTACTGCTTCTATCTCATCGGCCAAAATCAAAGTCCTTTTTCCTGGTTTGACCATGGACATCTGCGTTAGCAAAGTTTCAAACGCCCCTTTGCTTTGCGATCCTTTGTTTTTTGCAAAGTAGAACACTTCTGTAAACAAGGGAGTCCTGACTTTTCCTTTCATGGGGAGCCCTAACTGGTAGAGTGAGATTACCTGCAGGATATGCTCAAGCAAGGTAGTCTTACCTCCGCTATTTGCTCCCGTCAGCATTGAACATCGGTGTGCATTTGTCAGATGAAAAGAGATGGGTTGGGCATTTTCAATCAGCAGGCTTTGGGCTTGCTCAAAAGAAAGCTCTTCAGCTGTTTCAGGCATAGCTGTTGTCTGAGTGATATAATTTGAGATACCTGCCATAAAATCGAAAAGGAGCAGCTGCTCGCTCAGTCTTTGCAGTTTCTGAGGCAAGGCTTTAAGCTCTTTTGCGTTCTTCTTTACTCGCTCTGCGGATGTTGCAAACTCATTTGCATTTTGGGCCTGTATCTGCGCGTCAAGCTCTTTTTCATCAAGACTCAATGGTAGACCCATCCTTAAAACTCCCTCATGCAGCCTGCTCTGGTTGATCTCTGTCCTGAGGATCTCTCGAATCTCCAAAGGCAACTCTTTTTTGTTCATCATGGAGAAAAGCACTTCTCCTGAAATGGTCAGGTTCTTGAGTTTGGAGAAAATAACCTCATTCATCCTTTCAAGTTCCCTGTCTGCTTCTTCCTTGGAAAACACTTCTGTCCTTTTCTCTTCCAAGAGTGGAAATAGGGATTGTATCTCGTAGAGTAAACCTTCAATATCGGGATTTGTTTTCTCTCTTTCTAGGATCTCAATGTTTTCTTTCCAACTTGAGAGCAATATCAGGAATCTTTCCAGGTAGATATCCTCAACTTGGTCAATGAACACTGTTTGAGGCAATCGTTCAAGCATATGGGAGAATTGCTCACAATTGATAACCTGGATGAGTTCATATCCTGCAAGGGATTCTACATCATATTGCGAAATAAGGAACTGGACCGGACAGTCAGCTTTTTTCAACTGCATTAATGTGTCTTCATCTTCAGTAACGGTAATGACACTATATTTAGGTTTCCAGACTGCCTTAGGAACCTTGAGTTTTTTAAGGGAGGCATTATCCTTCCTTTCAGTAATCTCCCTGAAGAATCCTTGTCTTTTTTCAATCTCTTCTTTTGTATTTGTCAGAGGAAATGCCTGCCAGAGGAGAGAGGTCTGGTCGAATTTAAAATTTGATGACAGTTTTGCAAGCACTTTCATATGTATGGCTCGTGCGTCCTTTGTTTTGAAGATTTCTTCTCCTTCTTCTTTGCTACTCACCTTGCTTTTCTCAAACGGTGAGAGCTGGTTCTGTTCGATAAAAGACAAAATCTCCTTTTTCATTGACCTTCCATGCTTCTTATGGTTTAAATATTTTATATGTTTTTTTGGCTATATTCTTCTTTTTTTCCATTTTTTGGCCATGAAAATCTTTAAGAAGCCCTCTCTTATAGTATCCTTATGAGAAAATGTGTTCGAAAATCGCGCAGGACAAGAAGACTTTTACATAGATAGATCTACTCTACTTTGTCTCTTTTTTTGATAAACCTGACCAGCTCTTCACTAATTAGTGGCTTTCCTTGTACTAGTGTGTACCTGAATGGAAGGATGGTTGATTCAATCTCATCTATTTCGATCTCTAAACTATCTTGAAACTTTAGATTAGACAGGTTTTTCCCTTCAATGATCTCTTTGGTCACAAAAACCGCATTGTCTGTGCTCATCTGTTCTTTTCCTATGTCAAATGCCCTTATGTCTTTGAGGAAGCAGGTGAGTTCTTCTTCAGTCCTTTTCTTTGGAGGATGATCGCCGAGAATACCCCCGAAAACAAAGTAGGTGAACTCTTTTGCTGCCAGAGGAGTCAGTGTCTCAGGCGCTTCCGGATCTAAAATACAGGCATCTTTAAGCCCTAATTCCTTGACTGATTGTTCAGTCACTTTTCCGAAAGGAGCCAGTTTATGTATATCTTCCTTCTTGATATTCGTGAACCACACCTGCTCTTTTCCTACCATCTGTGAAATGTGTTTATACTCAATTATGCACCAATCCCAGAGCTCAGGCTCGAGATGCTCAATGACAAAAACAGCTTTTTTCATGGACCTATTACCCCCGGCTGCATTAAAAATCTGTTGTTTCTCTCTTCTATTGTGTCCAGGGGTTCATTGTCTCTAAAATTTCTTAGAGAAAGAGAACTCGAAAACTGAATCATCTTTAAACACTTTACCAAACCTATCCTGCAAGGACATCTGAGCTCTAACACCTGAAGACACAGAGTATCCTTTGCCCAGATCATAATTGGCGTTTACCCCTGTAGAAACTACGGAGAACCCGTTTCCTCTGACGAAGTAGTGATCATTGTAGGTGATCGTCGTTGCTACGCCTAAGGTCAGTCTCTTTGAGACAAAGGTCAGCGGGAGTGTCTTTCCGAGGCTTAACTGAAACAGCCTTCCTGCATGACTTCCTTCTCCGAAGGCCTGCACTCCAAACAAACTGACATCCAATGGCAGATGCTTGGTTTGCAAAGTCAAACCTAATGAATCATCAATAGTTTTACTGACGCTTGGAAACGTGAACACGTTGAACTGGGGGGTTATTTTAAGATATTTTGTCTCCCACGTTGCAGAGATCCCCGGATCAAGTTCAGTCAGGCCCTGTTTAGGGTCATAATTACTCCAAAGACTGAAATTTACTCTGTCAACACTGAATCCTAATGAACTTTGGATAACTGGTGTTGGGGTGATGCTAAATCCATAAGACCCGAGATATTCTGAGTGCCATCCAGTCTCGATGTAAACGTCTTTAATCAAAGGTTGTTTTTGATCATCCTTTACCTTTTCACTGCTGCTTTTTGTGCTTATCTGGTTGGTATGCTGTTCTTCAGCTTTCACTGAATGCATAAAACTACTTGCCCCTACGATTGCTGCAAGTCCGATGCTTCTTATTGTTTTGTTGTTCATGGTTCTGTTTCCTTCCCTTTCTGTAGTAAGCCTTGCCGCAGAGATAGGGTTCGCCCCTTAATACTCAGGCAAGACTTTTGACTACTTTTAGGTTACATCATATTAAGAGAAAAAAGCATTTAATATCTTTCTACTATTATTAATATTCATAATATTTAAATAACCAGCCAGCCTCAATAAATCATGCAGCGAAAGTTAATCCGGCAAGGTCTTGGAGGTATCACAGTTCATCTTCCCAAGAAGTGGGTCGAGGCCCATGGTCTTGATAAAGGGGATGAAGTTGATATTGAAGAATCAGAAGGAAAGCTCATCATTGCACCTAAAATTCCTAAACTCAAACGTGAAACCTCTATAAAGCTCGTGGGTATGGAAGAGTCCCTTATTCGTATTCTGATAGGCAATACCTATCGTCTTGGATATGATCGCATCCTTGTTGATTTTGAAAACGAAGACCAGTATGCTCTTCTTCATGAGATTATCCAGAATAGAATGATCGGTTTTGAAATTGTGAAAAAAGAGCAGGGACATTGTGTTGTCGAGAATGTGACTGAACCTGCCGCTGACCAGTTCGAGAACATCATGCAGAAACTTTTCTTGAACATTGATGCTCTGTTTGAAGAAGCGATCTTAAGAGGCGCAACTGAAAAAGATGGCAAGGGCGAAGATGTGGAGGAGTTAGAGGATCGGATCATCCGATACGACCACTTTTGTAGGCGTATTCTCCTCAAACAGCGGTTTGATCCGCGGGCAAGTCTTCATCTGGCCTTCTTAATGATGGTCGTCCATGGGCAAAGAGAGATCTATTACCTTTTGAAGGCGGTAAAAAAAGGAACAAAATATTCTTCTGACACGAGAAAGTTGTTGGAAGGGGCTTTAGCACTCAATAAACAAATCCAGGAATCTTATCTGAAAAAGAATCCTCAGATTCTGGCTGAAATCAACAAAAAAGGCCGAGATCTTATCTATAAACAGGGATATTCCTTATTAGAAAAAAAGCAGGGCGTTGACTCTATCCTCGTCTATCATTTACTTGCCTGTATTCGTGACTTTTATCAAGCCGTTAGTCCCCTTGCCGGTTTGCTGCTTTGAAGACTCTATCTGTGCGCGATATATCTCAACTTTTTCTTTGAAGTCTTGAGAAGGTCGTGCTAAATTCCAGTCTTTTAGGTTATATCCTTTGAAAGATCCGTAAGCCAGCGGATAGGCTGTTGAAAGCTCAATCTTTCCTGTACCCTTGTCCCTAATGTCAATTATAAGGGTATAGCTACCTGTCGGGATATTCTTGTCAATCGGTAAGGGTATATGCGACAAATGGGGCCAATCTATCTGGGAATAATTAAGTTCGGGAATATGATAATCTGCAATAAGTGCGTCTAGACTTGAATGCTCTTTTTGAGAGAAACCTCCATTGGTGTACGTCAAAGCAGCATATTCTATATTATTGTCTGAATATGAAAACTGCATGGTCCCGACACAAATAGTCTCTTTTTTTGGCTCTCCAATAACTAATGGTATGCGTTCTTCAGCGAGAACATTTGTCCCGTTATAGTCCAATATAAACTCATTTGTGTTACGGCTATTTACTTCAAATGGGGGCATTGCATCCACTACGATTGTATAATTTCCGGAAGGGAAATTTGTGGGAATCTCCAAGAACGTGGACTGCGGGTATCCGCCAAACATGGGATAATTTCTTGGTGGAACGGATTTTGGATTTTTTGCTGTCGTGTTGAACTTCATTGAAGGGATGTTTGTCGCTCCCTCAATTGAGACTTTGATAGGATGTACCAAGTATGGTAAATTGAGATCTTTTGATGGGAGCGGTTTTTGCACGATATCCACAAAAACTGTTGCGGACTCTCCTGGCTGCAGTTGTAAAGCTGAGGTTGATCGAGGATATCGCTGTCCCCGTCCGGAAACCTGCACCTGCATATCAAACAATGCTGAAGGTTGTAGCTTGCCTTGCCCGTTCCAATCGGCATCAACTATCAATGTCCTTTGTTCTTCCTTAAGGACCAGTTTTGTTTTATGTAACTCTGCATAATTCTTCCATACGGTGTTTGCTCCTATCCCGAGTACCGAAAGACCCGTCAATGCAATCAATGAATTTCTAATCCCGTTTTGCTTGACTTTCTGCCAAACTGTCGGTCTCTCAATCTCCTCAAGTTTCTTGACCAGGCCCTTTAATGTGGATATTCTTCTCTTATCATACCTTAATCCTGCATACAGCAGTGACCTATACTGTCTTGACTCATTTGGTATTTGGTCCAACGCTTTCGTCAGCTGGGACGTATACTCTCCTTCATTGAACGGGTTCTTGTCATATGGGCTCACTGGGAGAAAATCTTCACCAAGGAGCATCATCCCGAATATTTTTGTCAGAGAGTATACCTCTGACGCTTCATCATATTTTGAGGAAAGGCCTGTACGCTGGCTCATAAGCCGAGGGTCACAAGTTTTTCTTCCAGGGCAAGAATGCGTAAATTCATCTCTTGCTTCACTCGGCCTTCCTGCGGCGGACGTGTCAGTGATAACGAGGTCGCCTGCCCGCTCTCCTAGAGCAACAAGAAGATTTGATGGTTTAAGATCACGATGCAATTGTCCTGTCCTTGAAAAAAAGCCTTCACATTGTTCAAACATCTTCCTTGCATAGTGGGTTGCAATGATTTTAGGGAACGTCGCCTTTTGTTCAAGAAGCTGTTGCAGAGAAACCGAAGGGACAAACTGTTCAGCATATGCATAGCATCTTGGAAAACCCACATCTGATAGGTCCCGACCTTCTATTGGTGATGCAAAACCGGACAACCCGGCAGTATTTAACGCAATATTTGCTTCGCGTCTGGCGTTATAGGCCTTTCGATAATGTTGCAACATTGCTTGTGAGGGGGCAGTGGAAAGGATCTCTTTTTCTGACTTGTCCATCTTGACTGCAAATCTAATCGGTATTGAAGAAGCATCAAAAACTGGCTGGGCTACAAATACATTCTTGATGTTTCCTGCAAGATAATATCCCCAGTTATTCCATTGAGGGAACTTCACTCTTAAAGCGTCTGCTTTGGCTTTTAAGTCTGGAGTAAGTTCTGCATAAGGCGTGATTTTTGGTTCTGCAACTCCCTGAAGGAATTCTTCAAGACTCATCTGTTTTGGGGTATCATCCCCAAAAAGGAATTTGACTCTTCTCCATCTTTCATTGATCAAGTCGAACATATCTTCTCCTTGCCTTGCCCGCAAACTTTTTCCGTTATTCATTCGTGCAAGTTCCTGATCTAGGCCCATAATGTCCCTCCTATCCTATTTTTAAGTGCTTTTTTTGCTTTTGCGATGTATAACTTGCTGCTTATCCTTTCTTTGTAGAAGTTTGAGTAAAATCCTTCTTTGCGACTTGTCTCTGCTAGGAAAAACCCGGTATTTTGTTCAATTAATTCTAAGTAGATAACCAGTGCACGTAAATCCTGTATAGCGCCCCTTCCCATAGTCTTTATTTCTGTTTCTTCTAGAAGGGAAGCGTTGCCTTCCACGAGTGCAAGATAGGTAACTGGCCTGCAGAGGAGATTGCTTGTGATATGTTTATAACTGGTGTCTTTTAACCTTGGGTCATAATACCAAATCCTAGCGAGTTTCGCCCGTGCCAGGCAATGCAATCCTTTAGTACCATTATAGAGCGAATCGTCCGTTTCCAACCTGGGATTCTCTAACTTTTCATCACTCATTGTGCAGTGCCTCCCGTCTCCTCTTCTTGCATCGGTGTCTCATTCAAAATGTCAATGGTTAATTGTGTCAGCATCCCTGGTTTAATTATACCTGATAGTGATTTTGGGACTACTATAATCGTGTCTTTGCCGTGTTTGGCAATTCTTTTTGTTATGATAATCTGACGTTTTTGGGCTGTCATGAAGGGTTTGCTGTAGCTAAGCTACAGCGCTAACTCTATTTAAATGTAACTATAAAGTGATAACAAATAGCAACATTTAAATACCAATTATACATAGCTTATGTATATATTATACTACTATGGAAGGACAAATAGAATCTGATAGGGAAGTAAAACTGGTCGTATTAAATCGTTTTGCCTATGATCACGAAAATGTTCCCCGATACAACGGCACGACCTTTTCACTAAATGGCATCTCTCAATACATTGATTCGCATGGACTGACCTATCTACATATACGACGCGCCTTTGAGAAAAATGGCGTTGTCATGGGGTTAAATCAAAAAGGCAAGCCAGAGATTACTTCAAGAGATACTCTTGATATGGGAGATACTTTGTGAACATGAAAAAATACATTTTGACCAAGAAGATTGCAAAACATGGTAGCCAGGCAATCATTGTCATACCTCGCTTGTTAGAAAAAGAACTTTCACCTGGTACCATCGCCCAGGTAACCATTGAGGTTATTGAGCGTGCTGCGGAGGAGACAAATATTCCACTGCAGACCTAAAAGCATTTGGCAATCTGATGCCTAGGCTAAACTATTTTGCGAGAAATACGACCACGTTTAGTTATAATACACAAAAAGCGAGTCCTTTCACCTTTGTTGATCTAAGCTACAGACTTGGTAATGGTTTTGGAGCGGTATATGAAACCCAGTTTATCGATCAAGGTGATCGAACTCTCATTCAGCCCCGATTTGGTCTTGAGTATTCCAAATCTATCGGAAAGAACCTTGCTCTTTATGCAATAAACAGCATCAATCTTCCAACAGACCATGACCCCTTACTTTATGGTGAGCTTGTAGCCACTTTACGTTGGACTCCTCCTTTCAGAAAAGAGGGGAAGATCAATGCTGTGGTCCAAGTTGAAACTGTCACTGACTATGGTGAGAGGGGCCTTTTTTCCGCCGGGCAAAAGGTCAGGCTTGGAATAGGAAACAAGCGTTTTGAAACTGGGTTAGGCATCGACTTTTCACAAACCTCTTCAAGCAGTAGCCAAACTATCGGAGGATTTCTAGGACTTAATTTCTAGAATGCTTTGTATGGATGAAGATTCAGTAAAACCGAAATTTGAGGGTAAACGAGTTGAGGACTATTTTTTGAAAAAGTAAAGAACAAACCATGCCAAAACAAATTCTTGTTATTGAGGATAATGCTGAATTCGCCTCTGCTGCCAAGTGTATGCT
>CAIQQL010000079.1 GCA_903873955.1 uncultured archaeon | reverse complement strand
TGTGGACAATTATGACGATCGTCCTGCAGCGATTGATGAAGCTAACTCGAAGATCTATTCCGCACTGCAAAAGAATCATATCGGGATGCCTTTCCCCCAGCTAGATGTTCATTTGAAAAAATAGAAGCAGAAAGTTTTTAAGCCAGTTCTAACAAAATAAACTCCATGACACTCACAGAACTATTGAGATTTGAAGGCCAAGGACCCCTAGAGTTTAAAGAGGCTTACGACCAAGGTAGAATACTTCCTTTTCAAGATATAATGGTAGTCGGGAAAGGAGATGCAAAAAAGGTAAGTGCCTACAGATACAAGGTTATGCCGCAAGGTAACCTAAGGTTCGCGTATCTAGAAGATTACCTTCCTCACGAAGCAATACAAGAAGGAGACTTGTTCAGGACAGTAAGCTAATAGGCCTCAATACGGACCACGATAACTTTAAATATAAAATAGTATCTTGCCTTGTATGAGGTCGAAGATTGGATTAACGATTATTCTTATTATCGCCATTGCAGGAATGATATTTTCAGGATATCTTTCATATACTGAATTAACACAAAAAACTTGCGCTTTAGGAGGGGGATGTTCTTCGTTGATAGGTATTCCTACTTGTGTCTATGGATTTATTATGTATTTTCTTGTCTTCCTCATCGCACTGTTATGTCTGTTAAGACGAAAAAGGGAAGAGGATAAAGAAGAGGAAATCCTTCCTGGAACCGTACGAAAAACTAACTAGTTCTTTGTTCTAAACGTGGTCTCAATATAGTTCAAAAGAGTCCGTCCACTGAGAGGTATGCTTGCAGAGCCTTGGCGTACATAAAATTGTTCTTCCTTTCCACTTTTCAAGAAAGCTTCGGTTTTACTTTTTTTACAGTCTACTTTAAGGACTGATTTTCCATCAACGGAAACAAGATGGGCCTGTATTAAAGGCAAAAACTCTGCCCCTATATGATCATTAATCAGGCGCACAAGATAGCTATGAACATGGTCATTGCTCAGGAATTGGTCAGACTCTAAACCCAAGACATCTCCCGTATCTGAGACACCGACAAGGAGAGTGCCCCCCTCAGAGTTAAGATAAGCGGTAAGAGTCTTAAGGATGGCATGCTCAATTTGTTTATCAAAAGTATTGGTATGTAAGTTCTTTCTGAGAGTGGACTTAAATTCAACCTTATTGCTCTCCCCTGACTTGATTAATTCTAATACTTGGGGTAATGAATCGTCGGATAAAGAAGAGTTTTTTATGCCAAAAAAACGAGGGTTTTTATCAAAAACGTTTTCCAAAAAGCGGCTGATCAGGATCGGATTCCCTTTTTTTAGCGAGTAGAACCCTGCATAAGAAACAACTAAAGATCCCAAGAACATCAACCCTAAATCGCCCATGATGCCGAACATCTTAGCATCGGTAATATGGAACCGGAACATCCAGTCAAATAATGCTTCGCCCAATTCAAAGAGAACACCCAGAGTGAAAGCAAAACAAAAAGAAAAGAAAGATATGGCAAGGGCGTTCTCTTCCAATTTTAGATATTTAAAGAAAGCATAGACCAAGGTCAGCCCCAGAAGACCGATAGCAATGGTTTTCGCAAGGTTCATTCCCAAGGCCAATGGCCAGAAGTTGATGTAGACCCCAGTAATCTCCCAGAAGGATAAAAGACCAAAGAGAAGCAAGATAAGGATGACTTCATACAATGCATCTGACTGCTTCTTGAAGATCAAGGAAGAGATGTCTGATGCGAAAGTTAGCACAAATGCCGCAAAGGAAGAAAAAAGTAAAAGCTTCCTTCCCTCAAAATAGGCAAAGAAAAAAACAAGTATTAGTAAAAATCGAAGAAGATTCATCAGAATGAGCCTAGATCTTCGTTGAGATTCAAAAGAGGCTTTGTGGAAGACCTTTTCTGCCATCTAGAAAGGATATTACAAGTATATAATAGGCTTTCTATTCTCCATCGCATCATTAGCCAACAAGCAAGAGGTAAGAAGTAAAATAAAAATCCCCAACATCAGGAATAAAATTCCTAAGGTTGGGGACCGATATCCCTCCACCCAGAATCGAACTGGGGATCTTCCGGGGTCTGCTTTCCAGCTACCCAAAAGTTCAATGGCGGCTTGTCACGCTTCATCCTGTTATAGCTTTTGGCTATAATGCACGGGAACTAGGTTCTCTGTGTGCTCCTAATTATAGGAATGTCTGCGCTAGATGTAACAACGTAAGTTGCTAGCAAGGTAATCCCTTAGCTATTTTCTACAGCCGGACGCTCTAACCACTGAGCTATGGAGGGTTGAAAAAATATAACCACTACGAATATTTTCCGTCGTAATTATACTTTCACCCTGGTTAAAGGGATTAAGAAAAGCAGTTGTTTAGCATTTAAAAAAGCTTTGATTGATTAAATATGAATAGAAAACTTAAGTTTAAAACAAGGAAGAATAAGCTAAGATTCATGCCTATAGATCTTTTTGGACCATAGACTCTGAGACTTCGCGAGCACGAAGATTGTATTGGCAGGGAAGGATCTTCTCAAGGGTCAAGATTTTACCATCCTTCTTATCCAAAGGTCTGTAGAACGCTGATACGACAAGAGGCCCATTTTGTTGATGTTCGTCATACTCCAAGACAATCAGCCCTGTTGAGTCATTGACCGAACCGAACATGTCATGAGAAGAGGATAACCCTTCTTCCAGATAACCTAATACTCCTTCCAGATAACCATTAGTCAGCCTTCTTCGCGTTTCTCCCTTCCTTCCAGCCATAATCCAGTCAAGAGGATTGTTAGTAGGGGTGACAATGCCACTAAATTCCCGTTCTGGGTTAAATCCCACAACAGGGATATAAAGTTTCCCGTCTTTAAATGTCGTCTTTCCTATTTTTTCTTGTTCTTTGAGATTGTAGGCTTCAATAGATCCTGTCGTACGGTCATCATTTCCAAAGAATTTATCTGCAACTGCGGCGGTGACCTCATCCCAGCCTTTGACCCATTCACCATATTTTCTTCCAGTCAGATTAATCTTAGAAAACTGGTCATACGCATGCTGCATCTCAGGGGTAACGACCCTTGCAGCAGTCACTTTAACAACAGGATAAGCCCCTAGTTTCTCTCTGGTGTTCTGAGCAGATAAAGATAGAGGAGAAGCCAGGCACAAGGCCAGACCTTCTAATCCGCTAACTAAAAATGTTCGCCGATTCATACTAATCCTATATTAAAAAGGATATTTAAATTAGAGGGCAGGAAATTAATCACCAAGCTGTAGTCACAAGATTATTCAAGAAATAAAAAATCAGAAACGAAGGCTGCTTGCAAAAAAGGGCAGGAGTTTAGCTTCGGCCTTTCGTAAATGTTCCTGATAAGTGGATATAGATACCCCCATCTTCTTCGAGAGATGCGCAAGATCTGCTTTTCTTGGCCAGGTGTAATATCCTTCTTCCATGGCAATACCGAATGCCCTTTTCTGTTTTTCTGGAAGTTCAGGCAGAATTCTAGGAAAATAAATCTCTGAAAGATCAGCTTTAGAAAGGTTTAGAAGATGGAATTCAGAAAATTTATGACTCCATTTCTCAATTTCTTCAATTAACTTTTCCAAAGCACGCCTATTCCAAGAGGAGATGTTCCAGTATTCATACCCTTCTTTGATGATGACGGGAGCAGGATGAAAAAGCTCAATATCAAAAAGATGGGAATATAACGATTCTTCCTCCCTAATCAAAGTGATGATTTGTTTCCCATTGTCTTCAAAGTTAAGGGTTTTTTTATGATTTTTTAAGGCTAGAGCATATTTTTTTCGTTCAGATTCTTCTCCCTCCAGAAGATGGGCACACAGGATGAATATGCGATTGCCCTTGACATAATAGTCGACAGGGTACATGTAGTCAACAACCTTGTACTTCTCCGTCAAAAGAGCATAGCTAGTGTCTAGATTATGCACGGTAAATTTCAGGTTCCACATGGCTACTAGAAAGAGAGAGGTCTTTTATATATTTCGTTAGATCATAACACCGCTAAAAAAGGCAAGCGCGTCCAGAAGATAATGGATGAATGCACCAAGGAAAATCCAGCCGCAAAGACGTAGGGGTTTCTTCTTTGAAAAAAGAAAGAGTGTGCCTAAACAGAAAAGCAATGCCAAATAGGGGTTATGCAAAGGATAAAAGCCGATACTGCATTCCTTGCCCAAAGAGGAACAGGCTGAAGAGAACCAACCAACTTTGCCGATTATACGATAGTAGACATGATCAAGGTCGATAAGGTTCCCTAATAATAACCCCAAGAGCATAAGTTTATCACGAAGAAAATAAAAGAGGACTAAAGGAAGGATGTAATGAAGAAAAATCATAAGGAGAGGAGATTAACCCCGCTTAATCCGCACTAGGCGTAACCTCTGAGATAAAGAAAGTTCGATTGGAAAGAACCTCATGGGTCTTCCCTTCTCTCTCAAAGACTACCAAAGCGGAAGGAAGCTCAAAACGACCGACAACCCGCACTTTAGAGTAAATGATATAAGAGAAGACGCGTTCCTCTCCGGCATTAAGACGTTCAACATTCCAAGTAAGACGACGCATTGCAGTATCAATCTTGGTAGGTTTGATACCAAACTTCTCATAAAGCGTAGTCATTCCAGGAAGCTGGTCAACAACTTGTAGGTCTTCGACAAACTTCTTGGCCTTGACATGTACCCGAACCTTGAGTGCAAATTCCCCACCACGAGTCTTCACATAGGAGACTCTTTTGTTTACCACGACACTCGTACGAGTATAAGCATAGACCGACAATGCAATAATAACTACTAAAAGTACAAAGAAGAATGGAAAGGTGTAATTGGTCGTCGCAACCACAGAGAACGATTGCGTAGGCGCAAGATTCTTGTTCCAAGAATAAACCACATTGAATCCCTCACGTTGGGTATTGGTAGGCTCAACAGAATAAATAGTGAACAACCTGCTGAAAATATCTTTCTTCACCTGCAACTGCACATCAGTTGGTACATTGCCAATATTGGTCTTTTGCACAACTTCCTTTCTGACTAAGAATCCCTGAGTAGTCTGCTGGGATGATACGTCTGTCTTTTGGATATAATTCACAGGAGCGTCAAAACGAGCCACTGCATTGTCTGCACTGGCCTCGACAGTAAAGAGATAGGATCCTGCGACTACATCTTTGTAGTCTTTATTGAGAGGAATGGAGAGAGTCTGTGATTCATTAGGTTTCAACGAAATTGTTTGCGTCACATCAAAAAAAGAGGAAGTAATATGCAAGCGGAGATTCTGGATGTAGGCATTCTGTAAGTTCTTGACCTGCAGTTGAGCTTGAGTATCTCCTAATTGAATCTGGTTCGCATTGAAAGATAATGATTCACTAAGCTCATAAATGGAGATATAAAGAAAGTCAGGGATGATTTTACTACTATTCAAATTCTTAATCGAATACTCAAAACGGATATTTGGACCACGATAACGTTCTTTTGAAGAATCTTCGGGATAAGCTTGCAAGGAAACAGTACTGATTCCCGATGGAACATTGAGAATCCCTGTAGGTTGGATGTTCATACCAGCCAAAGAGTAGACTTGTATGCTTTGAGGAGTATCGGTATTGTTTAATACAAGATCATAATAGGCTGGGGCCCCTGCACGCACTAAGACGCTTGAACCTTTGTCGATTTTATCAACAACAGCGATATCAGCGAGTACAAACGGAAGGAGAAAAAAGACTAAAGCAAAAGCAATGAACAGCACACCTTTTTTATGTTCCATGGTTAATGAAAAAAGAAGGATTATATAAATATTTGTATTGAAAACAATAAATTTAAGTTCTACCGACGATTTCTAAATAGCTTTTTAAAGCATCCTTAAATGACTTGATATCAGAAAAGACCCGATCTTGCATACTTTCTACGCGAGAAGGAATGACATATTTATTATAGGTATCACGCATAAATCTCCAGAATTGCGTATCTTCCCACTTGCTGTCCGGATCACGAACCAAAATCCCTTTGGCTTCTATAGAGATCTTACCTTTGTTGGTCTTCTTTTTCTTCCCATCGATTTCCACTTCAACTTCAGAAAGGTCAGAAATCTCAAATTTTACACTGACTTCGACTTTGAAATAATCGGAAAGTTTCTTGGAGCACTTCCACTCAAAATTGATGTCCTTGGCATTGCCAGAAACTTTCTCAGAATACTTTTCCTCAACGACACCGTATGACTCTTCCTTAAGCCATTTATGAGCAAAGCCATAAATACCTTTGAAGTCAAAAATACCATTATATTCAACTTTTTCCTTGATAACCTGCTCTTTTTCGGCCATGAGTTCCTGACAAAAAGAAGCCGGAGTTCTATTTAAAGATTACCCTAACCTCTTGACAAAAGTAGATCGACGCGATTATCAGCAGGGGCCGCGTCGTTTCCTTGGGCAGGAGAAACAGTAAAGGAAAGTGAATGAGGCTTGTCGTTTAACAGAAGATTGGAGACTGCAAAATATCTCTTGGAACCAGGGTGGATTGCATTGAGGGTGTATTGTTTAGATTGTATATTGTCTACAAGAACGTTCAATACGGATGCATTGGCATCTGCAAATCCACGATTGACTACAAAAAGACTGAAGGAAAGAAGGCCTGAAGAAGTAAGATTCGCCTGGACATCCACTATGGCAAGGTCAGGTAATGAAGGCGAGGTATAAAGGGTATTGAGATCATCGATGATACTCCGGTCGAGGACCTGATCACAACTGGTTACGGGAAACATGATGCTTTGGGAATTCTTGTCGTGGTCAAAACCCAAGACATGCAGGAGTTCGTGAAGGGCAAGTTTGGATTGATTGCAATTTTCAGGATGATAAAGAGCGACTTTTCCGGCACGGATCAGGTACCCTGCCCCACTGAGGTTGATGACATCGGTTGGTCCTCCTTCTCCTGCAATATAGTAGTTTGATCCTCCAAGTTCTTCACTGGTCGTTGTCGGGGCCGAACAAAGGACGTTGATCTGAGGATCCTGGGAAACAGGGATAAACTGCAGAGGCGTCACGGAAGAAAGCTGCAAGAATGCGTCATGCATCTCCCCGACTTTCTTGATGTTGCAGGCACGATCAATGAGGTAGGTAATGTTAGAAGTTGCAAAGCGCATATTCGGCATAAACTGATTGCTATGGAAGGAGAGGTTATATTCAGTGAGGTTGATTTTATCGAGACTGTAGCTTTCTGTTGTTGGATGCAATGTCTGATAGAAGAAGAAAAACCCTATCCCTAACAAGAAGACTAAAAGAATGAAAATTAAGACTTCAAGCACCCTCATAAGCAGAAGGAGGGAAATTAGTATATAAATTTACTCGCGAGGCTTGGATAAGGATTTTCGTAAACGGCAGTTTTCAGCAAAAAGAGCAATCTCGGCATCAAGATTAGAAAGCTTGGATTCTCCGAATACGGCATAGAGATAAGGCATGAGAGATTCTTGTGGTTCAGAAGAGGAACTCAGGCGTTCATTGAGTAATGCCTGGATCCTGGAGGTGGCAACGGTCTCTTGCATGCAACCAAAGGGACCTACCTGATAGACGCCATCTACAGAAAGCTCACCATGCAAAAAGGCATATAGTGTGCCGATAGAGATCGACCCTTCTCCGCGGACATCATAGCTATAGACCTGGTCTTTTTCGGCAGCATCGATAAGATGAAGAGAATTATGGGGTTTACGTCCTTCGAGATAGGATTTGTACGGTTTGTAGAGACGCTTGAATATCTGATCCATGACCGTCTGTTTTATTAAGAAAAGGGTGAGTCTTTGATAATCTTTTTCTCGCCAAGAATCACGAACGCCACCACGGTTGATATAGTCGACCCAAGCAGAAGAAGGTTCTAGTATGACTTCAAGACCATGCCTTTCCAAAACTTTGATAGAGTCTTCGTTTGAAGCCTCATTGCAACGTATGAAAATCTCTCCGATCATCAAAACAATAGGTTTTCTGGGAACATCCTTACAGGCATTTTGAAAACGGGTCGCATAGGATTTCATCATGCCAGCCAATTCTCCAAGAGAGACATTGCTTTCAAGGAGAGTGACGAGTTTGGCATGTGCTTCACGATAGATTGTTTCTGCTAACCCTCTCTCTTTTTCATAAGGACGAGTACGGAGAAGAGCATTAAGTAAGATGTCATTTGCAACCATCCCTTTGAAAGCAAGAGCAGAGATGAGAGTGATTTTATCTTTAGGAAGAGCAAGGTTCTGGTATCCTTCCCTGTCAGAAGGGTCTAAGATGGGGACACCCTGAAAGCCAGCCCTATCAAAAATCTTACGGAGCACAACAGAATACTGTCCAAACCTGCAAGGACCGCAGGATTTAGGTAAGAATGTTGCTGCAGAGAGGTTAGGATCAATCCCTCGTTTTTGCAAGGAGGAAAACCATGCAAGAGCATCTCCTACCTGGAATGAAAAGGGACGGCAGGTGTTGGTGCTCACGTATTTCTTTGCAAAGGAGATTGATTCAGTAGTCCAAGTAGGCATAACCTCAGATTTGAGCCCAGCGGCTCTAAATGCTGCCGCAACTACATATGAGGAGTCTCCCATGTTAGGAAGACCGATTATTCTATTTTCAACATGAGTCGGAGTAATGGGAATATCCTTGAGCGATGCAAGAGTGACCTTATGCTCCTTATACATCCTCACCACTTCATAATTGGCAGCAATGCGTGTTCCAAACTGGGCATTGCTGTTATGTCCATCCGTCTCAAGGACAAGATGCGGTTTCCCTGCCTTTCTCATAATATCTTCCTCATGGGCGAGCAGCATGGAATCAGGGCCACAGTTGAAATTGGTCAACCTCACGGGAAACATTCGTGGATGCAAGGCCACACCGACATTTGCCTGAATCATACGCTTGCCCTGATACCAGTACATATTCTCTGCAAAGGGGGCTTCGTCAATAGAGTCATAACTAAAGAAAAGCGTAGGAATAAAATGCAGGCCCTGAGTAGCAAAAAGATCATCCACTTTTGAACTTGCCTTTTTGTCTAGAATAGTATACCCTCTCCCAATACCTATGAAGATAGGTTCATGTCTTTTCGTCAGATCTTTCACAAGAGAATTCCCTTTGGAATAGACTTCATCAAGGAACGATTTCTGGTGTTGTTGGGCGAGAGTGATTGCATTGCGCACTTGAGATAAGGAGAACATTCCTTTTCCAAAGACACGTTGTAAATCCTTGAGGATATACCCTTCAACGGGATTTTTAATGCTATCAAAAAAGAAAAGAGGCATCAATACGTCCGTCTGAGAAAGGCCTAAATTACCCTTGATGACAAACCCCGCAGATGAGACATAAGGGCAGAAGGTAAGTTTAAGGTTTTCTGCACGGATGACATTTGCCAAGAAGATCTTATCGATGCCAGGCCGAAGGTGTTTCATGAGATAGGCTGCATGACCATGAGCAAGAATGACTGGATAGCATGATTCTGAATGTGCATAAGTCTTTCCGAGTTGAGCAATCTCGTCATCCGACTCAGGGGAGAGAACGACATCAAAGCCCAAGGCATCATACAGGGTAGCAAAATATACACCTCGTTCATTCAGAAAGGTCAGACTTCGCGGCATGAAAACACGTTTTCTTTTGCTCTCTGAAAGATCCCCTATTGCAAAAGAGACTTCATTAAGATGACGAGAAAGGATAGATTTATACAGCTCAACATAATTTGGGGCTCTTCTTTGGGAAGGATGGGTATTCCCCTTAGGGCATAGTCCTCCAGAAAGGACCTTTTCCTCACCGATGTTGAAAACTTGAAGTTTACAGTCCCTTAAACCACAGCTCTCAGCAACACATTGGCTGCAGGGAAGATTCTTTCGCTCAATAGTGGAATCAGCTATTTCAAATCCCCTAAATAAGCTCTCTTTTGCGGAGCTTACCTGCTTCACAGCCTTCTCTTTTTTCTTAGGCATTGGTTTTCCTTTCTGCTTCACGCGAGGTTGGCTTTTAGTTTTTTTCATGAGTGGTTAAATTCTGATAAGCACGCAGTGCTGCTCCAAAAGCACCAAAAAGTTGACGATGAGGAAATGCATTGATTTCAACGCCGGTATGAAGGGCCAAAGCTGCAAGACAGCATTTGCTATTAAATGGTCCCC